>JABDDF010000032.1:8521-16686 GCA_013287745.1 Gammaproteobacteria bacterium
ACTACTACGACCACGACCACTCCTGCTGCTGCATCGCATAGCAATAAGACTATCGAACCGCAATCTGGTCGTCCTTTAATGGATGCAATATTAAGTAATAATATTAATGCTGTTCGCACTATTCTGGCTGCGAGGAAAATTGATCCCAATCTTCCATTGGTTGATAATGCTGGAGATGAATTATATCCCTTAAGCGAGGCTGTTAAAAATGGTAATGAGGAAATCGTAAAGCTTCTCTTAGCGGATGATCGTGTAGATCCTGGTATTGGTTATAACGCAGCACTGATGATGGTAGTTACAAATAATCAGCCGAAAATGGTAAATCTTTTCTTGGCTCATGACCGGTTGAAGAGCTTAGATGCACATGGTTCATATTCTGTACTTGTTCATGCCGTTCGGCTTGAGAAGCCGGAAATTCTAAAAGCCTTTCTGGAAAATGATCGCATCCGCCGAGATTATCAGGGTGATATAGGAAGTGCTCTTTCGCAAGCTGTTCGGAGCAATAAGCTGGATATGATAGAACTTATTTTTCGAGTTTTTCCTCAGGCTGATACTAATTCGGCATTGCGCGTCGCGGTAACAGGAGGGTACATAGATGCTGCAGTCTTAATCTTGCGAGATGGACAAATTAATAATGAAGTCTATAATATTTCTCTTCTTGAAAGTGCGCTTAAAAAGTCTGGAACGAGTGATGATTATGCCACCATCGCGGCACTTCTTATAACAGATGATCGGATCAAAATTAGTTTAGCAGTCATAAAGAGCTTGCAAACAAAACCAGATTTATCACAAGCCTTTAACAACGTGAAAATCAAAGAAGCCATTAAGCAGCGTGAGAAAAAGGAAGCCTTATTGAGCGTTCCCGTCATCAAAATTGAAAAACACGAAAAAACAATACAAGGGGAAAAAGAAACTTACCTACGAATCATTTTGCCAAATGGAAATGCAGATAAAATTTTTCAACAAGAAATGGGGAAGAATTTGAGTGCTATATTTCCTGCCAATCATAAAGACTATGCTGGGCAGAGATCATTTAGCAGAGAAAAAAAATCTCATTCAGAGGGGAATCCAGTTACCTATCTTATACCTGCGCGGATAGAGAGCGATGGCAGGTTGATCGCAGAATTTCCAGATTATACAACCAGAGATATTTTTGCCAAGATTTTTGCAAATGCAACTGACACTGTCGGCGGAGTTACCTACGAGCTTGCAGCGACTGAGGAATCTAGGCCAGGTTGGTATCTCAAAGAGCCAAGATTAGTAAGCCAAAACAATTTTCAGCTTCCAATACCCATTAGTCAAACAACATTGTCAGATAAATATTTGCAAGAGCAACAGAAGATAAAGACGCCGCAAAATACGACAACGACCACTACCACAACCACTACCACAACCACTCATGCTGCTACCTCGCCCGGCCATAAGACTGTCCAACCGCAAACTGGTACTACTACGACCACGACCACTCCTGCTGCTGCATCGCATAGCAATAAGACTATCGAACCGCAATCTGGTCGTCCTTTAATGGATGCAATATTAAGTAATAATATTAATGCTGTTCGCACTATTCTGGCTGCGAGGAAAATTGATCCCAATCTTCCATTGGTTGATAATGCTGGAGATGAATTATATCCCTTAAGCGAGGCTGTTAAAAATGGTAATGAGGAAATCGTAAAGCTTCTCTTAGCGGATGATCGTGTAGATCCTGGTATTGGTTATAACGCAGCACTGATGATGGTAGTTACAAATAATCAGCCGAAAATGGTAAATCTTTTCTTGGCTCATGACCGGTTGAAGAGCTTAGATGCACATGGTTCATATTCTGTACTTGTTCATGCCGTTCGGCTTGAGAAGCCGGAAATTCTAAAAGCCTTTCTGGAAAATGATCGCATCCGCCGAGATTATCAGGGTGATATAGGAAGTGCTCTTTCGCAAGCTGTTCGGAGCAATAAGCTGGATATGATAGAACTTATTTTTCGAGTTTTTCCTCAGGCTGATACTAATTCGGCATTGCGCGTCGCGGTAACAGGAGGGTACATAGATGCTGCAGTCTTAATCTTGCGAGATGGACAAATTAATAATGAAGTCTATAATATTTCTCTTCTTGAAAGTGCGCTTAAAAAGTCTGGAACGAGTGATGATTATGCCACCATCGCGGCACTTCTTATAACAGATGATCGGATCAAAATTAGTTTAGCAGTCATAAAGAGCTTGCAAACAAAACCAGATTTATCACAAGCCTTTAACAACGTGAAAATCAAAGAAGCCATTAAGCAGCGTGAGAAAAAGGAAGCCTTATTGAGCGGTCAAGCAATAGCAAACATACCACAAGCTGCAACAACTACAGCAACTACAACAACTACAACGACTAATACAGCTAATGATACAGATCTCTTATTACGTCGATTTCAAGTTGCCGTTGAGCATAACAATGCTAGGAACGTAAATGATCTTTTGTATCTTTCAAAAACGGGTCCTGGATGGCTTGATGCGGCAGGCATTTTTCAAGCTCTACAATACTCTCTTTTGTGTGAAAATTATGAAACTGTAAAAATTCTCACGGAGGACGATCGAATAAGTGAGAGCCATGCAATGTGGTTGGAAGATGGTGGTGCAGGCGAAGTATATAAAGAAAAATTTGCGCGCTTTAGGGCATTTCAAAGCGGTGTAGATCACCGACCACAAAATGCAGTAGCATCAACGCCGAACACCATACTGCCTAGTTCATCAATTGCTGCCCCGACACTAAGTGATGATGAGCGATTTGAAGCAGCAGCCTGGTATGGCGATCTTGATACTGTAAAAGAACTTTTAAAAACCGGGCATTTAAATCTTCAACGCCAGGAACACCAGGCACTGAGATATGCTCTTTGGTGGCATCATTTTGAAATTGTAGATCTTATATTAAAAGTTGTTAATGATTTTACTAAGCGGGTTAATCCAGTTAGTACTCGTTATGTATTATCCCTTAAAACTAAATCGGAAGATAATTCTTATATGGAAAAGTTTAAACTTTTTCAGGAATATAAAGATAAAGTAGCACAACAGAAGGAAGAAGCCATAAAGAAGAAAACGAAAGAAGCAATAGAAGCAATCAAAGAAGTAGATAAATCTAAGATATCACTAAGCTACCCCAGAAGAGGTAGAAAATAAGAGTGACAGCCAACTGCAGGCGACTCATAGACGAAAGACAGCGCTCATAGTAAAATGATCAGCATCAATCCTAGTAGAATATGGAGAGATCCTGATCATGCGCAATCTAGCCAATTTTTTATCAACACTTCTTATTTTATTTTTTATCAGCAGTGCTAGCCTTGCTAGAGCTGATAACACTGGCACAGTTCCCATCTTGGTTTATCATGTCTTAAATCCCACTATTCCCAGCAGTATGACGATCACACCTGAAAGATTTGAAACGCAAGTTAAATGGTTGAAGGATAATGGTTATACTGTGATTCCCTTAAAACAATTGGTTGCCTATTTACAAGGGAAAAATGTGCAACTTCCTGCTAAGCCAATTGTCATTACAGCTGATGATGGCTGGAAATCAGATTACACTTACATGTATCCTGTCGCGCGAAAATATAACATTCCAATTACTTTATTCATTTATCCAAGCACGATTTCACAAGGACGCAATGCTTTGACTTGGGAGCAATTAACTGAATTGATGAAAACAGGCTTGTTTGATGTTCAAGATCATACTTTTACTCATCCTAATTTCAAGCAAGAACGTAAACATATGTCGCAAGCGGCTTACGAAAAATTTGTGTATCGAGAATTAGCCGGTTCAAAAAAAGTGTTGGAAGATAAACTAGGCATCAAGATTGATTATCTAGCTTGGCCATTTGGAATTTATGATAATTATCTAGAGCAGCAAGCTGCCAAAGCGGGATACACCATGGCTTTTACCATTGATTTTCGTCATGCAGCTCGAATCTATCGTCCCACTGCTCAACCGCGATACATGATTGTGGATTCAGAAAATATGGCAATGTTTGCAAGCATTGTGAAGGGAAAAGCGCAAGGTTCTATTGATAAAAGAGCTTTGGCAGTAGGAATGTTTTAAATACTAAGATTGAGAAACAGATAACATGAATGCAAGAACAACTTTGGAGAGTTTGGCGCTAGAGCTTTTACAACAAGATATCGCATCTTGGCTAACCTATCAGGACTGTCAAAGCCTAGCGCTTGGTTCCAAATACCTTTTTTTTAAAGTTTTTAATCAGTCATATTTAGAAAAAAGACCTGATCAGCCTGTTGATATTTTTAGCTTGATACCCGCTATCATTACAGCATTGCAATCCTATCTTTCTGATGAGAATAAACCTCGAGTAATAAGTAGGACAGAATATTTTTTAAATGGTCATCATCATGAATATCAATATCTCGTTTATAATCGAGAATCAAAATGCGCTTCTTGGTTTTTAGCGCTGATGAAGAGTAAAAAAATTAGCGATAAATTCCGCCTTTTATCCCTGTCTACTTTATTGAATGCGGATATTGATAATTTGAACATGCTCGTCAAGAAGGAGCTCAATGGACAGCATTCACGTATCAAAGATTTGCTAATAAAATTGTATACCCAGTATTCTTATAAGGAAATACTGCAAATTGAACATTCATTACTAAACCACATAGATCAATCACCGCATAAATATTTAAAGATAGACCATATTGAGGGTTATACTCGTTTTGAACATCCTGATCCTTTTGCTGCAGCAGTAGAGGATGAAAATTTTGAGAATGGAATTGTGGGGAATGCATTTGTGGAAAAGTATAGATGTAAGATGATGTAGTAGTTTTGTCAATCGCGAAAGCTTGCATTTTGCGAAATATTTATACGAAAAACCGGGTATTACAACTTATCTCTATACCACCTCGGAAACCAAGTCGTAAACCAAATTCCAAAAATACTTGGCACATAGGAGCTAACTTCATATATCCATCCATTCAAGCTAGGAAGAGAAAACCGCAAGATATTTAATAAAACACCGATGGTGAATATACCTGCCCAAGTTAGTGTCAGCAGATAATTAATTCTAAGGAAGATGGGGTGCTGCCATTTATCTGATGCGACTTGTTGTTTTGCATATTGAAGAGTAAATGGTTTGCTTAGAAGTAGCGAAAGCCACGCGATAATCGCTAGTACAGTGTTAGCGCTAATCCACACATATTTTGCTAGCCATGCCTGATGAAATAAAATAATGGCAATGAATAGTGCGGAAAAAAATACTAATGTTCCCCAGCTTAAAATAAAGCCTTGTTTTAAGCCTCTCAATTCACAAATAATGGATGCTAGTGCGGCGATGATGATGGCGATATTTACGTGCTGAGCTGATTTTCCCATGAAGATAAAAAATAAGATCCAGGGGAGAAAACTTTCGATAATTGCAAGGAACATGATAATTAATCCGTGATAGTTGTAATAGATTTGTGTGTATTCTTTACAGGTATTTGTTGTTATATTCTCCTAATTATATTTTTCCTCATTGTACTATAAAGCAACGGTTTGTTACAGTGTATTTAGTAATGAATTCTAATAGGTTGGATGAGTTTCATCTTTTGTCATTATATTGTCATAAAAAAATGCTAAAATAGCCTCACTTAAGTCACGATTTGGGCGAGGATAATATGAAAATATTATTATCAACATTGCGGTATGTACAATCTATCGCAGGAACAAATAATAGTTCTGACAAATTATTTTCAAGCATTTTAACTCCCTATGATCAAGCAGAAACAGATCAATTAATTAGCTTGAGTGGTGAAACAAAAAAACAAGTCATATCCAGTTTAGATTCTATCTTATGTTATCCCTATTGCAGCATTTGTATGAAAACAATTTGCGGGAATCATCGAGTTTGTACTTGTAGGCAATATGCGGTCTTTAGAAAGGAAAGAAATTTTTTTGAAAATGAAATCAAGATAGTGGAACAAGCTATTCAGTCTTTGAAACATTCTGCTTTTAGACCTTTAAGAAATGCTTACGGATTTGGTGCAGGTATTTTCGCTGGTATTAATGGCTTAGTTGCCGCAATTGGAACGGGCGTTAGTATAGCAGCAAGTTTAGGCGCAATAATTTGCGCAGCAGCCATCCTGCCAGGATTCATTAGTTTTGGCTATGTTTTCAAAAGAGGAGCCGATGAAGAAGAGCAGACAATCAATGATTATGCTGTAGATTCGCTTGATCATGCGATACGCATGCGCCATCAACATATAGAATCTGTTAAATTACGCCAGCATAGTGATAAGATCACAAATGTATTTTTGAATCAGTCGCCATTACTAGCCAAACAAAAGAAAGAAAAACGCGGCTTATTGGGTAATCCATTCAGTCATTTTATCGTTACTGCCTTAACAACATTTTCAGTGTTTGCGGTCCTTATTTTAAAAATAGGTGCCCTCGTAGCTGGGCTTGTATCAAATCCAATGGGTTGGGCAATTGCGGCCATGATGGCAGTTGCGGTTGGTTGTTATTTTGCACATAAACGCTATCTATTTTTAACAAATAAAATAAATTGTGATGCAAAATCAGAAGGGCTCAAGCATCATTTCAAAACATTGACACAGAGTATAAATGAACTTAAAGCTAAATTAAACTTGGGAAAGTTATTTAAACTAAGCAAACCAACACCTATTCTCGCTATCAAAGCAACACATCATAAAGAAATTAAAATGCATCATAGTCTAGGAGCTTTCGGTATGTATCCAAACTTAAATACAGGGCAAGAGGAGGATAATAGTTCCTCTTTTACAAATCGCCGAGGTAAAACTATTTCCTGTTAATTTTAAAAGAAAGTAAACGTTCACGCTCTAATATGTAACGCCATTTGCAAGGACTCTGTCATGCCAGCCGCACGCTCTTTGTGCGAGGTGGCATCCAGGAAATTGTCTAAAACCGTAACAGATCACGTGGGATATTCTTCACAGGCATCCGCCGTTGCTTTGGCCTGTCAACCCCACGTGAGCTGTTACCTAAAACCCTGGATGCCAGCTAAAAGCATGCTGGCATGACAGCGTGGCGTGAACGCTTACAAAAGAAACGATGCCGGGACCAATGAGGGGTTTAACTGAATTTTCTTTATTCGTTAGATTGATGCGAAAAACTAGATCCTTTTAGATCTCTTATAAGATACTTGCATCCCTTTAGGTTTCATTACATAAGATGCTTGCTTTACTGTTGGCTTAACGACAGCTTGAGTAGGCGCTTGATTAACCCGATTTTCATCTGACTTCAAATGATCACGCTTTACCGGCGTACTAGATTTAAAGCGGTCATTAATTCGTCGTGTGCTATCCTGTGACCACTTTTCAACTAGATGTTTACTTTTATTTATTAACTCACATTTCTTTTTAATTAACTCACGTTCCATTTTAATGACTTCCTGCTTACTTAAAGCAACGACAGGCGCTTGATTTACTATCACTTGAGGTGCAGGCATCCACTGCTTGATAGGGTTGATTAGCTTAGCCTCAAACCAATTTTTAAATGGCTTAACGATATCGTATTTTTCATCTAAATATTCAGTTAGTTTGACTGTGATACCACCGCCTACGCCTATACCGGTAAAAACGGTCGACAGGGTTACAAATGATGCTGCTGCCATGCCAATGGCAACAGGCACCATAGCAACTAATTCTGCTACATTAAATAAGAAGGTATTTCTTGCTTTCTCATTTTTCTCACCCTTTCGCTGTATAACAGTTAATTCATGGTCAAATTCGTAGTATTGATACTTTAAATTAATTTGCTTTTCTTCATTCAATTCAGTCTTACTGCTAAGCTTGAAATCGGCAATTTTGTAAGGCAGCAAAGTTTCATGATCGAGGCGTTTACCTTTTTTATTTTCTTTTGGTTCGTCAATCACTTCATATCTCGCCTCATAATAAGCCATTTCTGTTTCATGATAATGAAGCCCTCGTCTCCATAAGGTTATTCCAATAAGCCCCATGGTAATGGCGGGAAGCCCATAAGCGAGAGCGAGTGATTTATGTACCAAAGCAGTAATCGCCATAGCAAGGCCTACCATGCCGGTAAAAAAGGCCAAAATACCAGTGACAATTTTAGCTGCTTTTCGCCTTATTTTTTCTTCTTTTGTTTTTGTCTGACATTCAATAATATTTTTTATTTTAACAGCCTCAGTCTCCTTGCTATTTTCTCT
>JABDDF010000032.1:16696-19931 GCA_013287745.1 Gammaproteobacteria bacterium
ACCATAGATGACGTGAATAAATCCTACGACGATAGTAACTAAGTAGGGTGTTACTTTCACAACTGTTTCATGACTTGCAATTTTACTTCCTATGGATGTCCACAGATCATCTATCGAGTCGCCCATTTTATTCATTATCTGCGAGGCTTTTGCAAATGCTGTAAGAAAAAGACTGATACTTTTTTCTTTCTGATCATCTTCTATGACGATATTGTTTTGAGGGCTATTGTTATCCAGTTTATCTTCAATTTTTTTAAATTCTAATTCACTAAGCAACTTGCCCTTTTCTGACAGTTCAATAGTGAGCCTATGGTATTTCCAAATTAAATAAGTGGCGCGAGGAGAGATATAAGCTTTTCCTCGGACAATATAATCATGTTTTTTCCTCGAAAGAATTTCTTCATCAAAGGATGCTTGTGTAAAATAAAAAAATCGAATTAATTCTTTTTTTATCAGGATTAATTGCAGATTTTCATCAATAGCCTGATTGGCAAATTGTTGATTGAGTGCTTGATGATAGGCTTCGAAGGCGAGCTCTTCTTGTTTTAAAAAATGAATTCGATTGAATCGATCCATCTTAAAAAATGGATGAATACTTTCTTTATCAGCTATTTCTAATTCAACAAACTTAGCTAACAAGATTATTTCTTCTTGTATAGATTCGTCTTCTAATCTGGCTGAGTTAAATCGTTTTTTATAAAATGGCATGAATCCACTCGTTCTATCTTTGATTATTTTAATGTTCTAGGGCTTATGTTTGTAGATGATTCATTATATTATTATTTATTGCTTATTTTATTAAAGAAAGCTTATCGCCTAGGCACGGCAAGCATTGTAGCATTGTAGAGAGGGGTTTGCAGGTCTGGCATGAATTTTTGATCAAAAAATAAACAATCATCTTAAGTTTATCGTTAATGAGCAAAAATCGAGTGAAAAATGGGGGTATTTATACGATAATGGAGCGGAGTTAGCTCAAATAATTATAATAAATAATATAATGACATAAGCAATATAAACGAGGCCGATGATGTTGTCTACACCTGATGAAGAAGATTTAAATGAATCGGAAGAAGAAAGTTTTCTTGAAAATGATGTCTGTTTACCTTGTTTTTCCAGAGAGTGGCAGAATAGCAAAATTCATGCACTTGTTCTTTTAACAACGGGTGGTGCCTTATGCGGCGTGGTCGTCGGTAGTTTTCTGCTTTCAATCATATTAGCGATTGAGAGCAAAGATGATAAGGCGCCTAGTAGTCTCAATACAGCCGCTTTCTCCTTATTAGGCGTTGGTACAGGCCTGTCTTTTGCTTCATCATTTCTATTTGGCTATGGCACCAAACCAAAGCTCAAAGAACAGCCAAAAAATGAGATGAGTCTTTTAATACAAAAACCCTAGTCAGTGTACGCAATAGTTCAACTTACCAAGTGTCATGTTGCTATTACTGCCTGACTGTTTAGCGCGTTTTCTTGTACATAAACAATTTTTTCAAAAATAATCCAAGCTAATAGGGATGCGCTTATGAAAACCAAGGCCAAGGGAATTTGATTTTGATGAGGAAGATAGGATACAAGTGTTCCTATCACAGAGGCACCGCTAATTTGCATGAAACCATATAGGGCACCCGCATATCCTGCCATTTTACCAAAGGGCCCAAAAGCACCCGCAAAGGCACTGGGCCAAATGAAGGTCACGCCAAAATAAAACAATATCATCGGTACAACGATTGCCAAGCTATTTACGCCAAATTGGGATTCGCCCATTAGCATCAAAATGCCAGCCATACACATGATGCTAAAACCCATCCTTAACATCTTAGCCCTGCCTAATTGCGTGACTAATCTGCCATTGACCCAGCCGCCAAGCGCCGTTGCAAAGCCTCCAGCAAATAAAGTAATCCAAGCAAATTCAACAGGACTCATACCCACTATTTTGATGAGTAGGATAGGACCAACACTAAACCAGGAAAAGAATGCACCATAGCAGAGAAAGGTACAGACGGTGTATCCCATAAAAATAGGGCTTATTAAAATCTGTTTGAATGAAGTTGCGATAAATATGGGTTTCAGCCTTTCAAGATGATGATGCTTGCTTGTCTCTTTAAAGCAAAGGACAACCATCAGTAAAGTGATCAATGCATACAGGCTAAGAAATGCAAAACTTGCGCGCCAATTAAAATATTTTTCTAAATAAGCACCTAAGGCAGGTGCAGCTGGCACAATAAAAGTAACCAATATAGCAAAGTAGGAACCGTATTTTGCAAGTTCTTCGCCTTCAAAGCTATCTCGAAAGATAGATCGCCATAAGGCAGAAGAGGCGCCTGCGCCACATCCTTGAATGAATCTTGCCATAATGAGAACAGTAATACTAGGCGCAAAAAAACTCACTAAATTTCCTAATATGAAAATGAGTAAACCCACTATCAAGGGCGTTTTTCTTCCCAAACCCTCTGATAAAGCACCATAAAACAATTGCGAGACAGCAAGTCCCAACATATAAATCGCCATGGTAAATTGGGCATTGCTAATAGAAGTATGCAAGCTATTTGCAATG
Organism: Gammaproteobacteria bacterium; assembly: GCA_013287745.1. Classification (GTDB taxonomy): domain Bacteria; phylum Pseudomonadota; class Gammaproteobacteria; order DSM-16500; family DSM-16500; genus Aquicella. The sequence continues at coordinate 19,245 of JABDDF010000032.1, forward strand.
GCTGGTAAACTAGGCGAATAAATGTCAGATGCAATTTGAGCTGAGCAAGCAACAAATAAAATGATTGGAAATAATATTTTTTTAGGAATCATTAGGTTCACCTGCTTTTTTATAAGATGTTAATATTGACTGACTAGTCAATTTAATATACAATACGACATATTGACCAATCAGTCAAGTATCAAGAGGTGATAGGATGAATTTAAATAAAAGAGCAACATCCCTACATTTACGTGCAGACCCAACTCGCGCAAAAATTTTGAAAGCAGCTCGAAAGTTATTTGTCGAATCGGGCTTTGCTGGAACATCGATGGGGAAAATAGCAGAAAAAGCTGCTATCAACCATAGTCTTATCTTTCATCATTTTGGCAATAAGGAGGGCTTATGGAAGGCTGTTAAGCAGAATATTGTTGAAGAAGCAAATAAACTTTCCCCCACCTTGCCTAAACTAAATCAAGCCTTTCGTGATTTTTTAAAACAATTATTCATACAAAGTATTTCCTTCTATCAAAATAATCCTGATATTATTCGCATGATTAATTGGCAGCGGCTTGAATATAAAAATAAAAAAGAAATCGGTGTATCTTTATCCGCAGAGTCGCATGCCTGGCTCGCGGCTTTTAAACATTATCAAGATAAGGGCGATATTCATGCTCGTTTGAAACTTGAATTTGTCATGACTTATAT
>JABDDF010000032.1:19984-20307 GCA_013287745.1 Gammaproteobacteria bacterium
TCAAAAAGGAAACTGATCGCAATGATTATATTCACTTTGCAATTGATCGATTGTTAGAGGGATTAAACTAAATTGTTTGATCGAATCAGTAGGTAATAAACCATACAAGCGACTAGCATTAAACCCAGATAAATAGAGGCGATAACTAACACATCATCAGCATGAATAAAGCTCATCACAAAGGCGGTCAAACTGGTGAGTGAAATGCTGATCAAGTTCATGGTAGCAGATGCGCTGCCGGCCAAATGCCGAAAGAGGGAAAGTCCCTTACCCATGGCAGTAGGATAAATAATGCCGCATCCTAAAAACATACAAAGCGTTGA
>JABDDF010000032.1:20317-20803 GCA_013287745.1 Gammaproteobacteria bacterium
CTACTGATAATAGATAAAATATAAGTCATGACAAATTCAAGTTTCAAACGAGCATGAATATCGCCCTTATCTTGATAATGTTTAAAAGCCGCGAGCCAGGCAGTGAAAATAAGTAGGGCATAAAAAAAGATCGCTTCAGGTTCTAATTTCTTGAGTAATTGCCGGCAAAGAAAGGTGGCGGCCAAAAAAACCAGACCCATCAATAAGGCAACTTGTCCGAAATAGACAGAGGAATAACCCAGGGATGTTTGAATTAAAAAGGGCCCAAGTACATTAAAAACGATAAGCAAGGAATAGGTTATACCCATTAGCATAACAATGCCCAAAAAAACGCGGTGAGTGAGGATGGTGGAAAAATTGTTTTTGAGTTGTTTAAATTGCAAGGCGTGCCGATGAAAATGTGTTTCAGGAATGATGAAAATCATGGCTAATAAGCCGATCAATCCCATGAAGGCAAAGAAGTAAAAACACATTTGCCAATTAAAA
>JABDDF010000033.1:0-5644 GCA_013287745.1 Gammaproteobacteria bacterium
GGTTAAATTTTCTTTTGCAAGATAGGCATCAAAATGCGAACCATCTTTGTCCATGTAATAGCAATGCACACTGCCTGTCTTGCCATCCTGACTGGTCCATTCAACAACGGCAAGTTGTTTGGCTTGCTTTTTAATAAAAGCTTCTCGTTCTGTAGACAAAGGTTTGTCATCCGTGCTGTTGTAAAAGGTCCAGCCTGCTAAGGCTGTCTTTTTTAAAGCTTTAATACTGGGACAAGTTTCAGCAAAACTCATGCCGCAGATTAAGACGAGCATCAAGGAAAATAATGTGTTGCGCATAATAGACCTCCTTGCAAAATTAATAACGATAATGCTCAGGTTTGAAGGGCCCTTCAACAGAAATACTTAAATATTTTGCCTGTTCATCTGTCAAAGTCGTGAGTTTCACGCCCAATTTTTTTAGGTGCAGCCGTGCAACCATTTCATCTAATTGTTTAGGCAGTACATAAACACCAACGGGGTATTTATCCGTGTGCTGCCATAATTCAATTTGTGCTAGCACTTGGTTAGTAAATGAGGTTGACATGACAAAGCTGGGATGGCCTGTTGCGCAACCTAAATTAACAAGACGGCCTTCTGCTAAAATAATTAAGCGATGATTGTTGGGTAAAATAACATGATCGACTTGAGGCTTAATATTTTCCCAGCGATATTGACGCAAGGAAGCAATATCAATTTCAGAATCAAAATGGCCAATGTTGCAAATGATCGTTTCATTTTGCATTTTTAACATATGATCATGGCTAATCACATGCAAGTTGCCTGTTGCTGTTACAAAAATATTGCCAATGGGCGCAGCTTCTTCCATGGTCACAACACGATAACCTTCCATCGCAGCTTGCAAGGCGCAAATCGGATCAATTTCAGTAATTAATACGGTTGCACCAAATGAGCGTAATGCCTGCGCGCATCCCTTGCCGACTTCACCATAACCGCAAACGACAGCTATTTTACCGGCAATCATGACATCCGTTGCGCGTTTGATACCGTCGAGCAAAGATTCTCTGCAGCCATATAAATTATCAAATTTGGATTTGGTCACGGAGTCATTCACATTAATGGCAGGCACCATTAATTTGCCTTGCTTATGCATTTCATAAAGACGATGTACGCCCGTGGTGGTTTCTTCAGAAATTCCTTTCACATTTTTTAATAATTGCGGATAGTCTTTATGCATGATGATAGTGAGGTCGCCGCCATCATCTAAAATTAAATTGGGGTACCAGCCATTCGGGCCTTCAATGGTTTGATTCACGCACCACCAATATTCTTCTTCCGATTCACCCTTCCAAGCAAAAACAGGAATACCCGCTTCTGCAATGGCTGCTGCGGCATGATCTTGGGTAGAAAAAATATTGCAAGATGACCAGCGAACTTCTGCGCCCAAGGCAATCAGTGTTTCAATTAAAACGGCAGTTTGTACCGTCATATGTAAGCAGCCAGCAATGCGCGCACCTTGCAAGGGTTTTCGATCCTTGTACATTTCACGTAAGGCCATTAATCCTGGCATTTCTGTTTCTGCAATACGAATCTCTTTTCTTCCCCAATCTGCGAGGCTTAAATCTGCAACTTTGTAATCATTTTTGATAGTGTTCATCGCTTTTACCTGCATTGTTATGCTCCTATTGCCTGACGCAAAACGTCAGCCTTATCAGTTTTTTCCCATGGGACGTCGATGTCATCGCGCCCAAAATGTCCGTAACTTGCAGTAGGCTGATAAATCGGGCGCAAAAGATTTAGCATTTTAATGATACTGTAGGGTCTTAAGTCAAAATATTTTTGAATTAATTGAATGATTTTTTCATTGGATATTTTGCCGGTACCAAAAGTATCCACATAAATTGAGGTGGGTTCAGCAAGACCAATGGCATAGGAAAGCTGAATTTCGCAGCGATCAGCCAAGCCTGCTGCCACAATATTTTTTGCAACATAGCGGGCAGCATAGGCGGCTGAACGATCTACTTTTGAGGGATCTTTACCTGAAAAACAACCGCCGCCATGTCGTGCCATGCCGCCATAAGTATCAACAATAATCTTGCGTCCCGTTAAGCCGCAATCACCTTGCGGGCCGCCAATGACAAATCGTCCCGTTGGATTGACATGATATTTGGCGGTTTTTAGCCATTCAGCCGGCAAAGTGGGTTTGATGATTTCTTCAATCACAGCTTCAACTAAGGCACTCTGTGCTATGTCTGGATCATGCTGGGTTGATAATACGATATTAGTTATCCCAGTTGGCCTGCCATTTTGATAATGAAAGGTCAGTTGTGATTTTGCATCAGGTCTAAGCCAGGGCAGTGCGCCTGATTTACGTAATTCAGCTTGTTTACGCATTAATCGATGGGCATAAGTAATGGGGGCTGGCATTAATACATCGGTTTCATTCGAAGCATAGCCAAACATGAGTCCCTGATCGCCAGCACCCTGAGCTTCTCTATTTGTTTTATCGACGCCCATGGCAATATCGGGCGATTGCTTGCCAAGCGCGCTAATCACAGCACAAGAGGCGGCATCAAAGCCTATGCTTGAGTTGGTATAGCCAATATCATGGATAACACGGCGCACAATTTGCTCAATATCAACCCAGGCACTGGTGGTGATTTCTCCGCCAACAAAAACCATGCCCGTCTTGACGAGGGTTTCGCAAGCAACGCGTGCGTGAATATCTTGGACAATAATCGCATCCAAAATGGCATCTGAAATTTGATCAGCAATTTTATCAGGATGACCTTCGGAGACGGATTCTGAGGTAAATAAAAACTCGTTTGCTTGCATGGGGAATTGCCTTTACCAGTAATTTCTGCTGCTTAATATAGCACAACCTGTCAGGCCTGCGCAGGAATAACAAACCACCTTTTAAACCCTCTACATTATTACCGCAAATTCAGGTAACATGCCGAGCATGTTTTTCTGTCATTGAGGGCCGCATTCATGCAACTACCAACGCGTAGAGATAAAGCAAATGCTATTCGTTTCTTAAGTATCGACGCGGTACAAAAAGCAAACTCAGGCCATCCAGGCATGCCCATGGGCATGGCAGATATTGCCGAGGTGCTATGGAATGATTTTTTGCAGCATAATCCAGCTAATCCACACTGGATGAATCGCGATCGCTTTATTTTGTCTAATGGCCATGGCTGTATGCTGCAATATGCCTTGCTGCATTTAACAGGCTATGATTTGACGATTGATGACCTCAAGCAATTTCGTCAATTGCATTCAAAAACGCCCGGCCATCCTGAGTATGGCCATACCCCGGGTGTTGAAACAACCACAGGGCCTCTGGGTCAGGGCTTGGCAAATGCAGTCGGTATGGCGATTGCAGAGAAACACATGGCCGCGCAATTTAATCGTCTTGATTTATCCATCATTGATCACTACACCTATTGCTTTGTAGGTGATGGTGATTTGATGGAAGGTATCTCGCATGAGGTTTGTTCTTTAGCAGGCACTTTGGGTTTAGGTAAATTAATTGTTTTCTATGATGATAATGGCATTTCCATTGATGGTGCAGTGAAGGGCTGGTTTAGTGATCATACACCGCTGCGTTTTCAAGCCTATGGTTGGCATGTGATTGCAGATGTTAATGGTCACGATAGTGATGCCATTAAAAAAGCAGTGCTTGCAGCGCAAACAGAAACTGAGAAGCCGACGATGATCTGCTGTAAAACCACCATTGGCTGGGGTTCGCCTCATCTTGCAGGCACTGCCGCCGCACATGGTGCTGCACTAGGTGAAAAAGAAGTGGCTGCCGTGCGTTCACAATTAAATTGGCCGCATGCTCCCTTTGTCATCCCTGCTGAAATTTATGCCTCATGGAATGCACGAGAAAAAGGCGTGAAGCGAGAACAAGATTGGCAGCAATTATTTAATCGCTATCAAGATTTATATCCAGAACTTAGTACACAATTATTGCGTCGTTTACAAAATGAATTGCCCGCGGCTTGGTCTGCAGAAACAGAGCGCTTGCTGCAAGATTTTCAAGCCAAGAAACAATCGGCGGCCACGCGTAAAGCATCGCAATACTGTCTTGATCACTATGCTAATTTCTTACCTGAAATGCTGGGAGGTTCTGCCGATTTAACAGAATCCAATTGTACTAATTGGCAAGGCATGTCAATTTTTACTGCTGACAATCCTGCTGGTCGTTATCTTCATTATGGTGTGCGTGAATTTGGCATGTCAGCCATCATGAATGGCATGGCACTCTATGGCGGACTTATTCCCTTTGGCGGTACATTCTTAACATTTTCAGATTATGCGCGTAATGCGATTCGACTAGCTGCCATCATGCGTCAACGTGTGATTTATGTTTATACCCATGATTCGATTGGCTTGGGCGAAGATGGTCCTACTCATCAGCCGATAGAACATTTGCCTAGTCTTCGCTTGATGCCGAACCTTTCCCTTTGGCGTCCTTGTGATACGGTGGAAACTGCCGTGGCATGGCGCATGGCGATTGAGAAACAGGGGCCTAGCTGTCTCATCCTTTCTCGCCAAGCCCTGCCCTTTCAAGAACGCAATGCAGAACAAGTATCTTCTATTGCACGCGGCGGTTATATTTTAATAGACACGCATGAAGAGCCCGATGCCATTTTAATTGCAACCGGTTCAGAGCTTGCCTTAGCAGTAGAAGCGGCAGAACAATTAAGATCGGCAAATATTTCAGTACGCGTTGTTTCCATGCCCTGTCTCGATGTATTTCTTGAGCAGGATGATGCCTATCGTGCTAGTGTTTTACCAGAAACGATTGGCGCAAGGATTGTAGTTGAAGCAGCGGCGAGCGCATGTTGGTATCGTATTACAGGCGGGCAAGGCAGAGTGATCGGTATAGATCGTTATGGTGCATCAGCGCCAACAAAAGAGGTGTATCGTGATTCTGAATTAACAGTGGATCATGTTGTGACGGTAACTAAGGAAATTATTTATTCCGTCGCGAATTTTGCACATGATAGGCAAACAAGTAAATGTGCATCAGGCTAATTATTACTTTTTTAGTTGAGGAATAAGACAATGACAATTCGAGTTGCAATTAATGGCTATGGCCGCATAGGCCGCAATATTTTACGCGCACATTATGAGAAAAAACTTCATAAAGATATCCAGATTGTGGCAATTAATGATTTAGGTGATATTGATACTAATGTTTATTTAACTCGTTATGATACGACCCATGGAAAATTTCCTGGCGAAGTTTCTTTATCGGGTAAAGATATGATTGTCAATGGTGATAAAATTCGTGTAGTCGCTGAACGCGATCCTCGGAAATTACCATGGAAAGAATTAAATATCGATGTTGTATTCGAATGCACAGGTTTATTTACCTCAAAAGAAAAGGCAGCGCTGCATTTAGAAGCCGGTGCAAAAAAAGTCATTATTTCTGCACCAGCAACAGGCGTCGATGCAACCATCGTATTCGGTGTGAATGATAAAGTGCTTAAAGCATCTGACACGGTCATCTCTAATGCCTCATGCACGACAAATTGCCTAGCAACGGTGGTCAAGCCCTTGCATGAAAGTTTGGGTCTCGTCAGTGGCTTGATGAATACCGTGCATGCCTTTACTAACGATCAAAGTTTATTGGATGTTTATCATAGCGATTTGCGTCGTGCGCGTTCTGCTACAC
>JABDDF010000033.1:5654-10941 GCA_013287745.1 Gammaproteobacteria bacterium
CTGCTACACAATCCATTATTCCTACTAAAACGGGTGCGGCCTCTGCTGTGGGTTTAGTCTTGCCTGAATTAAATGGCAAATTGGATGGCTTTGCCGTACGTGTGCCAACGATTAATGTTTCCTTGGTCGATTTAACTTTTGAAGCAAAGCGCAATACGACGGCAGAAGAAGTGAATGACATTATTCGTAAAGCTGCACAGGGCGAATTAAAAGGCGTGCTAGCTTTTAATGAAGAACAATTAGTTTCTATCGATTTTAATCACAATTCAGCTTCAGCTATTTTTGATACCTTTGGTACAAAAGTTATCGGTAATTTAGTTAAGGTGCTAGCTTGGTATGATAATGAATGGGGTTTTTCAAATCGTATGCTAGATGTGGCAGCGGCTTGGATGCAGATTTCTGCAGCGATGCAAACACAGCGTGTGGCGCAATCAGGTTAATCAGGATAATAATTTATGGCAGATACCATGGCAGAAGTCATGCAAGTGATACAGCGATATGCACCTAAAGATTTTGTGCCTCAAGTCGGACTCATTTTAGGTTCTGGTTTGTCATCATTAGCGGAACAAATTACAAATCCAGTCACTATTCCCTATCAAGCGATTCCAGGTTTGCAATCAGGCGCAGTGAGTGGTCATGCCTCCTTGTTGGTGATGGGTTATTTGGGCGGCGTGCCCATTGTTTGTTTGCGCGGACGTTTGCATTTATATGAAGGTGTTCAATATGAATCGATACGCACCTTGGTTCGCATCGTAAAAAAATTGGGCGCGCATAGTTTTCTGATTACGTGTGCGGCGGGTTCAATGCGTGAAGAAGCGGGCCCTGGTGATTTGATGATGATTACGGATCATATTAATTTTCATCCAGGTAATCCCTTGGTTGGTAAAAATGATGAAAGTATTGGGCCGCGTTTTATTGGCATGGAAGATGCTTATAATCTTGGCTTGCAAGAAATCATGCAAAATACTGCGCGCCGATTAAATATTCCCTTGCATAAAGGCGTCTATATTTCTACCTTGGGCCCTTCATTTGAAACACCTGCGGAAATTCGTGCCTTTAAGCAATGGGGAGCTGATGCAGTTGGTATGTCTGTGGTGCCAGAAGTTATTATTGCAAGACATTGTGGTTTGCGTGTGGCCTGTGTTGCGGCCATTACCAATGCGGCCGCTGGCATGAGTAAGGAAAAAATTACTCATGAAGGTACTTTGCAATTTGGTGAATTAGCAGCTCGTAAATTAACTAAATTAATTCCCGAGTTTTTAAAGGAAATGAGCAATGCAATGGCTTGAAATAATTGATGAGCCAGTACGCAAGGCTTCTTCTGTTGTCAATTTATCTCTTTCAAAATCGGCCTTGCTAGGCTTGGTCGATTTAACCAGTTTGAATGACACAGATACTGAGGCGAGTGTTAGCGCCTTTGCTAGTAAAGCTATTTTGCCCTGGGGACAGGTCGCTGCGGTTTGTGTGTATCCTCAATTCGTAACAATGATGGCGGAAATTTTTGCGAATACAGATGTTAAAGTCGCAACCGTTGTTAATTTTCCCGAAGGTAATCAGTCTTTGTCATCTGTGTTAGCAGAAATTAAAACTGCGCTGACTGATGGCGCAGAAGAAATTGATGTCGTATTTCCCTATCAGTTATATCTGTCAGGTGAAAAAAAAGAAGCGAGCGAATTTATTAAGGCATGCAAGGCAGCTTGCGGCAAAGAAATAAAATTAAAAGTTATTTTGGAAACAGGCGTGTTGCATGGTTTGCCTTTGATTGCTGAGGTAAGTCGTGTTGCCATCATGGCGGGCGCAGATTTTATCAAAACATCGACAGGCAAGGTGGCAGTGGGTGCGACTTTGCCTGCAGTGGCTGTGATGTTGCATATGATTCGTGAATTATCTCCTCTTGTGCAACGGCAAATAGGTTTGAAAATATCTGGCGGTGTGCGGGAAGTGCGGCAGGCGGCCGAATATATCGCGCTGGTTGAAGAGATCATGGGGAAGGATTGGATTGGGCCGCAGACGTTGAGAATTGGCGCGAGTAAGTTGGTGGAGGAGTTGGAGTAATAAAGAGGTGAAATATGTTAAGGCTCAACTTATTCCTTCTTCTTTATCATTTCAGTTGATGGCGGTAGTGGTGCAAGATGATTTTCACTATTTATTACTTTCTTCCCTGTCTTATATTCCAGCTCCATTCTCGCTTTTTTAGCAATGCCTCCACCTGTTTTGCCCGCAAGCTTATTTTCTTTCATGCCAGTTGCATTCATGGTTTCAGCTATTTGTCTTGTAGATAATTCCGCAAGTGCCGTAAAAATAAGTTCAGCCTCACTCATATGATCGCGTAGATTTTCTGATTTCAAACCTTTTGCATTTTTGTGGTCTTTGACGCTGATGCCCGTCCATTCTTGATGGATAACATTGGTGAGTATTGCGAACTTACTAGGTTGTTCGATGCCATTTTTTTTCCAGTAATCGGTCAATTTATTACGAGTTTCCTGCCCCATCATTCTTTGTTGAATCCATTTTTCGCTGTAGCCATGTTTCTGCCATGTTTCTCTTGCGCGATCCAGTGATTTGGCAGGATCGGCCATTTCTTGCATACGTTCGTATCCAACTTTGGCTAGCCAAAGCTTAATGGGCTCTGCTTTTGGGCTAGGTATTGACTGAACAAGGCGGAGAAGGGTTTCAGCATTGGCGACATCCGTGAGGTATTTTTTACCATCGCCAGCCTCTAATTTCAGTCGGTTACAATTTGTAACCGACTGATTGCCTTCTTTTTTTAACCTATTTTTCAATACCTTCCAATAATTTCTAGCGGCTTGAAAATCAGGCTGTTGAATTAAAACGCTAATAATGTCTGTGACTGAAAAAAACCAAGTTTCTGTTTCTTCATCATATACTCGTCGAATTTCATGCTCTTCAAAAACAGCTAAATCATTTTTCATAAAAGTCCTTCTATTGTTTTCAAAAGTTCAATGTTTTTCTTGTCTAATGCTTTCATTGAGTGCTTTTATAACAACAAGCACCTGTGTAATCCGTGTGAACCATTGTCATACGGCATCCTAATCTATCTTTATCCCCACCTTCCCCCGCGCCTTCCCCGATTCTAACAAAGCATGCGTATCACCCACTGTCTCCAAAGTAAATTGACGAGTATCCACGAGCGGCTTTAACTTGCCCTGATCCACAATCTTGGCAATTTCTGCTAATATTTTTCCATGCGCTTCACGGCCTTGATTCATCAAAAGAGGAAGCAGCATAAAAACCGCATGCAAACTTAAGGCCTTATTATGCAGGGGTGTCAAATCATGAGTAGAACGGGCAGCGGTTGTAACAACTTGAGCATTTACACCTGCAGCAATAAAAGATTTATCTAAATTCGAGCCGCCCACTGTATCAAATACAATATCAAAGCCTTGATTCTGAGTTAATCGTGCAAGATATTTTTCAATATCTTCTTCTTTAGCATTAATCACTTCATCAGCGCCAAAGGATTTTGCCAAAGAAAAATCTTCATTTTTAAGTACCGTGGTATAAACTTTTGCACCACAGTATTTTGCAAGTTGAACAGCAATATGTCCGACACCACCAACACCGCCATGTATTAATATCGTATTAGCATTGACGAGTTTTGCTTTATCAAATAAAGCTTGCCAAGCAGTAATACTAACTAAGGGCAGTGCAGCAGCTTCCAACATCGATAATGATTTTGGTTTGCGCGCAATTAATTTCGCATCGGCAAGCATGAATTCTGCTAGCGCACCACCGCAATTTTTTAAGCCGCCTGCGCATCCATAGACTTCATCTCCCACTTTAAAATTTGTGACATCAGAGGCAACAGCTTCAATCACGCCAGCAACATCACCATGTAAAATAGCAGGAAAATCAGGCGAAATTGCAGGCACTGCACCGCTGCGAATTTTGCAATCAATTTGATTAACACTGGTCGCCTGCACTTTTATTAATACATGACCAGGCTTGATGATGGGTTTTGGAATATCAGTTAATTCAAAAACGGATGAGTCACCAAAGCGATTAATCAATTGTGCTTTCATAAAAATTCCTTGGATCCAATTAAATCATATTTAATTTAGTTGTGATCTCTCGAATGACTTCTCGAGGAAGGCAATTAAAAATAGACTTTACACTATAAAAACCAGCGTAACAAAGTGAACTTTTATCTTGCCGCAATTTAATTTCATTAAGTTCTGCTATTATGTTTTTTACGTAAAGCGCGGCATATAATTTTTTGTCACAAAAATGTAAATTTATTTTGTTGAAAATAGACTTTCCTAAATCAAAATTATCAATAGTATTGACTGCTTCTGTCAAAACAGAAATAAGTTGAGTGTTTGCTTGAGATATTTTTTCGAGTAATTTCACGGCTTTGTTACGTTCGCTCTGGCAAAACCATTCATCTTTAATTTCTTCGAGATAAGCTAAAATAGCTTCTTCTAAGCAATTTTTTAATTTCAGAGGATGGGTAAACATATCCATCGCTGCTTTTTTAATAAGCTTGGTGCGTGCCGCTTGCAGTGCTTCGATTTCAGCCTGTTTTTTTTCGCGCTCTTCCTGAGTTTGTGCGTTGCGATAGAGACGATCTGAAGCTGGAACGCTATAGCCAGTATTGCCGCCGCTTGAAAACATAGGAGAGCTCCTCTGTATAATTATTTAAAACATCATTATAAATATTACATTCAATGATAGCTAGTATGCACAATTATGTTTTATAGTATCAAAAAATATACTTAGGTGATGTATGACCAGTAAAAAGAATCGTCGCAGCAACAATTGTCATTATGGCTGCGCTGTTGAGGCAGCCTTGGATGTGATTGGAAATAAATGGAAAGGTGTTATTTTATTTCACTTATTGGATGGCAAAAAACGCTTTAATGAATTGCGTAAATTGATTCCTAGCGTTACCCAAAGAATGTTGACGCTGCAATTACGCGAATTAGAATCAGACAAAATTGTTTGCCGTAAAGTCTATCCCGTTGTACCTCCAAAAGTAGAATATTCGCTGACTGCCTTAGGATTGGAGCTGCAGCCGATTCTCCTTTCTTTGAGGAAATGGGGAGCGAGGTTTATGAAATAAAGTTAGCGGGAAGTCCTAGCCTTCTCCCCCCTCTTATGCCTACAATGACCCATCCCCAACCTTCTTATAAAAAGAGCTTCAGCATGCATACACAAGAGAAGACGATTCACACTAAACTTGCCTGGGTTGTTGTTTTGACTGCCGCCTTATTTTTCTTTTATGAATTCATCCAAATGCATATTTTTAATACGATTAATCTGCCAT
>JABDDF010000033.1:10951-17814 GCA_013287745.1 Gammaproteobacteria bacterium
GTGAAACCTATAAGCTTGATGCAGTGCAGTTGGGACAATTTTTTTCCATGTATTTCTATGCTAATTTTCTCTGCCTCTTTTTTGCGGGGAATTTGCTCGATCGTTTTTCTACCAAAAAAATGCTTAGTTTTGCGATTAGTTTATGCACCCTCGGTACCTTCTTTTTTTCTATTGCGACAGTTTATTGGGTCGCTGCGACGGGCCGTTTTATGGTAGGAGCAGGTGCTTCTTTTTGTTTTCTTAGCTGTATTCGGCTGGCTTCTCGTTGGTTTCCACCACGGCGCATGGCCTTTGTGACGGGTGTGGTGGTCACGATGGCGATGTTGGGCGGCTTGGTTGCGCAAACACCCTTTGCCATGCTTACCGCTTATCTCGGTAGCTGGCGTCAAGCCCTGTTATTTAATACGGGATTGGGCGTCGTCATTTTGTTAGCGACCCTATTTCTCGTGCAAGATAGACCGCCCGATGCGCAAGAACTAGCAAAGAGTGACAAGCAGCAATTGATAGAATTGGGTTTATGGCGATGTATCAAACTGGCTATTTTGAATCCGCAAAATTGGTTTGGTGGTATTTATACGGCTTTGATTAACCTACCTGTTTTTGTCTTAGGCGGTTTATGGGGCATTCTTTATCTGACCAAAGTCCATCACATCTCTGATACACAGGCAGCCTTTGCAACAACCCTATTCTTCGTGGGTGTCATTTTCGGTTGTTTAATTTATGGATGGATTTCTGATTATATTCAGCGTCGTGTTTTGCCCATGACCATAGGCGCCATTTTATCGTTAGCTGTCATGTTATTCATGATGTATAGCTCGGATCTTTCTTTTTTCTCATTGACGATTTTGTTTTTTCTAATTGGCTTGGTGACCAGTTCACAAGTATTAACTTACCCCACCATTGCAGAATTGAATCCGATTTATATTACCAGTACTGCCGTTAGCATTGACTCTCTCTGCATTATGGCGAGTGGCTTTATTATTCCTCCTTTCTTTGGCTGGTTGATGGAAGCAAGCGGCAAACATCAGGTTGTGAATGGGGTGAGCATTTATAGCGTACAAGATTTTAATCATGCCATGCTCATCATGCCGATTGCCTTTATCGTGGCACTCATTATTACTTTCTTTATGCGAGAAACTTATTGTCAATCGCAGGCTTAGGAGCAAGTCATGCCGCGCGCTTTTATCATTATGCTGGATTCATTTGGATTGGGCGCAACAGCCGATGCTGCCCAATATGGCGATGCGGGTGCAGATACTTTGCGGCATATTGCAGAGTATTGTCAGCAAGGCAAGGCTGATAAAGAAGGCCTTCGTTCGGGTCCCTTACATTTGCCCAATTTAACACGCTTGGGATTGAATGCAGCAGCTATGATTAGCCAGGGTAAGGCCATTCCTGGTTTAGATGCAAATATGCCTATCCAAGCTGCCTATGGCTGTGCTGCGGAATTGAGTCTAGGCAAGGATACACAAAGCGGACATTGGGAAATGGCCGGTGTGCCTGTTTTATTTGAATGGGGTTATTTCCCGCCTGATTATCCCAGTTTTCCTCAAAGTTTATTAGATGATCTCATTCAGCAAGGCCATTTGCCCGGTGTCTTGGGGAATAAGCATGCTTCTGGCACGGACATTATTGCTGAATTAGGTGAAGAGCATCAGCAATCGGGCAAGCCCATTGTCTATACTTCAGCGGATAGTGTTTTTCAAATCGCAGCGCATGAAGAATCCTTTGGTCTGCAGCGTCTTTATGATATTTGTGAAATAACCCGCCGCTTAGTTGATCCTTACAATATTGGCCGAGTCATCGCGCGGCCATTTTTAGGTGAACCAGGAAAATATTATCGCACGGGCAATCGCCGTGATTATGCTACACCGCCGCCTTCACCCACTTTGCTTGATGTGCTGGTAAAAGCAGGCGGTCAAGTGATTGCGATTGGCAAGGTTGCAGATATTTACGCGCATCAGGGGATTTCAAAAACAGTCAAGGCAAATGGTAATGCTGCTTTGTTTGCGGCATTTACTGAGGAAGCTAAAACTGCGCCAGATTTTAGTATTACTTTTGTTAATTTGGTTGATTTCGATATGGTCTATGGTCATCGACGCGATATTCTCGGCTATGCCAAAGCCTTAGAAGATTTTGATAGTTGGCTGCCTGCATTTGAAGCTGTGTTGCGGCCGGATGATATTGCCATTATTACCGCGGATCATGGCTGTGATCCTTCTTGGATGGGTTCAGATCATACGCGTGAGCATGTGCCAGCTATTGCATTTGGGCCAGCGGTAAAAGCGGGGTCAATAGGTAAGCGAGAAAGTTTTGCGGATATTGGGCAGAGTATTGCTAAGCATTTGGGCTTGCCTGCTTTGCAGTTTGGGACGGCGTTTTTGTAGATTGCGGTGCGCCTATGACAATGAGGCGGGTCCTGTCACGGGAATAATGTTTTTCGTGCTCGCAGGCTCCGCGCGAAAAAGCATTATCCCCGCGCCATCCGCTCAAGGTTTAAGTTAAGCATCGGAAAAGCTATCGAGTATATTTGCTCTATGCACCAACACCCACCACAAATTATTCGTAAAAGAAAACCCGCCATTAATCACCGACTCATAACCCGGCCTCACAAACTGTGGCGTACCAACCAAGCGGCCAACATCATCTGCATCTTTGTAACATAAAACATTGGGATCATCTTGGCCTTCGCAATTTTTACCAATAGTGACTCGCGGGCTGCTATCAAAGGCTTTATTAATATCTAAAAATAAATTATAAATTTTTCCATCCTTATTTTGCGCTGTCATCTGATATGCCCAGGCAGGATCAACCGGCGCGAGTGCAAGCGAAGTAATGATGGCCCACATACGGCTGCCTTCTGCCGTTCCCTGCAAACCAGCCCAGTAAATATCTTTTGTTTGCGAAGGATTTTCCCGATAAATTTGCGCATATTCTTCGCCATATTGATTAAAAATATTATGACTATCATCAGATGTATCAGTAAATAAATTAATCGTATCAGCCAAGGCATTGACAGATTCTTTCAATGCGGCTTCATTTTCTTTTAACCAATCCGGATTCAATAAGGCTGAAGTGATAGGTGTATAAGGCATCATTTGAATGCCTGTAATATAAGCTTGTTTGACACCAAAGAAAGTCGTGTGATCAATCTTGAGCGACCAATTGATACCGCTAACAAGAAATTGATTCATGGCAATATCAACTGCGTGTGAATTAAAAAAAGATTGGCCCTTTGCGACATAGCTATCATACGCACTATTTTTAGGCCGAATTTGCGTCCATTGCTGCGCTGCCTTAATTTCTAAACTAGTCATGATACGCGCTTCATTTGCTAAGGCAGTGTTAGCAGTGACTTCTCCCCACATCGTCAATCCATACCAGGCATTCACTGCCTCACTTGTGGATTCTTGATTGCGGCCATCACCACCTGGCACTAAACCATTGGCAAAGGCATGTCCTTCAAACCAATCAAAGTAACGATAAGCTGTAAAATAGGGATCATCGCTTGATGGATTTGCCAAATCGCGCGCGAGCAAATTCACAGTTTCTTTATAATCAGCTAACCATGCCGCATCATATTTGGCAATCACAGCTGCCGCATAAAGAAAATAACCATAATGAAAATGATGATCGGTATACTGACCATTATAAAAATCTAAATTATAACCGCATTGATCCTTCTCACAGCGTGATGGATTGATTGAAGCTCTCGCCGTGATAATGCCGCCAAATTTATTATCGTATTTAAAATAGCCTTGATGTGTACCGAAAGGATCTGTGGTTGATTTTAATCGCGAAAACCAGGGAGAAATCGCGTTTTTCATCACGGCAATAATTTTGTCACGATCTCCACGATCGCCAATTTGATCAGCAATTAAGGCAAGACGAGCAAGGCGGGCGATTTCTTTGCCAAATCCGTAGGAATCATTCAAGACATGAGGATTCAGTAGATATTTATTTTGTGGATCAGCATCAAGTCCGATGTATTTCATATCTTCATTGAGTGAGGCTTGCAATAGGGAAATATCATTTTGATTTAAGGGCAATGAACCAAACCATAAATTATGCTGATCGAGTTCTTTGCTGTAAGAAACTTTGAGTGTCCATTGATTGCCAATGACGGGAAGCATCTTGCCGCGCAAGGTTTGTATTTCATATGAAACATCGGGTCGTTTGATATCTTGAAGATTTGTACTTGCAAAAGTCATCATGAGTAAATCTTTATTATCCGCAGATTTATCCATGGTTTTTGTTTTCCATTGATAGAAAACAGTGCCGCTTGAATTTTCTGAAGTTAATTTAACTGCAGCAGCAATCGGATAGACATTGGCATAATCAGTCAGCATTTTTTCAATTGCAAGATTACGTCCATCACTTAAGATGGCGAGTGCTTTGGCGGGATCGATATTATTATCTGCGCCTGTTTCTGCATTGACATAGGCGATGCGCACTACATCGTCATTCAAATTTTCTGTTGATTGCAGTGTGTAATAAATGCGGCCTGGCAAATTAGGCGTGAATTGTAAGCTGATTTCTTTGTCAGCAAAAATCATGTATTCATAATAACGCAGAGGAAAAGTGCCGCTTGCCTGCCTATCTCCTGCTGAGGCATCAACGGCTAAGACCACAAAACGAAAATTTCTTCCCTTAATGATTTGTCCATTTTGCGGAATGATGGGCGCTTGTTCATCGGATGCAATGGCATAAATGCCCGCACTTTGAAAGGAAGTGAGAGTGAAGGGCAGCTTTTGATAAGCCATAGTGAGATAGGGTGCACCGCGCACGAGATAAGCTGTCATGCGGCCGCCATTAGTGGTTTTCCATGCTGTTGTCAGGCTCAAATTATCGTAATCAAGAATGCTTCTTTCTGTATTTTTAGCGAGATGACTGGGAACCGTTAAACCAAAATGATAAGTAGGATCGACCATTAAGGTTGATACATAAGTATCGTGATTAATTCGATTGACGGTCGGTTGAATCAAACTATTCACATTGAGATAGGGAAGATTGAGATGGGTATATAAGCCAGGCAGTAAATCTAGCATCTCATTTGTTCGATGTTCATCATCATAAATTCTGAGGTAATAAGGACTTTGCGCAACAATAAAATTATCAGCAATATTTTTGTCGTTGTTAGCGCGTGCATAAAATAATAAATCAGTAAACCAGCGATTAGTGGGATAGTGGCAAGCTTTATTAATACATTGCGCTTGTGCAAAGGGAACGGGATAACGCATGGGGTTGCCATCGCTGCCATATTCTGCATAAGCTTCCGTTGGACTTAAGCCATTATCATTGCCAGATGGCAGCAAGCTTGAAGGATCTTGTTCAGAAATAGGTGCTGCTGCAAATAAAGAAGAACTAAAAATAAGGATAAGGGACAGAAAAATTTTTTTCATCGCAAGCTAAACTTTCACTAAACTTAGAAATTCTGCCCGTGTTCTTGCATCTTCGCGAAAGGAGCCTAACATGACAGAAGTACACATAACGGAATTTTGTTTTTCTACGCCACGCATCATCATACATAAATGCTGTGCTTCGATAATCACACCAACGCCAGCCGCTTTGCTCACATCCAAGATAGTTTGTGCAATTTCACGCGTCAAATTTTCTTGAACTTGCAGGCGGCGTGCATGCATATCAACAATGCGTGCAAGTTTGGATAAGCCAATAATTTTTCCATGCGGCAGATAGGCGACGTGGCATTTACCGATGAAGGGAAGTAAATGATGTTCGCATAAGGAATATAATTCGATATTTTTTACCAGGATCATTTCTTCATTGTCAGATTGGAAAAGAGCGCCATTCACAATTTGCTCGATGGATTGATGATAGCCTTGGGTGAGAAATTCCATGGCTTTTGCCGCGCGTTTAGGTGTATCGCGCAAACCTTCGCGATTGGGATCTTCGCCTAAACTTTCAATAATTTTTTTAAAATATTCTTGCATGGAAGTGCTCCCCTCTTTTTATATTAGCCTGGAGGCCAGATGAATTGTCTGCCGCCTAGCAAGTGAACATGCAAATGGAAAACAGTTTGGCCAGCACCCGCATTGCAGTTATTGACCACGCGATATCCCGTATCAGCAATATTTAATTGCTTGGCTAGTGTAGCAGCAGTTAGCAGTAAATGCCCTAGCAATGCGCTATCTTCTGCGGTGGCATCATTTAAGGTGGGTATATGTTTCCTGGGGATAATAATTTTATGCTGCGGTGCTTGTGGATTAATATCATCAAAAGCAATGGCTAGATCATCGCTATAAATAATATTAGCGGGAACTTTTTTGCTTAAAATGTCGCAAAATAAACAGGCGGTCATGGGGTGGCTCCTATAAATAAACATGGCGAGTGTAAAAGATTACTATGCCACTTGCAAAATAGGTAATGGAAAGTACACTAAGCACAATTAAATTGAAGGGGATAAGTTATGGGTATAGAAAATTTACAGGCAGGTAAGCAAGTTCCAGATGATATCAATGTGGTCATTGAAATTCCATCACATAGTAGTCCTATCAAATATGAGTTAGATAAAGACAGTGGCATGATCATGGTCGATCGTTTTCTTGGCACGGCAATGTTCTATCCCTGTGAGTATGGGTTTGTTCCGCACACTTTGTCAGAAGATGGTGATCCAGTCGATGTGCTGGTGATTTCTCCCTATCCTTTAATTGCGGGTTCAGTGGTACGTTGCCGACCTGTCGGTATGTTGGCTATGACAGATGAATCAGGCAAGGATGCAAAGATATTGGCGGTTCCCATGGATAAATTAACGACCCGCTATCAGCATGTACAAAAACCAGAAGATTTGGACAAGGAATTGCTAGACAGCATCGGGCATTTCTTTACGCATTATAAAGATTTGG
>JABDDF010000034.1 GCA_013287745.1 Gammaproteobacteria bacterium
CGTCGCCAAATCATCCTTAATTGCAAACTTAGATGTATCAACTTGTGGTATTGCTGATTCCGTTTTAGCAATTTTAATTGCAAGAGCTTCCTGCTCTTTTGAATGAACATGACCCGAAAGAGTCACAACACCACCTGCTGTCGACACCCTAATCCTGGCATCTGATAATAGTTTGTTTTCGCCAATCGCTTTAGTGACATTATCACTAATAATATTATCAACAATGCTCGCATCCGGTGACATTTGTGAAGTGACTTGTGAAAATGTGTTTGAAGAAAATGAAATAGCCAGTGTGAGTAAACTTGATTTGAATAATTGATGTAGTCTCATAACAACTCCTATAACTAAATGTTCCCTATCTAACTTGTTATAAGCTTCGCTAAATTCAGACCCAACGATAATTCTATCATGATATTTGACGAGGAATATTAAGAGATGAGAACATGAGAAAAATTAAATAGTTATCAATTTAATTCTGGATGCCACCTCGCACAAAAAACGTGCGGCTGGCATGACAGTGCTTATCCCACATACTTCCACGTTGTCCCTGCCGCCCCATCCTCAATCACCACTTTCATTTCTGTTAATTCTTGACGAATACGATCAGCCTCAGCCCAATTTCGTTCTTGACGTGCTTGCTGACGCGCAGTGATTAAGACATTAATTTTTTCTGCATTAACTTCATGACCCGTTTGAAAAAATGCATTGGGATCCGTTTGTAATATACCTAAAACACCGCCTAATTCTTTAAGCAAGGCGCCATGTCTTGCTGCTCGTTCTTCTTCACCCTTATCACGCAAGCGTTGAATTTCATGTGCTAATTCAAATAAGGCAGACAGGGCAACGGGTGTATTAAAATCATCATCCATGGCAGTTTTAAATTGCATTTCAAAATCTGTATTTTCAATAGGATCAGCAGCGGATAGAAAACGCAGCGCCGTATAAAAACGTGCTAATGCTTGTTTAGATTGCTGCATGACATCAGCCGTATACATGAGTGGACTGCGATAATGATTGGCAATTAAAAAATAACGCACCACTTCAGGGCTATGCTCACGCAAAATATCACGGATGGTGACAAAATTTCCCAATGACTTTGACATTTTTTCTTTTTCAATTTGCAAAAAACCAGCGTGCATCCAGAAGTTCGCAAATTTTTTATCAGTACAAGCCTGTGATTGTGCAATTTCATTTTCATGATGAGGAAAAATAAGATCACGGCCGCCAGCATGAATATCAAATTGCTCACCCAATAAGGCCATGGACATCGCCGAACATTCAATATGCCAGCCTGGCCTGCCCTTTCCCCATGGCGAATCCCAAGCAGGTTCACCTGGTTTTGCTAATTTCCATAAGACAAAATCCAAGGGGTCACGTTTCACATCACTCACTTCGACTCGCGCACCACTTTCTAATTGTTCAATATCATGATGCGATAAGCAGCCATAATCTTTGAAACTTCTCACTTCAAAACAGACATCTCCATTACTGGCAAGATAGGCATACTGCTTAGCTATCATGGTTTGAATGAGATTGATCATTTGTGGAATATAGTCAGTCGCGCGCGGCTCATCATTTGGCGCTAGTAATCCCAAGGCAGCAAAATCTTCATGCATGGCTTTAATAAAACGCGATGTTAACTCGTTATAATTTTCGCCATTTTCATTGGCACGCTTAATAATTTTATCGTCAATGTCAGTAATATTTCTAACATAGCGCACTTGGTAACCAGACCAGCGTAGGTAGCGCAAGATCACATCCATAGAAGTATAAGTACGTGCATGACCTAAATGACAGTAATCATAAACGGTGACACCGCACACATAGAAGCCAACTTGATTCGCTTTTAATGCTTGAAAATTTTC
This sequence comes from Gammaproteobacteria bacterium, assembly GCA_013287745.1. Taxonomy (GTDB): domain Bacteria; phylum Pseudomonadota; class Gammaproteobacteria; order DSM-16500; family DSM-16500; genus Aquicella. Next base: position 1,866 of record JABDDF010000034.1, read on the forward strand.
TTTTGCACGTGTCAGCGTATTAAAAATAGCAAGCATTAGGCACTTCCCCCATTCACCAATTTAAGCGCCGCGCCTAGGCGATGCTTTATTTTTTCTTGGCCTAATAAGGCGGTAATTTGCACCAATTCAGGGCCATGTGTCTGTCCTGTTAGCGCGATACGCAAGGGCATAAATAATTTTTTACCCGACAAATTGAGTGTTTGTTTCATTTCCGCTAATACTTGCGCGACATCCAATCCATATTGATCAAAGGCAAGTTCAGCTTCTACAAAAAATTGCTCGCCTGCTTCATGAATAATTTTTAATGCAGCTTCATCTAAAGAAAAATTGGGATGGAAAAAAATATTTGCCCACAATGAAGCATCGTGTGGAAAGACAATATTCGCTTTCACACTATGAGCAAATTCATCTTGCTTTTCTTCTGGTATTTGCACTTGTATAGATTCGCCCAACCAGCGCCAAAAATCTTTCACATCGAGGGCTTGGACCGCTAACTTCTGCCAAAACAATAATTGATTTCGATCAAAACGCGCGGGCGATCGGCTTAATTTTTCTAAATAAAAATGCTGTGATAAGGCATTGAACGCTAACAAGTCTTGGGTATCACAACTATGTCCCAAACGACTTAAGTAATTAATCAAAGCAATCGGCAAATAACCTTCTTTACGTAATTCTTCCACACTAAAACTACCATGACGTTTAGAAAGCGGCGTGCCATCATCACCGACAATTAAAGATAAATGACCATAATGCGGTACTGTCAATTGCAATGCTTGCAGCAGCATAATTTGTCTTGGCGTATTAGCAAGATGATCTTCACCGCGCAATACATGTGAAATTTTCATTTCTGCATCATCAATGGCATTGCAAAATAAAAATGGCGGCGTACCATCTGCACGACGCACAATAAAATCCCCGATATCATCTGATTGAAATGACTGCAAACCTTTAATCGTATCCATAAACTCAATTGATTGATTGGCAGGTACAGCAAAACGCCAGGCGGGTTTTTGGCCGGCAGTTAATCGCGAGTTAATTTCTTCTTGAGACAAGGCACGACAGGTGCGCGCATAACGCGGCGCTTGACCACGTGATAATTGTAATTTACGGGATAAATTTAATTCTTGATCACTACAAAAACAGGGATAAATTAATTTCGCGTCTTCTAATTTTTGATAGTAGCGCTCATAGATTGCCTGGCGTTGTGATTGCCAATAAGGGCCATAGTTACCATCAACATGTGGGCCTTCTTGCCACTCAATGCCCAGCCAATGTAAATCTAAAATCATACTATCGACATAGCGTTCTTCAGAACGCACCGCATCTGTATCTTCAATACGCAAGATAAAAACACCCTGGTTTTTAGCTGCAAACAAGGCGCTATATAAGGCTGCGCGCACATTTCCCAAATGAATATTGCCTGTGGGGCTGGGTGAAAAGCGTGTTCGAATTGTCATAGTCTATTATACTCTAGCCAATATCATTAATTGTTTCATTTCACGTACTGCCGCTTCCAGACCAGTAAAAATAGCGCGCGCGACAATACCATGTCCTATATTTAATTCATTGATTTGCCTAATGGCTGCAATGGCTTGCACATTTTGATAATTCAAACCATGGCCAGCATTCACAATCAAACCCGCCTGTTCTGCTAATGTTGCAGCTTCAATAATACGCTTTAATTCCTCTTGCCGCTCATGCTCTGTTTTTGCATCCGCATAAGCGCCCGTATGTAATTCAATGACAGGCGCTTTGCAAAATACAGCTGCTTCGATTTGCAGAGGATCGGGATCAATAAATAATGAAACTTCTATCTCTTTTTTTTGCAAATGCAAAACTGCATCACGGATTTTTGCCTTTTGCGAGACGACATCTAAACCGCCTTCTGTCGTTAATTCTTCACGTTTTTCAGGCACAAAGCAGCAATGCACGGGTTTGATTTGTTCTGCATATTTTATCATTGCATCTGTCACTGCCATTTCTAAATTTAAACGCGTTAACAGAATGGCTTGAATCAAGCTGATATCACGTTCTTGAATATGACGGCGGTCTTCACGTAAATGCACTGTAATGCCGTCTGCACCGCCATTTTCTGCTGCATACACCGCTTCAACAGGATCGGGATAGCGCGTTAGACGCGCCTGACGTAAAGTAGCAACGTGATCAATATTCACGCCTAATAAAATTGGATTAGACTTCATTACTCATTACCTCCTTCATCGTGGGTTGCATAAACAAACGGCGGCTATGAATGGGCCGCGCACCCAATAAGGGCGCTAATACAAAGCGCATTAATCGTCTTGCATCCGCTAAACTTTCTTCATCCTGCCAATCTTCTTTTGCAAAGGCCAATAAACTTTTACCAGAAAAAATATTAGCTGTTCGTGCACTATGTTGATCTAACTCACTGATCACAAAACCTTCTTCAGGAATGAATCGATAAAAACAATCCGCTGAAAACAAGGCATTTAAAGAAGATTCTGTTCTAGGTAAAATAGCATAACCCAATTCTTCTAGCAGATATTTTTCAAAACAGCGTAGTATTCTTTGCTCTAGCTTATCACCTTGTAATGCTAGTAAGGTTTGCTCATAAGCGGCATACAAAGCAGCATGCGCATCCCACCTATGGAGCAAACAAAGCAATAATTCATTCAAATAAAACCCTGCAAATAGGCAATCGCCTTGCAAATGAGCGGCACTAGCACTGACTTCCGCATGAGATAAGGTCATTAAATCATGCTTGCCTGCAAAAGAAATTAATAGTGGAATAAAGGGCTGCAATAAGCCTTGCAGCGTGGAACGCTTATTACGCACACCTTTTGCAATGACAGTAAGACAGCCATATTCTCGAGTAAACACTTCGAGTAAAAAACTATTTTCGCGATAGGGACGACGATGCAGGACATAGGCAGCTTGCAATAAAATACGCTTCATTATTCGTATCCCAATCCTCGCATCGCCTTTTCATCATCCGTCCAATTTTCTTTGACCTTGACCCATAGACGTAAAAAAACCTTAGTGCCTAAGCGGTTTTCTAATTCACGCCGTGCTTGTGTACCCACTTTTTTTAAACGCGCACCTTTTTTACCGATGATAATAATTTTCTGCCCCTGACGTTCCACCCAAATGACTGCGCCAATTTCTGTTATTTTTTCCTTTTCCTCAAACTGTTCAATTTCAACGGTGGTGGTATAAGGTAATTCCTCTTCCGTCACCATGATCAATTTTTCTCGAATAATTTCTGCTGCTTGAAAGCGCATGGATTTATCTGTCAATTGATCTTCAGGAAAAAGTTGCGGGCCAGCAGGCAGTAACCGTGCAATTTCACTTTCCAATAAATCAGTATTTTCTTCAGTGATGGCCGATACCGGAATAATATGGGTAAATTGTAATTTATTTTTTAATTTATCAATCAAGGGCAGCAATAAGGCCTTGTCTGTTAGTAAATCAATTTTATTGACAACTAAAATAACCGGCTTCTCTGCCTCTTTTATTTTTTTCAAGACTAATTCATCTTCAGCATGCCAGCGTGTTGCATCGATCATAAAAATGATGACATCAGCATCTAAGACAACGGCATTGGCAATGCGGTTTAAGTAGCGGTTCATCGCACGTTTCGCATCACGATGTATGCCAGGCGTATCAATATAAATGATTTGCGCTTGATTAAAGGTTTTAATACCTAAAATTTGCCAGCGCGTCGTTTGCGGTTTGGGTGAAGTGATACTAAGCTTTTCTCCCAACAAACAATTGAGCAAGGTCGATTTACCGACATTAGGCCGGCCAATAATGGCTGCAAAACCAGAATGAAGAATATCAGAAGTCATAATTTCTTAAACCTATCTAACATAGCTTGCGCTGCCTCTTGTTCGGCACGACGACGACTTGTACCCTTACCCAGGGTAATCTCTTCTATGCCTTCTACATTGCAACTAATCGTAAATTTTTGCTGATGAGCTTCACCTTCGATGTGATCCACTTTATAAATGGGCAGAGGCAGGCGTCTACTTTGTAAATATTCCTGCAATAATGTTTTGGGATCTTTATGGCTCGCTGCTGATGATAAGGACTGTAATTGATGTTCATACCATTCTATAATTTTTATTTTGGCAATTTCAAAACCACCATCCAAATATACGGCACCAATCACGGCTTCCATTGTGCAAGAAAGTATGGATTGACGTTCACTGCCACCACTACGCAATTCACCCTGCCCCAGCAATAAAAATCGACCCAATTCAAATTCCTTGGCTAATTCAGCTAGCGCATCACGATTAACGAGAGAAGCACGCCAACGGCTTAATTCACCTTCTGTTGCTTTTGGGAATTGGTGATAAAGCACTTCAGCAATCACAAAATTGACAACGGCATCACCTAGAAATTCTAGGCGCTCATTGTGCTCACCGCCTTTACTGCGGTGCGTTAATGCGACTTTCAAAAAATTTAAGTCTTGAAAGCTGTAATTTATTTTTTTAGCTAATTCATCTAACATTTTTAAATTCCAATTCAAAGCTGTCATGCCAGCATGCTTTTAGCTGGCACCCAATTTTTTTATAATTTCCTGGGTGCCAGCTAAAAGCATGCTGGCATGACAGCCAGGTTAACCCCTACCTAATCACCGTCCCTATCCGACCAAAACGCACCCTCGTCTTATCCCCATTCCAACTCATCCACACGAGTACTGCCTTACCCACAATATTTTTATCCGGCACAAACCCCCAAAAACGGCTGTCTGCACTTTTATCGCGATTATCACCCATCACAAAATAATTGCCTGCTGGCACAACAAGATCATGAAAATCACGTGCCCGATCATTCTCATCTAAATAAATCGCATGCTTAACACCCAGTAAATCTTCTTGATTGACCGTCGCCTTCCAGGTATCACCCATTTCATCCTTGGGCATGTCTGTTTGCACAAAACTCTGCGGCACTTTTTCACCATTGATATACAATTCTTTATTGATATAACTAATATGATCACCGGGTAAGCCAATCACGCGTTTAATAAAATCATAGGAAGTGTCAGGCGGCCAACGAAATACGATAATGTCGCCGCGCTTAGGAGAAGCATCACCAAATATCTTAGTGTGAGCAACAGGCAGACGCAGACCATAGTCAAATTTATTTACTAAAATAAAATCGCCCATCAAAAGAGTTGGCTCAAGTGAACCAGAAGGGATGCGAAATGGTTCAAATAAAAATGAACGCAGTAAAAATACGATGACTAAAATAGGAAAAAATGCACGCGCATAATCGATAATGATGGGCAGCTTATTTTTTTGCGCATACTTACGCTTGGGCGCAAAATAAACTACGTCCAATAAATAAATAATACCCGTGACAACAACGGCATAAAATAAAATTAATTCAAAATTGAAATTCATCGCGGCTCCCTCTTATTTCTTTTCATCAATTTTTAACACGGCCAGAAAAGCTTCTTGCGGCACTTCGACACTACCTACTTGCTTCATACGTTTTTTACCTTCCTTTTGCTTTTCTAACAATTTACGTTTACGGCTAATATCACCGCCATAGCATTTTGCCGTGACATTTTTACGCAGGGCCTTTACTGTTTGCCGAGCAATAATCTGACCACCAATGGCAGCTTGAATAGCGACATCAAACATTTGGCGCGGTATTAATTCACGCATTTTTTCTGTGACCAAACGGCCGCGGGATTGCGCTTGATTTTCATGTACAATCGTTGCCAAGGCATCCACGCGTTCGCCATTAATTAAAATATCCAACTTAACTAAATCTGCTGTTTCAAAATGTGAAAAACCATAATCCAGTGAAGCATAGCCGCGGCTAACCGATTTCAATCGATCAAAAAAATCTAAAACGATTTCACTCATGGGTAATTCATAAATCAGAGCAACTTGATTACCATGAAACAACATGCTTTTTTGCATGCCGCGTTTTTCTACACAGAGCGTAATTACACTGCCTAAATGCGCCTGCGGCACTAAAATATTTGCCTTGGCAATCGGCTCTCTGATTTCTGCAATTTCATTGACGACCGGCAATTTAGAAGGATTATCGACTAATAATATCTGACCCTTGGTATTGACAACTTCATAGACGACTGTGGGCGCAGTCGTAATCAATTCAAGATTATATTCACGCTCTAATCTTTCCTGCACAATTTCCATGTGCAGCATGCCTAAAAAGCCGCAGCGAAAACCAAAACCTAGGGCTTCTGATGATTCGGGTTCAAAAAATAAAGCAGCATCATTTAAACGTAACTTACTTAGGGCATCACGTAAAGAAGGAAAATCATCTGAATGAATGGGAAATAATCCGGCATAGACTTGCGGTTTAATCGTTTTAAATCCTGGCAGCATGTCACTCGCTGGATGATGCGCATGCGTTAAGGTATCACCCACTGGCGCGCCATTAATTTCTTTAATTCCTGCAATCACATAGCCAACTTCACCTGCACTCAAGACATTACTTGCAACACGCTTGGGTGTAAAAACACCAATGCCCATGACTTCATAGGCTCTGCCTGTTGACATTACTTGCATTTTTTCACCGGTTTTGATGCTGCCATTTTTCACTCTGACTAAAGAAACAACGCCCAAATAGGAATCAAACCAAGAGTCGATGATCAGTGCTTGCAAGGGAGCTGTTGGATCGCCCACTGGCGGCGGAATACGAGCAATTAATCGTTCTAGCAATTCTCTAATGCCCAAACCTTGTTTGGCACTAATACGAACAGCATCTTGCGCCTCGAGTCCAATAATATCTTCAATTTCATGAATGACACGCTCGGCATCAGCTTGCGGCAAATCAATTTTGTTTAATACAGGAAGAACTTCCAAGCCTTGGTCCAATGCTGTGTAGCAAACAGCCACCGTTTGCGCCTCAACCCCCTGCCCCGCATCGACCACTAATAAGGCACCCTCACAAGCCGCCAATGAGCGTGAGACTTCATAGGAAAAATCCACATGCCCAGGCGTATCAATAAAATTGAGTTGATAGGTTTCCTCATTTGAGGCTTTATAATGCAAGGTCACACTATGCGCTTTGATCGTAATGCCGCGTTCACGCTCTAAATCCATGGAATCTAAGACTTGCGCCTGCATTTCCCGTTCACTTAAACCGCCGCATAATTGAATTAATCGATCGGCCAAAGTAGATTTACCATGATCAATATGGGCTATAATTGAAAAGTTCCGAATATTTTGCATAGGTGCTTAAAATCCTCGTTAGGGGCATGATAATACCGTATTTTTTGCTAAGATACTATGATGGATAAGGAGGAAATGCCTCATGTCATATAAACCAAACGATAGCCAACCTTCTGGTGAATTAGTGATTCAAGTGGTCGCCATGCCAGCAGATACCAATGCCAATGGTGATATTTTTGGCGGTTGGCTGGTCTCGCATATGGATATGGGAGCTGGCGTTGCTGGGCGAAGACGAGCCAATAGCCGCGTGGTCACTGTCGCCATCGAAACCCTCACCTTTCTAAAACCCGTCAGCATCGGCGATACCGTCTGCTATTACGCAAATTTACTGCGAGTGGGCCGCACTTCCATGCATTTTAAAATGGAGGCATGGACCTTGTCGCTGCAAGATGAGCGGGCGAAAAAAGTGGCTGAGGGGATTTTTGTTTTTGTGGCGATTGATGAGAGTGGAAAGCCGAAGCCGGTGGATAGATGACAAAGAACCCAACACCTTGAATATTTTGTACAAATAGTTTACCATGCCGCATCAAATAAAATTAGAAATAGAAACGAGGATTCCATGCTAAGCGCCCGACCCAGCATCAAGACGATTCATGCCCTAAAGGCTTATCTGTTTGGCAATCTTGTCGCTAACTTACTTAATGACTATCGCACGGTCAGTATTTCCGATTTCTATGAATATGTTTTTACTGATAAGGCTGAAATAAAAAGTATTTCTCATGTTGCTGCCAAAAAATCAAAAAAGAAGGTGACAGAACAAGAAGCAAGTACACGGAAAATTAGAAGCACACTTCAGTTAGATGAAATCTATGAGAAAAAGACTGAAGTTTTAAAGCAGCGGACAACAATTTTTACAGAACTCTTGGGTGATGCAGTCCTAGCTGATCCCAATTTCAGACCAATGCTACGTCAAACCAAGGCTCAAGCCTTTGAAACCCTCCTCTATGGCAATGCCTCTGATCCATTGGATGAGCTTGCCTTGGAATATCAATTTCCAAGTGATGATGAAATTAAAATGACATGCGTCGGCCTGAATCTAATGCATCCCTTCTATGAAAACAATAGTCCAGAATTTCAAAAGGCCAAAGAAATTTTTGTCGTTCTGTATAAGGGATGCAAGTTGATCGCTGATTTTGTCGAAAAAAATAATACCCCAGACAATTTTGCTGCTGCCTTGCATGCCTTCAAAATATTAATTTTTTTTGGTGCAAGTCAAAACGCTGATCATAAACCATTTGAAAGATTTGAACGTTATTTAAAAGTGCATCAGGGCTACAAGCAACCCAACCCCATCCATGATGCCTTAGTTACAGAACTTTCACACGATCTTCGTGATTTAGCTGGATGGCAAGCCTTTATTCATCAATATGGCCCAAAGGCGCTGAGGTATTTTGAAAATGCATTGGCAATCGAAATAAAATTAGATCAAAAAGCACCTAAAAATTTAGAACAAGCTGCGATGATTGCCGCAGAAAATTGCTATCAACGTCACCAAGAATATCCTCTCTTAGCTAATTTATGCATGCAATACAATGCCACTGAAGAGACATTTAATCGCTGCTTAGAACTAGATAAGAAAAGAAAAACAAGTGACTTGCTGCCTGATTATTCTTTTGATATCGATGGCGCTAGCATCTCTCCTCTATGCGAAGGATATCATCTACTCAAGTTTCCCATGAATGATCCCCGCATTTATTTACTAGGATACATATCGGCTTGTTGTCAAAACGTGAATGGCCTAGGTGAGGATTGCGTGATCAATGGCCTTACTTATCAAGATCATGGTTTTTATGGTTCATTGAAACGCAATCGGAAATCATTAGCGACCAGTCGAGTGCGCAATGAAGATGGCAGCATCAATTATCAAGATTTCGCTATTGTTGGCCAAGGCTATGTTTGGCTTAGTCGTTTAGGTAATTTGACTTTTGATTCTTGGGAAAATTTACGTCCGGGAAATGGCTTACTCGCTTGTGCCTTATTAAAATTACCTGATGAATTCGCTTCGGCAAATATCATGCGAGATATTCCAGCAATTAATGAATACCTCGAAAATGGCATTAAAGAAGCTCTCATTTTATTTCGAGGCAAGATATTTTTTGTCAATATCAATAGCCGAGAAATTATGGAACTTTCCTTGCAAAAAAGTGAAAACCTTGCCCTGCTTCCTCTCTTTGATTCCTTAGAAGAAAATAAATTAGTAAAAGCCAATGAAGAAGAAATTAGGCTGATTAGCAGTCTGATCGGCGATATTGGTTCTCAGGATGATGCTATTACAGTTGCCATGCTCACTGACTTTGCTAAAAAAATCACGCATGATCCAAGATTAAATATCACAGCCGTGACTATCGGCACTGGCGGCAAAACACCGCTGGCACTTTCAAGCAGAGTAAAACTCAGATCGCCTGAAGAAATGGCGCAGGGTGAGCAGTATGGTGATTCAAAAAACCAAGTCCTGATTTATAAAAACAAGGACAAACTAGAACCTGCCATTAGCGCGCTGATCAACACAATACAGGATTTATTTCCTTCCTTTCGCGACAAGGATGTTCGCTTGCTAAGGAGCTTTATTAGTGCAGATGACATCACCTCAAGCAAGCAAATTGAGCAAATCAGTGAATTAATTAATGAGGAGCAACATCGAATTTGGTGGATGGGCATTTTATCTGAATTTGAAACAGATGATTTTGCAAGATCATTTATGAATAATATTCAAGCTTGGAGCCTATTATACTCCTTGCATGATTCTCATCTTCTAAACGAAGATAATTACACTACTATATTGATAATTTTGTCCGACCGAAGGAAGGCTTCTATACCTGAGTTGGCAAATGCATTAAATGAACTTAATCAAGCTAAGATACTGGCTCAATGGCAATTTCGCTATATGAGCCAAAATCTACATTTTATAAGTGAATTTAGTAAACTATGCAAACTTCTTTGCCCTCTCCATCTCATACAGAAAAAACATTATCCTATTATTTGGAAAATAAAATCAAAAACTCACTTCGCATCACTTCGCGAAATGCTTCAAGAGCTCGATCATTGCAATCTGTTAACGCAAGATCATGTAGACTTTGTTTTCGATCATCTCAACTCTTTAGATAGCATGAACCAGGCTTGCCATCTCTTGGCTGAGAATAATTTTCTAAACACTGAAAATATCAAGGCCATCTTCACGGCAGAAGGAAATTTTGCCTACGAGATAGCCAGTTTAATAATCACGCTCAAACAAGTGGGCTTATATAATCCCTGTAATTGCGACCTAGTGATTAAATGTGCAAACAATCCCGATATGAAGCAGCAACTACTCGATGATATCCAAACTATTCTGATTCGTCTTAATAAGGCAAGACTACTTTCTCAAACAAGCTTTATTGAGGTGATGGATAATATGAATCATGCGCATGCTATTTCACTTTGCCTGCCCTTTCTTTTTGTAGACCCTGCTTTTACTGCAAAATACTGGAACAAGCTCTTACGCAATGTCGAGCATGCTGATGCACTAGGCTATATTTTCAGGCTTCTTTATGATTGTAAAATGCTCCCTGATAATAATTATATCGCAGAAATTTTATCGAAAGCAGAGCATGCAGAAATAATTCGCTCAGCCTTATATACTCTCCTTCAGGCAGATCAAAAAAGTGAATTCATCACAGAAATTAATGTCAACGCGATTCTTGCCTATCCGCAATATGCCAAGCAGACTGCTGAGGCTATCGTGAATCACAATTCACTGGGCGAAAATTTAATGGCGAGAACTAATCGACGATAATCATCTTCTTTCAAAGAATTTCGCAGGATAATTGTGGTCAAGGGAAAAAATTTTCCACTGACATGAAAGCGCATTAAGAGGATCAAACTGGTGACAATGCAGTCTCTGTTTAATTTTGCTTGATATAAATTATCTTGCGTTTGGATCCGCCACTCACCCTCGCTGCCGCATTCAATCTGCAAAATAGAATCAGAATGATTTAATAGACCATAGCGCCAGATGAGATAGCTGCCATAGCTCATGATAATGAAGATGGCTAAATATTTTTCTAAGGCTAAGGCAGGAAGAGAAATGATCACGCCAATACTTGCCAAGAAAATGACTAGGATTAGGCTGATCATTTGCCAAGATCGATGTAGTTTAAAATTGAGATTTTGCATAGTTGCGTATTTTTTCCGTGATCATGAGCATACTTTCGTCCTCAGGCTTTTTTTGGCCAGTTAACCAAGCAAATAACAGGGGGTCAGGTTCGTCTAATAAGCTCTCAAACTGCTGTTTTTCAGTCTCAGGCAGGTTGGAATAGGCTCCTTTTAAAAAATTTCCTAATAAAACATCGAGTTCCAGCATGCCGCGCCGGCATGCCCATTGTAATCTGGCTAAATGGGTATCAATATTTTTAATATGTTGGTCTGGCATATTTAAGGTTCTCTTCAACTAATCTTGTTATACTAATTATAAATATCAATAAATTCGCAGGAAAATGCTATGGCGATTAACCTAAAACAACAATTAATAACATGTTTAAAGGCCTTTGGTAAACCTGAATTGGCGCCACAGATTAAGGCCTTACAAGCTGCGACCAAGCCTATCTATGCTGATGATAAGGAATTGCTTCGTTTTATTGTCACGCTGATATTTGAAATGCCGGAATTAATGCAAGACCCTAAGGGTAGGCAGTTACAAGAGTTTTGCAGGAAGTTGGGTGAGTTGGAGAAACCAGTGCTTCGTCCTAAGGGAAGGCGGTAGAGGGAATTGCAACGACGGACGTTTTCGCAACGACGGGCACCTGTGATATAGTACCATCCAAATCCCCTAGCGAGATAACTCCATGCCCATCCATCTCCTCAAATTAATCAATAAACGTAAAATCGCCCAAGACGTTTTTGCGTTTACTTTTGAAAAGCCCAAGAATTTTACTTTCAAACCTGGTCAATATGGCGGTTTTACTTTAATGCAGCCGATTGATACAAATGCAGGCGGTTCCACCAGGCGTTTTTCTTTATCAAGTTCTCCCAATGACCCCTGTCTTGAAATTACCATTCGCATACAAGCCCAACAGAGCGCGTATAAGCGTGTATTAAGTCAACTTGAAATTGGCAGTGAAATTAAATTCGCAGGACCGACTGGACTATTTACTCTGCATGAAGAAATAACCACACCTGCCGTGATGATTGCAGGCGGTATTGGTATTACTCCTTTTTACAGCATGATTAAAACACTGACAGCAGCACAAATTCCTCAGCCACTTCATTTGTTTTATGGCAATCAATCATTGCAAGACACAGCCTTCTTAGAAGATTTGATGACTTGGCAGCAACAAAATCCGCATTTTCATTTTATACCAACCTTAGCAAATCCAGATCAAGATTGGCAGGGAGAAAAGGGATTTATCACGGATCACATGATAAAAAAATATATTTCCAATTTAGATGCACCCATCTATTATATTTGCGGCTCCCCTGCCATGGTGACTGTTTTACAAGAAACATTGGCAGAAATGGGAATTGATGAAGATCGAATTAAGGTGGAAGATTTTCCGGGATATTAAATATATATGGATGCCAGCTAAAAACATGCTGGCATGACAAACTCTGCTGTCATGACAAACTCTGCTGTCATGCCAAACTCTGCTGTCATGCCAGCATGTTTTTAGCTGGCATCCATCAAATCATAGGACGCCTCATGAATAAAACAGCCTATTTACAATTCCTCGATACAGAATTACATCAACTCCAAGAAACAGGATTATATAAAAACGAAAGAATCATTACCTCGCCGCAACAAGCCATCATTCGTTTACAAGATGGCAGCGAAGTTATTAATCTCTGCGCAAATAATTATTTGGGTTTATCTGATCATCCTGATTTAATCAAAGCTGCAAAAAAATCATTGGATGAATATGGCTATGGCATGTCATCGGTGCGTTTCATTTGCGGCACACAATCCGTGCATAAGCAATTAGAAGAACGGATTAGTCATTTTTTACAAAAAGAAGATACGATTCTTTATTCTTCTTGTTTCGATGCCAATGGCGGCTTATTTGAAACCCTACTCGGTGCAGAAGATGCCATCATCAGTGATGCGCTGAATCATGCGAGCATCATCGATGGCATTCGCCTGTGTAAAGCGCAACGATTTCGTTATCAAAATAATGATATGAATGATCTTGAAAATAAATTAAAAGAAGCCAAAAATTGCCGCGTTAAATTAATTGCAACGGATGGTGTGTTTTCCATGGATGGCATCACCGCCAATTTACCTGCCATTTGTGATTTGGCCGATAAATATGATGCACTTGTCATGGTGGATGATTCACATGCGGTTGGCTTTATGGGTGAAAATGGACGCGGCACGCCGGAATATCATCATGTGATGGATCGTATTGATCTCATCACGGGCACCTTGGGCAAGGCTTTAGGCGGCGCATCAGGCGGTTATACGAGCGGCCGCAAAGAAGTCATTGCCTGGTTACGTCAACGTTCACGCCCCTATCTGTTTTCAAATTCATTAGCACCTGTTATTACGGCAACTTCAATTGCTGTTTTAGATATGCTAGAAGCGAGCCATCATTTAATTAAAAAAGTCCATGACAATAGCATGTATTTTCGCAAACACATGGATGAACTCGGCTTTACACTGGTGCCAGGTGATCACCCTATTATTCCTGTGATGCTTGGTGATGCTAAACTGGCTAGCACCATGGCAGACTTGATGTTAAAAGAAGGTGTTTATGTGATTGGTTTTTCCTATCCTGTGGTTCCCCAAGGTCAGGCACGTATTCGCACGCAAATGTCTGCTGGTCATGATAAGCATCATCTTGACAAAGCAATCGCCGCCTTTGCGAAGATTGGCAATCAGCTTGGTATTATTAAGGAAACAGTATGAGAGCACTTGTTAAAGCAAAAGCTCAACCTGGTATTTGGATGGAAGAAAGAGCCAAACCTAGTATCGGGCCCAATGATGTATTGATTCGTATTAATAAAACAACCATCTGCGGTACCGATTTACATATTTATAATTGGGATGAATGGGCACAAAAGCATGTTCCGATTCCTTTGATCGTGGGTCATGAATTTGTCGGTGAAATTGCGGAAATAGGTACAGAAGTCACGACTTATTTTAAAATAGGCGATAGAGTCTCTGGTGAAAATCATATTGCCTGTGGACATTGCCGCAATTGCCGTGCTGCACGTTCTCATTTATGTCGCAGCAATGTGAGCGTTGGCATTACTCGTGATGGTTGTTTTGCTGATTATCTGGCTATTCCTGCGACCAATGCCTATCTCATTCCAGATAATATTTCAGATAATGAAGCTGTCATTTTAAATCCTCTAGGTAATGCTGCGCACACCACACTTACTTTTGATTTAGTTGGTGAAGATGTCTTAATTACCGGTGCTGGCCCCGTTGGCATCATGGCTGCTGCGATTGCTAGACATATCGGCGCACGTTATGTAGTCATCACTGATGTCAATGAATATAGGCTAAAATTGGCGGAAAAAATGGGGGCGACACTGGCTATTAATCCACAAAAAACAAATTTAAAAGAAGTCATGCAGCAATTGAAGATGAAAGAAGGCTTTGATGTAGGCTTGGAAATGTCGGGCCATGCTGGTGCATTCAAGGACATGATTACTTATATGAATCATGCTGGCAAAGTGGCCCTACTTGGTTTTTTGCCAGAAAATACAGAGATTGATTGGAGTACGGTCATCATGAAGGGCTTAACTATCAAGGGTATTTATGGCCGTGAAATGTATGATACTTGGTATAAGATGATTACCATGCTGCAAAGCGGTTTAAATATTAAACCTGCTATTACCCATGAATTTCCTATTAGCGATTATCAGCAAGTGTTTGAAACGATGAAGACGGGGAATGCGGGGAAGGTGATTATGGATTGGAGGTAGGGGGCGTTGCGAAGATGTTCGTCGTTGCTGAAGCGCTCGTCGTTGCGAGGAGTGCTTTTTACGGTTGGTAAACGTTCACGCTCTAATATGTAACGCCATTTGCAAGG
>JABDDF010000035.1:0-2992 GCA_013287745.1 Gammaproteobacteria bacterium
TTTTCAATCAACTCATCACACAACCCGGTACCACCATGAACATCTATCGAGAAATAACCGCACACATTCGCTCCTTCCCCTCCGCTTTTTGGGTCGTGATTGCCGCAACCTTAATGAATCAAGTGGGCAACATGGCCTTGGTTTTTTTAATTTTATATCTCAATCAAGGCCTGCATTTCAGCCTAGGCTATGCTTCCTTTGCCTTTGCTGTTTTTAGTGCCAGCATGTTAATTTCTAGCTTGGTCGGCGGTGGTTTGATTGATCAATTTGGTGCAGCACGCATTATTGTTTGTGCCTTATTTGCAAATGGCATGGGTTTGCTGATCTTTCCCTTATTGCATTACTATCCCTTTATCTTGATGGCTTGTACTTTTTGGGGATTTTGTTTTGGCTTATATCGGCCAGCTTCACAAACCCTGGTATCGCAATTATCCGCGCCTGGCATGTATAAAATTACTTTTTCAATTTATCGCTTAGCCATCAATCTCGGCATGAGCGTGGCGCCTGCCATCGGCGGCTATCTCGCTTACCATTCTTTTTCCGCTATATTTATCGCAAATGGCACAGCCAATATTTTAGCTGTCTGCATTTTTTTTCTTGGCTTATTTCGCACAACTTGGTTTACCTCAAATAAGGCAAACACTGCAAAAATAGAATTAAATCTTAAATGGCTCAAGCATGATGCGGCCATGCGTATTTTCATGTTAGCGATGGTGCCCATCTCCATTATTTTCTTCCAACATGAATCCACATTGGCCGTTTTCCTCAGTCGAGATTTACATTTTTCCTTGAGTTTTTATGGCTTATTATTCACGGTCAACACTTTGCTCATTGTTTTCTGTGAATTACCCTTGAATGTGGCGACCATGAATTGGTCTTATCGCAGCAATTTTGTCCTCGGTAGTTTTTTTATCACACTAGGATTTGCAGGCTTGTTATTTGCAACAACGCAATGGCAGGTGATTGCATTAACGGTCAGTTGGACTATCGGTGAAATGATTTTATATCCTTCTGCCAGCAGCTACATTGCAGATATTGCACCAGAAAATCGACGCGGCAGTTACATGTCACTCTTTGCCACCGCTTCTAATCTTGGCATGTTACTCGGGCCCTTTGGCGGTGCCTTGGTGATGGAGCGATTTGGCGGCCAGGGTTTATGGTTTGCTTGCGGATTGGTTGGCGTGATATCGATGATGATGTTTTATTATTGGCTGCCTGAGACTGAGAAAATTCCTTAATTTTCTTCAATCGCTTCTTCAACTTTTTCCTCAACCGTAAACGATGACCCGCAGCCACAAGTCGTCTTAGCATTAGGATTACGAATAATAAATTGCTCGCCTTCGATGTCTTCTTTGTAATCGATTTCAGCGCCAGCCAAATATTGAAAACTCAAAGGATCGACTAAAAGCTGCACTTCATTGCCATCCACCATCTTACTCACGACGGTATCATCTGCTTGGATTATTTCATCAAAGGTAAAACCATACTGAAAGCCTGAACAACCACCGCCTGTGACGTAAACACGTAATTTTAATGCAAAATTACCCTCTTCCTGGATTAATTCCCATACTTTTGCGGCTGCTTTATCAGTAAAAATCAAAGGGGTCGTCATCTTTATCACCTCGTTTTAAGAGTGAAGTATAACAGAAATTGGTGTACCGTAAGCCACCACGGAAAAACTTTAGGAGCCTCTCATGCTATGGGTCAAAGCCTTTCACATCATCTTCATGGTCACTTGGTTTGCCGGTTTATTTTATTTACCGCGTTTATTTGTCTATCACGCAGCAGCAACAGATACCATCAGCCGCGAACGATTTAAAATGATGGAAAGAAAATTATATTACTACATCACGACACCAGGCGCTGTACTCACCATTTTATTTGGCTTGTGGATGATTAGCTTTAATTTCCACGGCTATATGTCTATGCAATGGCTGCATATCAAATTAAGCTTGGTGATCTTGCTCATCCTCTATCATATTTATTTAGGCAAACTCTTAAATGATTTTGCTAAAGATCGTGATCAGCACAGTACAACTTTCTTTCGTATCATCAATGAAATACCCGCGATTTTTTTAATGGCGATTGTTATTCTTGCTGTAGTCAAACCATTTTAAGCAAAGGGCTTGTCATGCCAGCCGCACGCTTTTTGTGCGAGGTGGCATCCAGAAAATTGTCTGAAAAACTGGATGCCAGCTAAAAGCGTGCTGGCATGACAGGCCTGAGTAAATGCCAGCTAAAAACATGCTGGCATGACAGCAAATACTTTTTCTGCTGCTATCAATGTTTTTTGAATTTCAGCCTCACCATGCGCAGAAGAAACAAAGCCTGCTTCAAAAGCTGAGGGTGCAAAATAAACACCCTCTTGCAGCATGCCATGAAAAAATTGTTGAAAACGAGTGACATTGCAAGCCTTTACTTCTTCTTCAAATTGAATGTGGTTTGCCTCTGTAAAGAAGAGCCCGAACATGCTGCCAACAGCATGCGCATAAAAAGGAATATTCGCGGCACGTGCGCGCTTGCTTAAACCATCGATTAAGGCCTTTGTTTTAGCTGCCAAATCAGAATAGATATCAGCTTGTGAAATTAATTCCAGCATGGCCAAACCAGCAGTCATAGCAATGGGATTACCCGATAAAGTACCGGCTTGATAGACAGATCCCAAAGGTGCAAGACCTTGCATGATGTCCCTTCGTCCGCCAAAAGCGCCAACGGGAAAACCACCACCAATGATTTTACCAAGCGTTGTCAAATCAGGCTTGATATCATAATAGGCTTGCGCACCACCCAAACTCACACGAAAGCCTGTCATCACTTCATCAAAAATAAGGACACTGCCATATTGATCGCACAAATCACGTAAACCTTTTAAAAATCCTGGTGCAGGCAAAATGCAATTCATGTTGCCTGCAACGGGTTCGACAATAACGCAGGCAATATCATCGCCATATTTTGCAAATAAAGTTTCTACTTCATCTAAGCGATTATAAGC
>JABDDF010000035.1:3002-16605 GCA_013287745.1 Gammaproteobacteria bacterium
AAGCAGCAATCAAGGTATGCTCGGCAATACTCGCTGGCACGCCAGCAGAATTAGGCACACCAAAAGTCAAACCGCCAGAACCAGCAGCGACTAATAAACTATCTGCGTGTCCATGGTAGCAGCCAGAAAATTTGATAATTTTATTTCTCTTGGTAAAGCCACGCGCTAAACGGATGGCGCTCATGGTAGCTTCTGTACCGGAATTCACTGCACGCAGCATTTCAATCGATGGCATGAGTTCACAGACTTTTTGCGCCCATTGCACTTCAATTTCAGTGGGCGCACCAAAACTCACGCCTCTTACCAAGGCTTGCGAAACTTTTTCCATCACGTAAGGATGTGCATGACCTGCAATTAAAGGCCCCCATGAACCCACATAGTCAATGTAGTCTCGGCCATCAACGTCGGTTAAATAAGCACCCTGCCCGCTTTTAATAAAAATAGGGTCACCACCGACACCTTTGAATGCGCGCACCGGCGAATTCACACCGCCAGGAATATAATGTTGAGCTAATTCAAATAATTGCTTTGACTTATTTTTGTCCGCATTTTTCATGATGATGACTCGCTGATTTGTGGGTAGAATAGGCTCGGCATTTTAACTGATGTTTAATATTTATAAAATCTAATTAAGAGAAATTAAGCATGTCATACAAACGATATATGTGTTTACTCTGTGGTTACATTTACGATGAAGCCTTGGGCTGGCCAGATGATGGCATTGCACCAGGCACACGTTGGGAAGATGTACCACCAGCCTGGCAATGTCCTGAATGCGGCGCGACTAAAGATGATTTCGAAATGATGGCTATTGCATAAGAGGAATAATCTCATGTTAAGCGGACAGATGTCGGGAGAAGAATCTTTTCAACTCGGTCAGACTTACTATGAAGGCGGCGAGTTTAATACAGCGATTGAGAATTTTAATAGCGCCATTTCCTTGGGCTATGACCAGGATCCCGTGCTTTATTATTATTTGGCCAAAGCACATGCTGGCAAATTAAGGCCGGATGTTTACTTCAGCCTTAGACTTACCGAAGGAGAAATTAAATTTAATTTTGAACAAGCGATTAAATATTTTAATCAAGCAAACACGCTGGGCATGGCAGCACGTGAGATTTGTATTGGTCGAGCTTGGGTGCGCATTCATTGGCTTCGCTTCAGTAATGCCCCGGATGATACTGCAATAAACGCACTACAAAATTGTGCGAGTCTGATGAAATTAGACGCACGGGGATATATTCAAGTAAGAACCTTACTTGAAGCCTTGTTTACTGCTCTAGGTAATCATGAAGCCATCATTCGAAATATTAAAGCCCTTTCTAAAAAACAAGAAACTCTTTTACTTGAATATTGCTTGCATCCAACAAACTCACTCACACATTTTTTTGAAAAAAAATGGTATGGATATGATCCAATGCAAGACTTGCAATATACTCTTAATGACTCTCACTATGGCACAGCTGCAATATGGGTCTTACAAGGAATACAATTGGTAAAAGAGAATCAATTAGCTCCCGAGTTATTTTTTCTCTGCACCGCTTATGTATTTGGCGAAGACATGGGAAAAGCGATGCGTTTTTTTCATACTCAGCATAATTATTTTGTAGTGAAGGCGGCAAAGCTTAATGGAGGTTTCTTTTTCGGGAAACAATTTTTGATAGAGCAAACTAAATATTCAGAAAAAATGAAGGGCATCTTAGATCAAGAAACGATAAGAGAACAGAAGGCGATACAGTGTGGGCTGGGGAAGTGAGTTTGTTGTTACTTAGTAACAAAACCCTCATACTGCTGCCAAGGCACTTCTTCATAAGTCACTTCTGTCACTTGTGCAAGCGGCGGCCCTTGCTGCAGCCAAGCATATAAAGCCGCAATCTCTTCTTCATTACCGCAAGCAATGACTTCCACGCGGCCATCGGCTAAATTGCGCGCAATACCCGTCACGCCAAGCTGCAAGGCTTGTTCACGCGTCGAAGCGCGGAACCAAACACCTTGCACCTTACCGGAAACATAGCAATGTATACTTATTTGTTTTGACATGACTCATATTGTAACTGTGTTTTTTTGAAATACAACCACGGCGACATGACCCAATTTTCCCTGCGCAAGCACATGATATTGATTTTTTATTGTCGCTGGCAAATCAACAAAATAATTTTCACTAGTAACAATAAATGCCGCTTGTTTTATTTGCGAAAGTGCTTGAACAAAGATGGGCTGATGTTCAGGCTGCTTCATCGAAATAATATATTTGATCGGTAAATTATCGGGATTTTCTTTATAAAAAATTAATTGGGCATGCTGCGCTACACGTTGATTTTCCACTTGGCGCACAAAGTCACGGCTTCGATCAGCATATAAGGTGATCGGTTCTACCAGTGATAAATAAATCAAGACATAAGTGAGCGCTGATGTAATTAAAAGCGTGAGAACATGACGATATTTGAAAATAGCGATCACATAAATTGTTTGCAAACACAAGAGAAAAATAATTAATTGACTAAAGGGAAGAGGCAATATCAAATGACGCGAGGCTGCATTATATTTTACGAAAATAATAGCGCTCGCCAAAATCAATGGCAAAATAAAAAGAAAACTTGAGACGCAAAGACGCAACACATGAAAATAACGCTGCTTCATTTCCATAAATAAATAAGCACTCATCAAGGCAAGCGCGGGCAGCATGGGCAAAATGTAGCGACTTTTTTTCATGCCTGGA
The DNA here is from genome assembly GCA_013287745.1 of Gammaproteobacteria bacterium. GTDB lineage: Bacteria > Pseudomonadota > Gammaproteobacteria > DSM-16500 > DSM-16500 > Aquicella. The sequence goes on from JABDDF010000035.1 coordinate 5,722, forward strand.
ATACTCATACCAAGCAAAATCACCAGCATCCAACCTGTCAATTGCAAAATAAAATTCGCATGAGGGATAGTCGATTTTTTTAAAAATTTTTCGTAAAGAAGACCGATTAAAACTAAGCAAGCCAGTGGAAAACTAAAAGCGTAAGTAAATAAACTATTCGTAAAATAAAAATAATAAGGGAGGAAATGATCATTCAAACGGCCTAGCACTTGCATCCTTAAGACATCTTGCACAAAGCTGTTACCGCCAGCTTGATAGGCAAGTCCCAATAAAATAGCCGTACATAAGATTAATAAGACGAGAGCTATAAAACCGCTGCGAAAACACTGCTTGATGTTGCCTGCCAATAAATAATAAATACAAATCACGCCCGTTGGCATTACTAAGCCAATTAAACCGCGCTCCATAAATCCCAATAGTAATAAGGCATAAATGAGACGGACATTTTTTGTGGAATAAAGTAAATAAAAAATGAGGGTGGTGATCATGGTCAATTGCATATCGAGAGATATGGCACGTGCGCTTTGCAAAAAACCTAGGGTCATTAATAAAAAACAAACTGCAGCAAGACCCCAGGATCTTGCATGCAGGGCGCCAATCAGATAAGTGAAAGTGAGTGTGAGGGATGCGGCAATAGCGGTAGGCAAAACAGCAGTGAATTTATTTAAACCGCCAAAGAGTACGCTTGCCCAATAAATCAAAATGGTCGAGCCAGCGGTATAATCAGGATAGGGTTGCTGATAAGTGGTTGGAAACCAAGTCACGCCATGGCGCCACATTTCTTGTGCAAATAAATAAAAGCGCGAGTCAAAGCCGATGACTTCTTGCGCGTGCAGACCCAGGGTAAAAAAAATTAAGCTGCCGCAAAAAATAATGAGGCTGTCGAATGTGGATGAACGAATTGCGAGCATAATTAGCGATCGATTATTAAAGGGGAGGCATGTTAGCATAAAATGTTTGAGCTATATACCTTGGAGAAGGCGCAGGCCTGTCATGCCAGCATGCTTTTAGCTGGCATCCAGCTTTTCAGACAATTTTCTGGATGCCAGCTAAAAGCATGCTGGCATGACAGGCCTGCGCCTTCTCCAAAGGTATATACAAAAATTACCATTATTATGAAGGTCTTAACCAGCATGAAAAATTATCAAATTTCACCCTCCTTATTGGCTGCTAATTTTGCTGAATTAGGGAAGGAAGCCGATGCTGTCATTGCCGCAGGCGCTGACATGCTCCATCTTGATGTCATGGATAATCACTATGTCCCCAATTTAACGGTGGGCCCTCTGGTATGTGAAGCTTTGAGACGTCATGGTATTAAAGCACCGATTGATGTGCATTTGATGGTTAAACCCGTTGATGATTTAATCGTGGAATTTGCACGCGCGGGGGCAAGTAATATCACTTTTCATCCAGAAGCATCTGAACATATAGACCGCAGTCTCGCTCTCATTCATCATCATCATTGCAAGGCGGGTCTTGCCCTAAATCCCGCCACGCCCTTAAATTGCCTGGAATATGTCATGGATAAACTCGATATTATTTTAGTGATGTCAGTGAATCCTGGATTTGGCGGTCAGCATTTTATTCCTTCATCATTGGAAAAAATTCGTCAACTGAGAAAAATCATTGATGCAAGCGGGCGCGATATTTGTTTGGCTGTTGATGGCGGCATCAAGACGACGAATATTCGTGAAGTCGCTCAAGCAGGTGCTGAAATGTTTGTCGCTGGTTCAGCCATTTTTCATCAGCCTGATTATGCTGCTGTGATTAAAGAAATGCGTGAAGCTTTGAAAGGATAAATTATGCCAAGAAAAACCTTGGGGCTGCGTCATGTTGCCTTGTATGTTAGTAACCTATCTGCTTGCGTTGATTTTTACACGAAATTATTAGGCATGAAAATTGCGTGGCAGCCAGATGAAGATAATGTTTATTTGACGACGGGTGAAGATAATTTTGCCTTGCATCGCGCTCCTGCTGATGCAGCGCCTGGGGGTCATCAGCGTTTAGATCATATTGGATTTTTTCTAGAAAGCGCGGCTGATGTTGATGAGTGGCATAATTTTTTACGCGGGGAAGGTGTGGAAATTAAGGCGGTGCCGAAAAATCATCGTGATGGGACGAGGAGTTTTTATTGCGCGGATCCGGATGGGAATGTGGTGCAGATGATTTATTGTCCGGTGTAAACCTTCGTCGTTGCTGCGGCCTGTCATTCCCGCCTACGCGGGAATGACAGGCCGCAGCAACGACGAACCTCCGTGAAAAATACCCCACCTGAGTTCTTACCAGATCAGTAACTACCCCACCAACACCGCATCCGCCGTCCGTCTCGCAAAAATCCCACTCTCAACCACACCCACAATCAATTTTAATTTATCTTCCATTGCCCTTGGATCCCGCAATTTCAGATTATAAACATCCAAAATCACATTGCCATTATCTGTGACAAAACCTTCACGATAAACAGGGTCGCCGCCTAATAACACGATTTGACGTGCCACATAACTGCGTGCAAGCGGAATGACTTCAACGGCAACGGGAAATTCACCGAGTAAATCAACTTGCTTGCTTTGATCTGCAATGCAAATAAATTTTCGTGCTACTGTTGCAATAATTTTTTCACGCGTTAATGCACCGCCGCCGCCTTTTATCATTTGTTTGGCTGAATTAATTTCATCAGCGCCATCAACATATAAGGGCAGCTCTGGCACAGCATTTAAATCTAATAAGGGGATTGATAAGGCCTTTAATTTTTCAGCCGTCGCAACAGAACTTGCCACCGCTCCTTCAATACGATGCTTGATTGCTTGCAAGGCTTCAATGAAATAGGAAACCGTTGAGCCCGTGCCAACACCAATCACCATGTCATCTTCAACGAAGCTAATCGCCTCTTGTGCCGCCGCTTTTTTCCCTGCTTCTTTATCCATGACTTTCATCTTTTACTCCCTGCTTACAAAATATAACTTGATAAATCTTCATCCTTTACTAATTCTTCTAAACGCTTATTGACATAAGCCTTATCGATGCTAATGACATCGCCCGATATTTCAGAGGCGGAATAGGAGATATCTTCTAATAATTTTTCAAGCACAGTATGTAAACGACGTGCGCCGATATTTTCTACCCGTTCATTAACATGCCAGGCAATTTCCGCGATTCTTTGCACACCATCTGTTGTAAATTCAATTTTTACACCTTCTGTGCCGATCAAAGCAATATATTGCTCGGTTAGGGCCGCTTGCGGCTCTGTTAAAATACGCACAAAATCCGCTGTCGTTAATGATTTTAATTCTACACGTATCGGCAATCGCCCTTGTAATTCAGGAATGAGATCAGAGGGTTTGGCAAAATGAAATGCGCCTGAAGCAATAAATAAAATATGATCGGTGCGTACCATGCCATATTTAGTTGAGATGGTAGAACCTTCAATTAAAGGTAGTAAATCACGCTGTACACCTTCACGCGAAACATCTGCGCCTGCATATTCAGAACGTTTAGCAATTTTGTCAATTTCATCGATGAAGACAATGCCGCTTTGTTCAACACTTTCAATCGCACGTGATTTAATTTCATCATCATCAATTAATTTTGCCGCTTCTTCTTCACGTAAAATTTTCTTCGCATCAATAACCTTACATTTACGCATTTTTTTCCGTTCCGAGCCTAAGTTTTGGAACATACTTTGCAATTGATTGGTCATTTCTTCCATGCCAGGCGGCGACATAATTTCAACGCCAAAGGGCGACATAGAAACTTCCATTTCAATTTCTTTGTCATCCAATTCACCATCGCGTAATTTTCGACGATAGTGTTGACGCGCTGCCCCATCTTCTTTGACAGGTTCATGCGGTTCACCAACAAAGACGGGGCGCGGCGGCGGAATTAAGGCATCTAAAATACGTTCTTCTGCAGCTTCTTCTGCATTCAAACGCACATTCGCCATTTCTTTTTCCCGCATCATTTTTATTGCCATATCAATCAAATCGCGGATGATAGATTCTACATCACGACCCACATAGCCCACTTCTGTGAATTTGGTTGCTTCGACTTTGACAAAGGGTGCATCTGCTAATTTTGCCAAGCGTCTTGCGATTTCTGTTTTACCTACACCCGTTGGCCCAATCATCAAAATATTTTTCGGCATGATTTCATCACGCATGGGTGAAGGTAATTGCATACGACGCCATCGATTACGCAAGGCAACAGCAACAGCACGCTTTGCATCTGCCTGACCGACAATATGCTTATCTAATTCACTGACAATTTCTTTTGGAGTGGTTGTAAAAGAGGTAGCCATAAATTTACTCGCTTAATGTTTCAATGGTGAAATTATTATTGGTATAAATACAAACGGAAGCTGCGATCGCAAGCGCTTTTTCTGTGATGGTGCGCGCATCTAATTCTGTGTTATCTAATAAGGCTTGGGCAGCAGATTTTGCATAAGGGCCGCCAGAACCAATGGCAATCAAACTATTTTCCGGTTCAATGACATCGCCATTGCCAGAAATAATTAAGGAGGCTTTTGCATCAGCGACCACTAACATCGCTTCCAAGCGACGCAGCATACGATCTGTACGCCAATCTTTTGCTAATTCAACGGCTGCACGCACCAGATTGCCCTGATGTGTTTCCAATTTAGATTCAAATCGTTCAAATAAGGTAAAGGCATCCGCGGTACCGCCTGCGAATCCTGCTAGAATTTTATTGTTGTATAAGCGTCTCACTTTTCGCGCATTGGATTTCATGACGATATGACCCAAGGTCACTTGGCCATCGCCGCCTACAACGACCATAGCATTACGACGCACGGAAACGATTGTTGTACCACGCATTTGTTCCACCGAGATAATCTCCTGTAATCTGTATAAAAGCTATATAGGGTCATTTCGCAACTTTACAAGCGCTGGGAAATTGAGCATATAATAGCGCCAATTTATTAACCTTGAGTAAACGTCATGCGCCCAAGTAAGAGACCGAACCATCAATTGCGCGATATTCGCATCACTCGTCATTATATTAAACATGCTGAAGGTTCTGTGTTGGTTGAATTTGGTGATACCAAAGTGATCTGCAATGCCAGTGTCACGCCTGGGGTACCGCCTTTTTTAAAAGATTCTGGACGAGGCTGGGTCACGGCTGAATATGGCATGCTGCCGCGTTCTACGCATTCACGTATGCAAAGAGAGGCGGCAAAAGGTAAGCAAGTAGGCCGTACGCAAGAAATTCAGCGTTTAATCGCAAGATCCCTGCGTGCTGCTGTGAATTTGAATGCCATTGGTGAAAACACGATTGTGGTCGATTGTGATGTCATTCAAGCTGATGGTGGTACGCGTACTGCCTCCATCACGGGTGGCTGTGTTGCCCTATTCGATGCAATTGAATTTCTTAAACAAAGTAAGAAACTGGCCGCCAATCCCTTTGAACAATTTGTCGCTTCAATTTCGGTAGGGGTCTACCAAGGTGAAGCGATTATTGATCTTGATTATGCGGAAGATTCTGCGGCGGATACTGACATGAATGTTGTGATGACAGAACATGGGGGTTTTATTGAAATTCAAGGGACGGCGGAGAAGAATATTTTCACGCGGGTGGAATTGGATAGCATGCTGGGGTTGGCTAAGGAAGGGATTGAGCAATTGGTGAGGGTGCAGAAGGAAGTGGTGGGTGGATAATAGCTCAGGCGGGGTTTGTCGTTCCTGGGGGTTTGTCGTATCAGCGGGGCTTGTCATGCCAGCCGCACGCTCTTTGTGCGAGGTGGCATCCAGAAATTATTTAAAATCCTGGATGCCACCTCGCACAAAGAGCGTGCGGCTGGCATGACAAGCCCCGCTGAGCTATTACCTATTTGTTGGTTTTTGCTTATGCTCAACAACGATATTTTCATTTGGCTTGGCAGAGGATGAAGTTTGACTTCTGAAAAAGTTGAATAATGTCGATTTTGCTGCCTTCTGCATGGATAATAACTGTATCACTTTTTCCTCGCTCAAAGGTAAAAATGATACTGAACCCCAGCTTCCTCCATTCAAAAAAGACGTTTTTTCTGTATGAAGTTCTTCATTTCTGACATCACGCACAACACAAAGTGCTGCCTTCTGATCTTTTGCCCGCGCAAAATTCTTTAAAATATCAATGATTGATTCTGGCATGGAGCGGCCATGCTTATTATCGTAACACCAAAAATGATAGGGCTTGGCATTCAAATCGACCTTGATGAAGGCTTCTGATCCACCATTACTATATTGAATATATTGCTCTACTCCTCGAGGCAATAAACCTGTGTTTTTTTGTTCTATTAATTTATTCAGTACATTAACTAAACCTTGGGGGCCATTTGCAGCTGTTATTGCCATGCTATCCTCACTCTTTTACGGCATTTATTATTAGTCTAAAACAATCAGAGAACAATATCATACTCCATGACCACGGGGGCATGATCCGAAAACCTTTGTTCTTTGTAGATTTTTGCTGATTTTATTGTAGGCTTTAACCCTGGTGTGATAATTTGATAATCAATACGCCATCCCACATTATTTTCCCAAGCGACTCGACTACGGCTTGACCACCAAGTGTATTGCTCGGCTTCTTGATTCACTTCACGAAAGGCATCGACAAATTGCATCTCACCCAATAATTTATCCATCCAAGCGCGTTCATCGGGTAAAAAACCAGAATTTCTTTGATTAGAGCGCCAATTTTTTAAATCAATTTGCTTATGCGCAATATTAAAATCGCCGCAAATGATATGCTCACCCTGTATTTCATTTTGCAAATAATTCGCAAAACGTTTTAAAAAATCATACTTAACTGTTTGACGTAATTCGCCTGAGGTACCAGAGGGCAAGTAAAGTGAGGCAATCCAAATACCGCCTAAATTGACTGCAAGATAGCGGCCTTCTTGGTCTGCAATATCCCAACCCAATCCCTTAATTATTTTCTTAGGTTGATGGCGTGAATAAATACCCACGCCGCTATAGCCTTTTTTTTCAGCGCAATGAAAGTAGGCATGATAACCTGCTAGCTGCATACTCGCATCTTGCAATACATCATCCTGCGCTTTTAATTCTTGCATGCAAATGACATCGGCATTTTCTTGTTGTAACCAGGCAAACAAACCTTTTTTCGCTGCCGCGCGAATGCCATTTAAATTAATTGTAATGATACGCAAATGTTTATCCGCTTAATAAATTTTGCAAAAATGCGCCTGCTTTTCCTGGAATATGCGCTTTAATGACTTCTCGTGCTTTTTCTTTCACCTTATCAATTTCTTGCTTGAGTAACATTGCGCGAATGTCGCCCATATTTAATTTGATATCAGGATGATCTAAATTTCCTTGCACCAAAATGGGAATGGTCCAGGATGGCGGCACTGAGGCAGGCATATTATTCTGTTGCGGCTTGACTTGCAACTTCATATCAATCGCCTGTGTATTTAATGCCAAGCTTCCTTCGCCAGTCGCAAGGAAAGCGGGTGCAAGCAAGAGGATATTATTAGTCGTAATAACACCTTGCTTGATGACGGCTGAACTGCTCAAACTATCAAATGCTGTTTGCTGCAGATTATCAGGTTGTGCTGCAGGTTCTGCTTGTTTGTTAAGAAGCGCTTTTGCTGTTTGTACTAAATAATTTAAGTTAATACCGTCAATTAGACCATTTGTGATTTTTAATTCTGCCGTTCCATTTAAAGCATTCAAGAAGCTTGCCTTATCTTGTCCCTGTGTCGCCATATTCATTTTAACTTGGCCAAGACCTGAAAGACTTAATTTACTTGTGGTTTTTAAGTCAGCGAGCAAGGCTTGCAATTGAATATTATCAAAGCTCACATTCCAATCCCATTGCGAAACATTGTCAAAACGTCCATGAGCAAGACCTGTAAACGATCCTTGATAAAGCTTGGCTGAAATGGGATCCAAGGTCAGGACTCGATCTTGCCAGTGCATATCGACACTGACTTGCTCTGCTTTAATATTTCCCATCTGAACATGAGCAATATGAAGATTGCCATTTAATTTTTTATCGCCGTGCAATAAGGCCGACAAACCAACCGCCATTTTCACATCAGTCAGATCGAGAAAAGCCTGAGTTTGATTAGGTTCACTCAAGGACATATGTTTTATTTTAACGCTAATATGCGGGTAAAAAGCCCAGGACAGATCGCCATCAATCGTTAGTTGATAGCCCGTTCGCTTTTTTACTGCTTCTGTTAAAGCAGGTTTCAATTTATTAGGATCAACAAAAATGGCAAGACAAGCCAGGGCAAGAATACAGACGACGAGTAATAATGCCACGACAGTTACAGTGATACGTAAAAATTTCATAGGATAATCCTTTCCATTAATGGCTTCCATTTTCCTTGATTTTATCCGTATAGTAAATGCTGCGGCCATAAAGTCGTTGAATAGGACGGGCATTTGCGCCGTTTGCTGCATGCCTTAATTGCATAATTTGCGAGGGAGAAGCCGTGATCGGTTCTCGCAACATGATCCATTGCAAACCTTCGGTGCAAGGCGGTGTCGTTAATGAACCCATGAAACTATAAAAACGGTGTTTCTGTGGCAGCAAATTTTCAGGTTGGATATTTTGACCTTCAATGATCATTTCCTTATTTTCTTCTTTAGGCAAATGATTAATAATTTGCTGCAAACTCGAATTGGCCTTTCCTATTTTCACCCATACTGCAATCACAAGCACCCTGCCATTATCACCTTGATGAACAAAATGAATTTCCATGGGAAAGGCACGGCCAAACCAGAGGTTTTCACTTGGGGTATGCAAATGAAATTGTACTAATCGATAGGTTTTACCATCGTAGTCGACAGATTCGCTTGCACGATCCGCATTAAAATTTAATTGCACGCTATGACCGTCGCGAATGATGGTTTGCGTGTGACCCAATAATAATGAAGTCGTGCCATCATCAACAATGGCCATGGTCGCAGGATTATAATTAATGTTTAAATTTGCTGCGGCTTTTCGTGCCCGATTGTTTAAGTTGATGGGTGATTGTGTTTTACCTGTTGCACAGCTAGCAAAATGCTTATCTAAATTGCCCCATTTTGCAGGCCCTGTGTTGCCCACGTATCCCCATTTTATTTTAGCTGCGGAATCGTCTGTTTTTGTATCCATTGCAGCCGCGCAAAAAGAAAAACTAAAGAGGAATAAAATTAGCCATGCCTGCTGAATTGCTTTCATCCTGAAATTATCCTTACTAGATGGAAATGATTATTAAGGATTATACGATGATCAGCGGGTGATGGGAATCGAACCCACACTAAGAGCTTGGGAAGCTCCCGTTCTACCATTGAACTACACCCGCGATGTGTGCTCATTGTATGAGTTTTTTTGATAAGTTCAACTTCTTAAATACATAACCCTCACTATAACCCTCACCCCCTGCCCCTCTCCCCTCGCAAAAAGCGCTCCGGGAGAGGGGAGCTCTCTAACTCTCTCGGAGAAAATTAGAAAGCTCCCCTCTCCCGGAGCGCTTTTTGCGAGGGGAGAGGGGCAGGGGGTGAGGGCAACGACAAACTTCACACAAAAAAAAGCCCGGCGAATTCACCGGGCTTCCTTGGTATTACAAGCTAACAAATGCTAGAGCTTAGGCATCGCATCCCGCATAACCCACTTTGACAACATCAAAGGCTTTCTTAACGTCATCAACGCTGTATCCTAAATCTTTAGCAGCATCGATCACACCGCAAGAACCAGCATCGCCGTCATCACCTTGACCGGTACCAAATACAGCATTTTCCACCCAATAATTTGCATTGGCTTGTACCATGACTTCAAATGCCTTCTTAGCATCCCAACCTTCTGTCGTACCCAAGTTGTAGAAGAAGCGATTGTAGACACCACTGCTAAAGTGGACATCAAGACCATCAGAGTATTCACTTGCATCATCAATAGAACACCAGTCACCAGGATCTTGGCCAGCGCCGCAATCCTTACTTGGCTGATCCATGTAACGCAATGCTTGACCTTCTGCTTTGAAGATTTCAGGGCCGATCTGCCAGCTATTTTTACCGTAGGAATAAAGCTCAGCAGCTTGTGCAGCCATATCTGAGAAGGCTTCATTCATACCACCGGATTGGTAGTCATAGAAAAGATTAGAATGCTGCGAAGTGAAACCATGGCTGATTTCATGTGCGCCCACACCCAAGGAAGTCAATGGATAGAAATCGTCAGCACCATTACCAAAGGTCATCGTCTGCGCATTGGGATCCCAATATGCATTTTCGTATTCAAGCACATGCACAATCATATGTAATTGCAGCGGACTGCCATCATCATTGGTTAACACAGGCACATGATACCAATCTTGATACATGTTCTTAATCACAATACCAGCGGACATGGCATCATTGGCTGGTGAATATCCACCATTGACTGTATCAAAATCGCCTTCCCAATAAGTATCATTGTGCTCAGAATCTGTGTATTTACAAGTAAAGGTGATCACTTGCTCCGTGTTATCGTCTGTCACGACAACATCGGGATTTTGTAAAATACAGAGATTACCAATGTCATCACGCTGAATTTTCAAACCTGCTAAATCACCTTTGCCACCATCATAAATAAGCTGGCCCATTTTTAAGTTACCGCCAAAACCACCACCTGGCGCTGCGGGGAAATCTTTCACTTTAATTGTTTCGATTTGATCCGCTTGTCTGTAAATTTGCCCAGTGACTGCATCAACAATAAAAATAGGTTTCGATGGTGTTACTTTTGAACTGGATGGCTTGGCATCGAAGGTAATTTTATATGCCCAATGCGCTTTCTTACTTGCATCTACATAAACAAGTAATTCGCTTTTTTCATTGGAAATAGCAAAACCATTACCCTTTTTCTTGCTAAATGCAGCAGTCGCAATCTGTTGCATTTTCTGTGCTT
>JABDDF010000036.1 GCA_013287745.1 Gammaproteobacteria bacterium
TTTCTCCGCGATAGGGATTTACTTTTCGGATGATGTGATTTTTTTTGTGTGCCCAGGTTTCGATGTGGCCGAGGCGTTCAAAGCTGGCGTGGGATATGGATAGGATTTTCATTGGGAGTTCCTTTTTGAGTGGTTGTTTTTTGATTTTATAAAAAATTAATTTCTTCTAGCGTACGAATAGCCTGATCATAAGACGGTGTATTGGTGTTGTCATAAACCATGACTTCAATAAACTCCTCATAACGCTTTTTCCATAATAATTTATTTTTTAGAAGCTTCAATGACTGTTTGATTTCGAAAATAGGATTTTCCAAGTATTCTGGATGTTTATTTTTAAATTGCTTACCATCGCTAGCCATCACAGTTTTGGCAAGCTCGACAAAACTAGATTTTATTTTTTCAGCTCGGATAATTGCATTTAAGTCGTAAACATGACGGATAAGTGTTTTATCGTCTTCTTCATAACCTCTCTCAATAGCCATGGTGCGACGAGTAAGTCCAACCCATTTTTCTACAGCTGTTTCATGGATTGAAATACATTTTGTTTGTGGAGAAGTAAATATATTTAATTCCGTTAAAACGTCTTCAATGATGGTTTTAACATATAAGGTATCCGTAGGAAGAAGGATATTTGCAAATGTAAATTCAGCTTTTATATTAGGTCTCAACGTTGAGCCTATCGGAAATAAAAAGGGATATTCCAGTGTAATTTGATGATATCTGCCTTCATTACGCGTTCTATCATTCGCTATTGATAGATTTGGTATAACCAATGTTGATCGAATTTGCTCTCTAAATTCTTTTAATTGCGTCTTCAAATCCGACTTGCTAAATACCTCATTTACTTTTGGTTGTATTTTAAAATCGACATCTTCTGACATGCGCCGCACAAGTTTATGCGCTTTAGCAAGACAGGTACCGCCGCAAAAAATTAGACGGAAATATTCATTCTCCAGGGCAGAGAGTTTATGAATAACTTGTGTGACATAATAATCTTTTTCAATAACTGCTTCGCGTAAGTTAATATGCTGGCGTGTGGCTGCGATTGTCTCGCGTAAATCCTTTTTATTTAGCATTGATATTCTTCTCAAAAAATAATTTATTAGCTTTATATGCGATACGACGACGGCACCGGCTTTTTAATTTAACAATATTGCGCACAGGTATTTGTGTTGATTTGCCTTCATTGTATTCCTTTTCTGCAGTACCTGGCTCAAAACCAACGCCTAAGCGTTTCAATGCTTCTCTTAGTGTGGCATCAGTACCGTTTTTAATTAATGGTGTATCGGAGTATTTAGAGACGTAAGCTTTAGCATAAACGCCAGAACCAATTTTTACTAACTTTTTTTCCTCGATTAGTTTATTAATAGCCCGACTCACTTGGCGATAAGAGCCTAGATTATTTAAATCTTTGCGCAATATTACACTGCCGCGAATTGTTTTGATGCGGGTGAGGGTTTTAAATTCGATGCTGTTTTGGTATTTGGTGCGCATTTTGGTATCGCCAATTTGGGACGTATAGGGGGATTATAGCATGTGCTGTATTATAGTCAAATAAGGACATATATATTAAATAATATGTTGAATTATTTAATATATATGTTTATAATTATATTCAATTTATGGGGTGCGTGATGGTTAATAAGAACGGAAGATAGGCTCAGTCAAAAATATAGGCAAATTTTCATAAAATTTAAATAGGGCAGCGAATTAATGATGGCAACGTTTCTTACATTTTCAGCTTTTATTCTTGCTTTCTTTGCATTTATCAACAGCATTATTCGCTTTAGGTTGAATATTGGATTTCTTACAATGCCTTGGTTAATTAGAATATTACTTATTCTTGGAACAATAGCTCTGTGCGATATATTAACCACTTATTTTCATGTTAATAAAACATATACAGGCCTGGCAATTTTTTTCCTCTGGAATGCTATGTTAGTAGCGATAATAATTTACCTATTATATAAGTTAATGAATCCAGTTAAATTTAATAAAAAAAATGCGGAGGCTTATTTTCAAGGATGCAGTCATATTATCGCAAGTGGAATAGAAACAGACATACAGCAGTTAACATCAGAAATATTAGTTAGTATAGCGGCAATATTTCAGTATGCAAATGAAGATAATCACAGTAAAACCCAGGAATATGCTATTGCCCTAATAACATTATTTTCTGATTCAATCTTTTGTAAGAAAATTGTTAAGCATAATCCCTCGACACTTTATATGATCTTAGAGACAGTAATAGCTAACTGTGATCGACACGAAGCAAAAGAAAGGAATTTTATTGATAGATTAATACTTTATTTATTTATTGAGCCTGATTCACAGCTTCAACGCGAAGAACCATATTACGGATTAGGTAGATTTGGCACATTTAAAAAATTAATCTTTGGCAATGCAAAATTTTTAAGAAGCGAATATAGGCCTTTAACGGGATGGCTGATGTTTAGCACCTCTGACTTCAATGCCAAATCCATTAAAAAATACTTTGAAGTTATAGAGTATTCATTAGAAAAATATTTAAAAGGAGATGATAATTCTCCAGATATTTTTTATTCAGCTATGAATTATATGGCCGAGATTATAAAAAATAACATTTACAATTTAAAGCGACAAACTGACAATGAATTACACGCTTCGCCTTCCTATAATAATTTAATTGCCTGTTCTTCAGGATTATCTTCAATGATTCAATTTATAATCAATAAAGCAAATGTGTTTCCTGAAGCTAAAGAATTTAAAAAAAATGCGTATTCATATCATAACAATGACAAAAATATATATGGAGCATTAGCTAATGGAATATATGAAGCAATCGAAGCATTTTCTATTCATCATATAGGATATGAAAGTATACGTTTCTTACTATTAGAAATATATCCTTACCCTGAGGATTCCATTTCCCAGCCAATAAAATCTATTCAAGAAAGATTAGACATTTTATTAGAAAATAAGATTGAGCAAAATTTAACTCGATTGCTATATCCAGCCGTTACAGCAAGCTTAATTTATTTTTTTGGGCTCTGTGAACCTGAAAATGCTAAACTCAAGATACATAAATTTTTACTAACTGAGCTAAAAGGAAAATTTATCAGAGCACACAGCTCTATCCCGGAAGTTGCCTTAGACATGCTCCCAACTGACACAACATATAATGCTGCTGAAAGAAAATTGATAAGAAAGCATTCTATTCGTTGGATACGAAACAAAGAGACAGAAGAGCTAAATTTAAGCGAATAAAAAATTTCATGTGATTCCCGCCAGCATTTTAATGTAGCAAAATTGTAGCACGCCACATGAAACTCTATACTAATTCCCGTTGTTTACTGTAGCTAACCTTTTTGCCATAACATCGTAAGGTGTTGATTTAAAATTAATATTAAAATATTTTACCGGACTGAAAATCCTCGTGTCGACAGTTCGATTCTGTCTCTGGCCATAGTCAGATCAATGAGTTAACCTGTAGTAATTCAAGCTTAGTGGCTTTTTCATGTTTTTTTCACTTCTTTACCGCTCACCACTTTTTCATGAAATACCTGACGCCTCTTCTTCAACACCCTCCACGCCTTCTCTTAAATGTAGTAGTTGTCGTAGTAGTCGTTGTTTGACAAGCAAGTTGCTGCCTTTGCTGATCCAGATATTCCAATCTCAACTTCATTAATGCCACAATATATTTACTCAATGTGGATTTAAAATACTTATTGCTATGACTAGCTTCTGGTAGGAATATATCAGTTGATGTTTCATCTTTATATTTCTGAATGAAGCCTTTTGTCATTGCATAATCATTTTCTATAAATCCAGTATATTTTATTAAAATTTCATTAGTTGCATTGCATATACCTTCTAGCTTCGTGACATATCTCACTTCTTTACTACTGAAATTAATCCACTTCGAGCTTTCGATATCCATGTTGATATAATACGCAGCGCATAAAATAAATTCTAAGCTTTCATCATCCCAATTTAATTTTTCAATTTTATTTTTTATAATGGAAGCCAAAATACATTTTTGTATGTTTGTTCTATCAATGTAAATTTCGCAATACTCACGAAAGTCGCCCTGCCAATACAAACACAGTTGAGATAATAATATTTGATATTTATTATTTCCCTGTTGTTCCTCATCAAATAAATCTTCAGACGAATCTTCATCAGCACTTTCCAGTTCACTGTCCTCTTCAATTTCAATGATTTCTTTCTGAGGTTTGAGAAACCGAAATAGATCAAAGATAATTTGCTTTAAAGCACAACAAGTATTATTTGGATCATTAGGAAGAGGACTATATAATCTGCAGGGATTCAAATTATTCAGTATCGCTTCACAGGCTGACAAGGTAGACGCTATCAGATTATTAATAGTTAGAATATTCTCACAACATTCATTTTTATATTGATCGTCTTGTATTTCTTGAAGTATGTGTGCAGCAATTTTCAAACATTTGATGGCTTCTTTTTTAGACTGGATATTTTGAAGTTTGGATGATAGCCAGTTTGCTAGAGCATGCTTTTGAACAAATCCCCTATTCAATTTGTTTCTTAGGGCTACTTGGAATGAATAAGGTAAGAACGGATGACTATTCTGACTGGCTGCCTGCTCTTCCTCGGTTCTTGATGTGGAAAAATTTAAACTCTGTGTATTCATGTAATCACACAATTCCGTATATATGCTTGATGAAGAAATAGCAGAGTCAATCTTCGCAGGATCAAAGAAATAGGAAAACATAAAAACCTCGTTGTAGGTCGTTGATTATCTTTATTATAAATGCATTCGATTAATTAAGACCGAGCATCATAAAGAGTAAAAGTATTTTTTTACAGCAACATTGGCGATGCTTATCTTCAGTTAGCGAAGTCTGCCCCGACGTACAAATGTGGTAGTCGTCGTAGTTTGGCTTTGAGCAAGTTGCTGACTTTGCTGCTCAAGATATTCCACTCTACGATCTATTAGCGCCACAATATGCCTACTCAATGTAGATCTAAATATTGACTCTGTTCATTCATGTAATCACATAATTTTGCATATTCGCTTGATCGGCAAATAGCAGAGTCGATGCTGGCAGGAGAAAATAAGGAAGAAAACATAGCTATCTCGTTTTGTGTTATTAATTAAAATTGTTGGCATTTTAGTATATATATTGAACTAAATCAAGGGAAACATTGCATCACAAAGCACAAAAGCAGCTAAAATTAACCCCATAATCAAAAACAAAAGACTTCGTTTTTATATTCAAAGCCTGCTATTCTAGCAAGCTTGCTGCTTACCCTCACGGAAGATTAGATGAAAAAAATAAGATGCTTATTCATCATCGCAATGCTTGCTGCAACACAAATTTATGCTGATAAACCCTTTCGCCGCGCCATGCCAGCACCCTTTGATTCTATTTTCCCAAGCAGCGAATATTTAGGGCCCACCATTGGCGTACCCAACACTGACCCTATTTTCCCGCTAACAAATCTATTATGGAAAGGATTGCCTGGCACGCAAAGGAATGACATCCGCATTTATGGCTGGGCGGATCCTTCTTATAATTACAGCACGTCCAAGCAATCGAATGCGCCGCTTTCCTATGACCTTGTACCAAACCGGCCTGAGTTGGATCAACTTGTATTACGTATTGAACGTCAACCGAATACCGTACAAACAGAGCATGCTGACTGGGGATTTCGCCTATCAAATCTCTATGGCATTGATTATCGCTATACAACTGCACAGGGTTATTTTAGTCATCAATTACTGCAAGAAAATAATTTATATGGCTATGATGCCGTAGAAATGTATGCACAATTTTATATTCCAAATGTGGCACAAGGCATGGTGATTACTGCTGGACGCTATATTTCGCCGCCTGATATTGAAGCACAATTAGCGCCGCAAAATTATTTATTTACCCATTCTCTGATGTTTACCTTTGATGCTTATACACAAACAGGTGTTAATGCCGCGATCAAATTAAATAATCAATGGACTATTTTATTTGGCGTGCATGCCGGTGATGATGTTGCACCTTGGGCTGCTGGCAAACATATTCCAACAGCCCTGGCCATGCTGCGTTGGGTTTCAAAAGATAATCGCAATTCATTGTGGGGCGGTGTTGATTCTTGGAATGGCGGCAGCTTTAAAGGTAATCATGATAATTTACAAGAATTCAATTTAACTTGGTCACATCGCTTTACAGATCGTTTTTTCACAGCAACAGAAGGCTATTACATGTATCAAAAAGATTCGCCCAAGGGCGGGACTTGTATCTTTGGGCCCACACGATTCTTTGCAAGCGGTGGTGGTTGCGGCGCGCTTATTCCTGGTAAATCCTACGAAATTGGATTTGTTAATTACACAGAATATAAATTTGCGGAAAAAGATTTTCTATCATTGCGAGCTGATTATTTAGATGATATCAATGGAGAACGCTCAGCTTATGCTACGGGATATTTTAGTTTTACTGCAGGTGTGACTCATCAATTTACCGATCTCATTGAAATACGTCCTGAAGTACGCTATGAATTTGCAACACGGGCAAGGCCTTACAACAATGGGCAGCTTCAAAACCAATTTACGGTGGCGAGTGATTTGATTGTGCGGTTTTGATGCTATTACCAATCTTATTTAAGCAAATAATATTTTTTCCTTGGATCCCTCGGGCCAGAACCCACTTCAGTAATTAAACCTGCATTAATTAATTCCAGGAGTCGCGATCGCGTTGCTCTTGTTGTAAGTGCAATTTTTTCTGCTATCTGTTTAAAGGCAATATCTTATTTGCTATAGCCGAAAACATACTCTGAAGTGTTTTACTTCAAAGCACTTCAGAGTAGAATTCATAGCTTCAGTTAGGTTAAAAAATGCAATTTAAATAAACCCATGACAAGCAGGAAAAAATCGCTTAAATTCAGAACTGTTATCTTAACAAGTTATTTTTTACCCCCTGGAAGATACTTATGTTTCCTGATAAAAGGATTATCATATTAATTACTTCTCTTCTCATGACACTAACCTGCGCAGCCAGTGATGATCGACCCTATCCACGCATTGGTAATTTCGCACTACCCGACTCCCAACAACCAGGCCCCTTAATTGGTTTCGGCGAAAATATTCTTCCCCAACATGACACACAATTATTTTTATTTGCTGATGATTATGCTGGCGTCAATAAACATTTTATTGATCTTGTTCCTTCTGTCGTATATGGCATCACTAACAGTCTGTCTATTTTTATTAATGCCCCCTATGCGGCTAGCTATCAAGAAGGCCCACAAAAATCTAGCGGCTTTGAAGATGCTTTCGCACAATTAGAATATGCTTTTTTTAACGCTTCAAGGTCGACTTATGTCGATCAAGCAACGATAGTCGCAAATGTCACCATCCCAACGGGTTCCATTGATAAAACACCTGAAACCGGCGTCGGCTCACCGAGTTTTTTTCTCGGCACGACTTTTAATCGCACCATGATCGAATGGTTTTTCTTTGGCTCTCCTGGCATCGAGTTCACAACAGCTAAAAATGGCACTAAGTTTGGCAATAGTTATTTGTATCAATTTGGATTCGGCAGACATATTGCAAATGTCAATCAATGGCTATTTGCCTGGATGCTTGAAATAGATGGCACTTATACGCAAAAAAACAGGGTAAGAGGAAGCATTGATCCCGATTCAGGCGGCAATGTCGTCTATGCGACGCCTTCAATCTGGGCTTCAACTAAGAAATTCACTTTTCAATTTGGGCTAGGTTTACCTGTTACACAAGATTTGTTTGGCACTCAGACGAAAGATAGTTATTTACTTGCCCTCAATGTGGGCTGGAATATGGATTAATTGTCATGCCAGCCGCACGTTCTTTGTGCGAGGTGGCATCCAGGAATTATATGTAAATTTCTAGATGCCAGCTAAAAACGTGCTGGCATGACAAACCCCGCTAACATGACAGAGTCTTTGCTAGCCGTAGCGGGAATCGCTGATTAATTATCAGTCTTTGATATTTCCCCCTGCATCAGCTAAGGTTATCAACTTATACAAATAAAGGCTTATCATGGGTATAGAATTACTCCCCAACATCATCTTAGAAAAATACGCCGTGCGTGAATGGAAGCATGCCTGCGCCATCTTAAACAGCGATTTTCCCCATGAATGGCAGGACTTGCTCGAACTGCTATCACAATTCAAACTTTGTAAAAGCTGGATCATGGAAGCTGGCGGCAGAAAATCAAAGGTGTCTGACTGGATTGATTCTTTTTTGTATGAACGCGGCTGGCAGGAAAAACAGTTTAATACAGCCTTACATGTCGATAATGCCGAAATGGCCTCACCTACGCATAAAATTGACTGCTATAAAAACAGAATTGCCTTGGAAATTGAATGGAACAATAAAGACCCATTTTTTGATCGCGATTTAAATAATTTCCGCCTACTTTTCGATCTAAGAGCGATCAGTGTTGGCATCATTATCACTCGCTGCGATGAACTGCAAGCGATATTTAATCAGCTAGGCAGGGGTGCTTCATATGGCGCTTCGACCACACACATGTCAAAATTGATCCCGAGGATTGAAGGCGGTAGCGGCGCTGGATGCCCCCTACTTGTTTTCGGAATTAAACCTGACTTATTCGATGAGGGATGCTAATGAAGAAAAAACGCCTTAGCGCAGCCGAAGACTTTGCGACGCACTGCAGTGGTTTAAAATGCAGGACCATCCTGGCTGATCCCCCGTGGCAGTTTCAAAATCGCACAGGAAAAATGGCGCCCGAGCATAAACGCTTATCTCGTTATCCTACTTTAGCATTGCCAGATATCATGGAAATCCCCATCCAAGTCGCGGCAGCAAAAAATGCCCATCTGTATTTATGGGTGCCTAATGCTCTTCTCTCTGAAGGCTTGCAAGTCATGAGCGCCTGGGGTTTTCAATATAAGGCCAATATTGTTTGGCATAAAATTCGCAAAGATGGCGGCCCTGATGGACGCGGCGTAGGATTTTATTTTAGAAATACCACTGAAATCATTTTATTTGGCGTCAAAGGCAGCATGCGCACACTTGAGCCTGGCCGAACGCAAGTTAATATTATCAAATCACGAAAAAGAGAACATTCACGCAAGCCCGATGAGCAATATGAATTGATCGAAGCCTGCAGTCCTGGCCCCTATCTTGAATTATTTGCGCGTGGTTCACGCAAAAATTGGCATGCCTGGGGTAATGAATCAGAAAAATATGAACCGCATTGGCGAACCTATAAACATAATAGCAGTGTTAAATTTATTGATGAGTAAGCGATGAAAAATTTTATTTGTGCCCTTTTTTTATCTTTGATGTCAGCATCGATCTATGCTGCAGATACCGCAGAAACCATTGTATTTCTTCGCCATGGGGAAAAGCCAAGCGCTAATTTGGGTCAATTAAATTGCCAGGGATTGAATCGTTCTCTCGCTTTAGCCCATGTTTTATCGAATCAATTTGGCAGCCCAGATTTTATTTTTGCGCCCAATCCTAATGGTGCTATTGATAGGAAAACGGATTATGTGAGACCGCTTGCAACCATTGAACCTACCGCCATTCAGCTCAATAAACCCGTGAATACCTCATTTGCCTTTAATGCTGATCAACTGCTGGCTGATGAATTACTTGCCCCAGCCTATCACCATTCACTGATTTTTGTTGCTTGGGAACATAAATTTATTCCTAATATTGCTAGATTGATCATGCTGCACTTTAAGTTGGATCCCAAGCAAATTCCAGATTGGGATGCGCATGATTTTGATAGTTTATATGTCATCAATATAAAATGGCATGATGACACAGCGACTAGTGTGAATTTTATTCATGATCAAGAAAATTTAAATAATCAAAAAATAACTTGCCCTGCAGATGCTTCACTTGCTCAAGTTAAACCACTTAGTGAAGCTCAAACACAAACACTTATTCTTATTCCAGAAGCAGAACATGCAAGTGATGATCTTGGCCAGTTAAATTGTCAGGGTTTAAATCGCGCGCTTGCCTTGCCGCAAGTTCTCAACAATAATTTTGGCTTGATTGATACCTATATTGCACCCAATCCGCCTTCTGATTTTGATATCCATCACTATGTTCGTGCATTGATGACGCTTGAACCGGCTGCTATTAATGCGGTGAAAGCACTCAATCTGCCCTTTGGTTATAAGCATACAAGAGAACTCGTGGCCTATTTGGACAAGGCTTCTTACCATAATCAAACATTGGCGATTGCTTGGCGAGCAAATAAATTACCCTTTATTGCTAGAGCTTTCTTGGCCATGCATGGCGGTGATCCGAGTCAAGTGCCAGAGGTGACGCCTGATAGTGATACGATGTATGAAATTAAAATTAGGCGTGATGGGGTTTTGACGAATTCGAGTTTTGTGGTGGTGAAGGAAAATTTAAATAATTTGTCGAGATTGTGTGGGTAAAAGGCGCCCTCACCCCCTGCCCCTCTCCCCTCGCAAAAAGCGCTCCGGGAGAGGGGAGAGTCCTTTACTATTTCGAGGAGAAAATTTAGAACTCTCCCCTCTCCCGGAGCGCTTTTTGCGAGGGGAGAGGGGCAGGGGGTGAGGGCTATAGGCTACCTCTACGACTTATCCTCAAACTCTCGAAAAGCTCCCCGCCCTGCCAAGGTTGATTCTGCTACCACAGAACTAATCACACGATCCGCAACTAATTTATTTAAGGATTGCGCCAGTGTGCACATGCCCAAATCACCGCTGGTTTGAATAGTCGATTCCATATAGCCAGGCATATCCTTGCGAATATACTGACGAATAGCCGGTGTCGATAGCATCACTTCAAAGGCAGCCACCCGTCCCTTATCCAGTGATTTCACCAAAGTTTGACAAATAACCGCTTGCAATGCTTCCGATAGCATATTACGCATCACAGAATTTTCATCTAAGGGACACATATCGACAAAGCGATTAATCGTAAGCGGCGCAGTTGAAGCATGCAAGGTAGCAAAAACCAAGTGCCCTGTTTCTGCTGCAATCAAGGCTAAACGCATGGTTTCATAATCGCGTAATTCGCCCAGTAAAATAACATCAGGATCCTGTCTTAAAGAAGCGCGCAAGGCAGTTGCAAAATTTGGTGTTTCACGCCCCACTTGCAATTGTTTGATCACACTTTTTTTATTATTGTGCACATATTCTATTGGGTCTTCTATGGTAATAATATGATGCGCTTGATAAGTATTAATTTGATTGATCATCGAAGCAAGCGTGGTTGATTTACCCGAACCCGTCGGCCCCGTCACCAGTATCAAGCCATGCGATAAATTGAGCAAGGAACCAATGACAGGCGGTAAACCTAATTCTAAACAGCTAGGAATCGTATTGGGAAGAATACGAAAAACAGCGGCAATACCTTGACGCACATGAAACATGCTAATACGAAAATCAGCCAAACCAGAAATTGACAAGGCCATTTCCAAAGCCAAATCTTCGCTAAATTTTTGCTGTTGTTCAGCAGACATAAAACTAAATAAGAGTTGCCTAATTTCTCCTGAAGACAATGAATGACATTCACTGATTTCTTTTAAGGAACCATCCAAACGCAGCAAAGGCTTGGCATCTGGATGAAAATGCAAATCAGACGCTTGTTTTTCCACACCTATTTTCAAATATTTTTCAATAAGTTCAGTGCTCATTGCATGCTCGTTTATTAAGTGTGTATTAGCATTATTATAGCATGATCAGCGTAAGCGTTTCGCCTCCTTAGATTTTTTTTTCACCCTACGAAATATTTCATCCATTTTTCTAATGGGATAAATGAGCTTCCAAGAAATAGAACGATGCATGCGGCGCAAATCTTTTTCTACTGTTTGATGCTGTTTTAATTGCCTGTGAATCCATTGATAAATGGGATAAACCTTGGCGAATTCATCTTGAATTTGCCGCCAAGCAAATTGAAATTCTACACTATCAAAGGTTAAACGATCCTCTGCCAGTGATAATAATAATTCATACACTTGCCAACAAAGCGGAACAATGGCAATGACTGGATGCTTTTTTAATTCGCCATCATCTGCTGCATAATGACTTAATGATTTATCTAAAAATTCATTTTGATATTGTTCGACTTCTGGTGTAGCAAGAGAAAAAGGCAGGGAAAATGCCGTATGAATACGCTGTAATTGCTTAGGCGCATCTTGCAACATCGCTTCATAACTAATCACCACACGTTTTTTATTATAGGTTCCCTCAACAGCAGCAAACGAATGAATCAACCACAGCATCATGCCGACTTCTAAATCAAGATTGGCAAATTTCTTGTTTGAATAGGCAACGGCCAAAGGATTTCGCAAGGCGATGACATAGTGATCATTGACTGGTATGGCATCAAATACGCTTTGCCAAAAGGGTAAAATGGATGTGGTTCGTGGATCTTTAAATCCCCAATAAGCCGTTTTTGCTAAGCGTTCTTGCAGTAAATTGATGGCATAATTTCTATAATTTTTTAATATGGGATGCTCAGCAATGCTCGCCTTATCTAATGAACCCACTGTCATCCAAGGATCATCTAATGCATGCGAAACACCGCGATTAATTTTATAAAGAATATCTGCATCTTCATAAAATCCTTTGGGATTACGTTCATCACCTGCTAATAAATTTGATCCCAAATCAATGCCGCAAGCTTTTAATGAACGTGCTATCGCACTCGTACCACTTCGAGAAATACCTAATACCGCAAATACATTTTTTGCATGCGGATTCATCCTATCCATTTTCATTGGATATATCCTAGTAATTTAATCTGTTTGATCAATGATTCTATCACTTCTTCTGGACCAACTGATGCTGTATCAATTTTTATTTCTGGTGAATCAGGAATTTCGTAAGGATCACTAATGCCCGTAAATTGTTTCACCACGCCTTCTCTCGCTTTTTTATATAATCCCTTGCGATCTCTTGCTTCACAAATTGATAAAGGTGTTGATACATAAACTTCAATAAAGCCGCCCACTTCACTAATCATTTGCCTGACTTTATGACGTGCATTAGCAAAAGGTGAAACTAGGGCGCAAATGGCAATACCGCCATGTCTCGTCACTTCTTTCGCGACAAATCCCACTCGCGTAATATTAATTTCTCTATCTTCCTGACTAAAACCAAGACCCTGTGATAAATGCGTGCGAATCACATCTCCATCTAGCAAGGTCACATGACGATTTGTCATTTCTCTTAATTTGAGTGATAAGGCATTTGCTAAAGTAGATTTGCCGGAACTCGGCAGTCCTGTTAAAAACACCGTAAATCCCTGCTGATATTTAGGCGGATGTGCTTTGCGTAATTCTTCAATTACACCGGGATAGGAAAACCATTCGGGAATATCTGCATTTTTACGTATGCGTTCACGTAATTCTGTACCAGAAATTGTTGCAGGTATTTCATCTTGTGGAAATTCATTGACAGGCAAATAACGCGCCTGTCGTAAACTATAACCCATTTCTTGAAAGGGAATAATTTGAATGCCCATTTCAGCTTGATGTTTAAGTGACAATTCCTGCGCTGCATAAGGCGAATAAAAATCCTTAGCCGCGCGATCCTTACCAGGCCCAGCATGATCACGTCCAACAATAAAATGTGTGCAGCCATAATTGCGGCGAATGAGTGCATGCCATAACGCTTCACGCGGACCTGCCATGCGCATCGCCAAGGGTAATAAACTTAAACAAGCTGAATGCGGTGCATAAGTTTTCATGATGTGCTCATAGCAGCGCACACGCAGATAATATTCAATATCACCTGGCTTTGTCATACCCACAACGGGATGCAATAATAAGCGCGCACCTGTTTGTTCCATCGCGCGCAAAGTTAATTCTTGATGCGCGCGATGCATGGGATTTCTTGTTTGAAAGGCGACAATTTTATCCCATCCACGCTGTTGAAATAATTTTTGCGTCTCAACTGGTGTATAACGCAAATGATTAAAATCATAATGATGAGGCAGAGAAACACTTAATAAATGTCCGCCGATATACACTTTTTTCACTTGCTGATAAAGATAGGCAACGCCTGGATGCGCATCATCTTTCGTGCCATAGACAGCTTCTGCTTCTCGAATTTTATCAACTTCCCAGATATCACCTACTTGCAAAATAGCTAGCAATAATCCTTCAGCATCTCGCAAGGCAAGCTCTTGCCCTGATTTAATCTGTTCTGCAAATTGCTGATTAACGTCTAAGGTGATTGGCATCGGCCAAAAACGACCATCATGCAATCTCATATGATCTAACACATTTTCATAATCTAGTTTATTCATAAAACCATGCAAGGGTGCAAAACCGCCATTTAAAATTAACTCAAGATCACAGAGTTGTCGTTGAGTTAAAGTTAAAGAAGATAAATCGTGGGCAGCGAATTTATACAAGTGAATATAATCTGGAGAAATTTTCGGTGTACTAAGATCCACTGATAATGGATTGATATCAGACTTCATCATTCCTTTTTTCCTTTAGAGTCGTGATCCTAAAATTTAAGATGACTGAATTAAATTTGCCAATTCAAAACATTGTTTACGAATTTCTGGAACAGCACTAACCTCCCATAGAGCACCACGTCTCAGTGATCCTAGGGCAAATAGACGAGAAGAAACTTCACCGTCTGGCATCTTCAATGCGCCAGAACTTGCCACATCTAATCCTAATTGCAAGGGATCAAGACAGGCTAGCTTTTTTTGCAGCAAATTAGCTAGCAATGGCGATTGATAGGCACTTGCATTTAAAGCAGGTCCCATACAATTAATAATCCATTTAACATCCAATTGTAAATGATGCGCTTCATGTCTTGGTCTAATAATAGCTTGCTGATTTTCAATGGCAAGCACTCTACCCGCAATAATTTTTAATTGACCCTGTGCAATCAGTTGAGCTAATTGTGCTGAAATTTGCTGATGGACACGATGGCGATGTACATTCCAATAAGCTAGTAAATGACGCAGAAAACGTTTTTTATCTGCTACACTTGCCTCAGCCCACAAACTTGGAATATGTGAACGCAAGCCATTGATGACGGCTTGCCAATCCGCGTGAGTACGGCATTTTTCTCTGACAAATTGAGTTAATGAACGCAAGCTAGATGGCAATGAATCGCGAGAGATAGCCAACACTGTTTTGTGTTTTGTATGCGGCAAGGGCAGTAAACCATGGCGTGAAACAGCATAGATAGCACCGCGATGCGATTGCTTCTTAAGTGTTAAGACAGTATCAATCATGCTCAAGCCTGTTCCCACAATCAAAACAGGATCGTCTTTGCTAATTTGATTCGGCGCTCTATATTCCCAGGGATTCCTAATACATTGTACGGTGTTTGTAACAGGAAAGGGAAAGGGAGCGGGCGCTTGATTACCCAGCGCTAAGACGACTTTGTCTACTTTTATTTGACGCTGATCCGATAAAATTAAAATGATGTGATCTGAGTGGGGAACAAGGTCTATCACTTCTTGTGCTTCTAATGTTAATTGATGATTTCCCTCAGCCTGTAATAAATCATTGAGATATTCACCATAGAGACTACGAGGAAGAAATTGCTCTTCAAGAGGCAGGTCTGCATCTAAAGTTTTTTTCGTTGCTAAGGGATGCGATTGTCTAGCTTTGAGCCAAGCTACAAAATGACTTGGATCATCTTCAAAGGCACTCATGTCTTTGGCATTGACGTTCAATAAGTGATAGGAAAAAGGCGTGCGATAGGCATCCCCTGTTGCAAAACGACCTGATTTCTCAAAGACATGCAAATGCAAGGGTCTTTTGCTCAATCGTTGACAGGCAGCCACAAAAGCGGTGCCTGAGAATCCAGCGCCAATGATTGCGATGTTTAATGTCGATGATTGCGTCATCTAGATTACCTTTGCTAATGCCGGCTTAAATTACCATGTCAGGGGGCAATTGTCATGGCATAGAAGTCGCGGATATAGTAGAATTGCCC
>JABDDF010000037.1 GCA_013287745.1 Gammaproteobacteria bacterium
TTAACTCAATAAATGGTTCATATGATGATCAAGAATCGGATACAGTTAGTCACTGGCGACATTACCAGCTTAGTTGTTGATGCTATTGTGAATGCCGCCAATACTTCCCTTTTGGGCGGTGGTGGTGTGGATGGCGCCATCCATCGAGCAGCCGGGCCAGAATTATTACAAGAATGTAAAACGATAGGCGGTTGTGCAACAGGACAGGCAAAACTTACCAAGGGCTATCAATTATCAGCACGCTATATCATCCATACCGTCGGCCCAGTTTGGCGTGGCGGTGCCAAAGGCGAAGCAAAATTATTGGCTTCTTGCTATGCCGCAAGTCTTAAACTGGCGCAAACACATCAAATAGAAAGCATCGCCTTTCCAGCCATTAGCTGCGGTGCCTATGGTTTTCCCATCTCCCAAGCAGCAATGATTGCCATTAAACAAACAGCAAGCTGCTTAGAATCCTACGCGGGTTTGAAACAAGTCATTTTTGTTTGCTATGATGGCAGTATTTTT
This sequence comes from Gammaproteobacteria bacterium, assembly GCA_013287745.1. Classification (GTDB taxonomy): domain Bacteria; phylum Pseudomonadota; class Gammaproteobacteria; order DSM-16500; family DSM-16500; genus Aquicella. The sequence goes on from JABDDF010000037.1 coordinate 508, forward strand.
AGCGCTTACCAACAGGCATTAGACGTACTCAATAATGAATAATATCTTTCACGTTATCAAAGATCCCGTCCATGGCACCATGCAATTTACTTCAACTGAAGATACTTGGGTGAAGCCCTTTATTGACAGCAGCAATTTTCAGCGTTTGCGTCATATCAAACAATTGGGCATGGGAGATTTTATTTTCCCAGGCGCGGTTCATACACGTTTTAATCATTGCCTAGGCTGTAGTTATGTGGGCAGTCAAATTGCCCAGAAAATTGGTTTGGCTGATGAAGAGCGCCAATTAGTGATGATTGCCTGTCTCTTGCATGACATTGGTCATGGCCCTTTTTCACATGCCTTTGAAGGCATGTTTCATGAAAAATTAATTCGTCATGAAGATTGGACACCCTATTTTCTCGAAGATTATGGAACAAAGAAATTTTTCCAGCATTATAATCGCTTGAATCCACGCTACCATCTGACTGAAGAAAAATTTCATGATATCGCTAATATGATTATGCATAAACCGATCGCAAAGCGAGTCTTGGCTGATATTGTTTCATCGCAATTAGATGCAGATAGATTAGATTATCTACTGCGGGATAGTCATTTTTGCGGGGTAAAATACGGTGAATTTGATTTTCGTTGGATGCTGCATTGCATGGCGATTGTTGAAGCCAATGATAGTGAAAGATTAGGCATTACGCATAAAGGCATTGGTGTCGTCGAACATTATTTAATGGCGCGCCGTTTAATGACGCGTAATATTTATCATTCACAAAAGAAACTTGCCTTAGAAGCTTTGCTGGTGCAATTACTTACGCATTTGGCTAAAAGTGTAGATCATCATGCGCCCTTTGCATCTATTCGCGCGAGTCGTTTAGGACAATTTTTATTAGCGGCCAATCGTTTCAATCAAGCTGCGGCATCATCGTATTCAGAAGAATTAAAGGAGCATTTTCTCAAAGAAAATTTTGTGAATTACAAAGAATTTTGTGATTATGATGTCTTTGCCCTAATCAAACAATTAGCAGAAATAAATGATACGCATCCTGCAGCGCAAATTGCCTCGCGTTTACAACATCGCGTCATGCCAAAAATTTTGCGCTTAGATCATGTGCATTTCAGCAAAATAAAATCGGAGATACGTCAATTTCAAACTAAACATCAAAATGAATTTCAAGATTGGCAAATCATGTTAATCGAAACACCGCATCGATCTTACAGCGGTGAAGAGGATCCCATTTTTGTTGTCAATGAAAAACAAATGATTCAGCCCATCGGTAATTTTTCTTTTATGATCAATGCGATTTCCGATAAATTAGAACATATTCTTTTTCTGTGTATCGATAAAATGATTATTGAAGACAAGCCTATTGTGAATTTAATAAAACGATTGCAGTCAATATAGAGGTCGATGATGGCATTACAAATTGTGATTTTAGCGGCAGGACAGGGCAAGCGCATGCATTCTGATTTGCCCAAAGTATTGCACTGCTTGGCAGGTAAACCCTTGTTGGAGCACGTCATTCATACGGCTTTATCACTGACACCTCAAACGCCATCCATCATTGTGTATGGACATTTGGGTCATCAAGTCCATGCTGCTCTGTCACATTATCATACGCATTGGATAGAACAAAAAGAGCAATTAGGAACAGGACATGCTGTGCAGCAAAGCTTGTCAAAGATTTCTGATGATGATCGTGTCTTAATTTTATATGCTGATGTGCCGCTTATTTCAATTGCCACCTTAAAAAAATTTATTCACGATACACCAGAGAAAGATGTCGGTTTGCTAACAACTTTTCTCGCTGATCCTTCAGGTTATGGACGTATCCAACGTGATGCAAAAAAGCAAGTGACCCATATCATTGAAGAAAAAGAAGCGAGTGCAAAAGAAAAAACGATCAATGAAATTAATACAGGTATTTATTTGCTTCCAGCTAGTTATTTAAAAAAATGGCTGCCTCAGTTACAAGCTGATAATGCACAAGCCGAATATTATTTGACTGATATCATCAAATTTGCCGTAGAAGAAAAAATTCATATTCATACCTCAGAAGTGACAGTTGCGGAAGAAGTCTTGGGGGTGAATGATCGTGCGCAGCTCGCTCATTTAGAACGATATTACCAAGAAAAAATGGCTGAGCAATTCATGCGTCAAGGTGTCACACTGGCAGATCCAAGGCGTATTGATATTCGTGGTGAGGTCACCATTGGCCGAGATGTGAGTATTGATGTCAATGTCATTTTAGAAGGCCGCGTTATCATTGGCGATGGCTGCATCATTGGCCCGCATACTATTTTAAGAAATACCGTGCTTGGCAAGGGAGTAGAAATCAAAGCAAACTCCGTGCTTGATGGCGCAGAAGTGGGTGCGGAATGCATGATTGGTCCCTTTGCGCGTCTAAGACCTGGCACGATTCTAGCAGAGCAAGTCCATGTGGGTAATTTTGTCGAAATAAAAAATAGCGAATTAGGCAATAAAACAAAAGTGAATCACTTGAGTTATGTGGGTGATAGCGAAGTGGGTAGTGAAGTTAATGTGGGCGCCGGTGTCATTACTTGCAATTATGACGGCATTAATAAATATAAGACAACGATTGGTAATCGCGTGCAAGTGGGTTCTGATTCGACCTTGGTCGCACCAGTGACTTTGCATGATGATGTCTATGTCGCGAGTGCAACGACGGTGCGTCATGATGTGCCTAAAGGTGCGCTGGTTTATAATGCGCGCGAAGAAAAGGTTCGCGAGGGTTGGACGGAGGGGCATAGGAAGAAGGGGGGGAAGTGATGCGAGGTGACCTATTACTTTAAAAATGAAGCTAATTAGGCTACAATTGAAGCTTATTTAGCTTCAGGATATCGATATGCCAACTATGACTTCTTTTTTGTTCGCAGAATATCCCACTTGACCTGTTCCTAAGTTTCTTGTTGATGAAATTTCTTGTGACTCGACAATTCGCCATGCAGTTTCGCTTAAAGAGGAAATATGATCTTTCCCATTACATTCTTTCCAAATATTCATCGCATTTAATTTTTTCCTCGAATAGCGTCCAGATATTGAGTAACAAATACGAGTCCCTCAATTGATTTCATTAAATCAATAATAATATGCCAACCTTTTATTATTTCATATTAAGTTATATGCCATAATTTTTTCATATGCAATTAGTAAGCTTGGCAGAGCGCTTAGGTGCTATACTGTAGTGTAATAATGAGAAATAAAATGAGGAGAGATGGACACAAGAAAATTACTAGTACTAGGGCTTTTACAAAAAAATCCATCTGAATCAAGTGAGTATCATTATACAACGGTTGATACAGGTGATATGGATGCTTTGCGCATTCTGGATGATAAAGAAGATATTTATCGATATCCTGCAGATATATCCGAGTTTAAGAAAAAAAATATTATTATTCATGATCCTTCCTTTGCATTAAAACTGCATGAGATGGTAAGCAACGACAGTAAACTACCGGGATTTTATCAGGCAAAAATAAGGATGTGGACTGATTTACTGGAGCAGGGTTTTACCATCAGGGTCTATACAAAAGCGGGCCTAAAACAAGTCAAAAATCCATCTGAATTAGAAGCAGCACTACATGAAGTCCTACCCATTAGTCGTCACGACTTGAGTAAATATTTGGGTGATGCAGGGTACGCAAGCAAGGATTGTTATTTGGCAGGCATGGCGGAGACAAGCGCTTTACTGGAACGCGAACCAATCATTCAACTAGATGCCTTAAGAGCATTACCCGATACAATATGTGACAAATTTCTTGATAGCTTGTTTGATTCATCCCCAGTGGGTGTGAAATTTTCAAACAAGGATTTAGAGAGTCATACAGAATTTTTAAGAAAATTTAAACCTCCGATCTATTTCAATTATGAGGAAATTGATGAGAAAGATGAACAGAAAGTTAATAAGTTAAAGATAGATAGCTTACTAGCATTTGCCCCCCTTTGTAAAAAAATTAAATTTGCCGACAATCGCAAAATAACATGGGAAGATATGGCGAAAATTGCCGAAGCTTCGCTACATTTAACCATACTGAAAAACCCTTCTGAAATGAAAGGGATAATACCCGATAATTTTCCCATCTTGCATTCCTTAAAAAAAATTAAGATGAGCTGCAATAGTCTGGAAATGCTGAATGCAAATTTTTCTTTTTTAGAAAAATGCCCGTCAATTGAAAGCATTTCCCTACGTCAACCTCTAATTTCCAAAACAACGAATGCATGCAATTTTTCTGATATTTTGCCTACTTCGCTTTCAAAGTTAAAAAAATTTAAAATGTTTCATAGGCGTCCTGGCAATAATTTTGAGAATCTTTCATGGTTGATGAAGACATATCCATTACTTGAAACCGTAAATTTACAATTGAATTGGAGTAATGTTGTCGAAGACTTCCAGAAATATCTATTCTCATCGAATACATTAAAAAAGATTTCACTATTTGATACAATGTGGAAAGGAGATTTTGAGGACCGTTTTATTTCCGAATTATTAAAATCTTGTCCCAGGCTTGAAGAAATTAATCTTGAACGATTGTCTGCCTACGTTGAGAATTACGATGCTGAGCCTCCTGCTATTTCTTTTGCTCCCTCAAATATAAAAAAAATTAATGTTAATCCTGTAAGCTGGGATACGTCACCTTGGGAATTGGCATTAGTTGTACTGAAAAATTCTGCATCTCTTGAAGCAATGACCATTCACAATCGTGCTACACAATCCATTAATATGAAACAAATGCCAGAGGATTACTCACCTATAGAATTTCCATTATTAAAAAACCTTCGCTTTGCAGGGACGATACAAGTTAGCTGGATGGACATATTAAAATTTTTAAAATTGTGTCCTTCTGCAGAGGAAATTAGTTTTTCGGACGGTTGCTTATTAGATTACGAATTGAAAGATTTACCGCCTGAATTTAGCTTGCCTTCCATAAAAAAACTTGGTTTCAGCCGCTGCGAAATCAGCAAGGAATTATTTCCCTTGCTGAAAATTTTCCCCTCTCTCGAAGAAGTGAGTTTACAAGACTGTCATTTAAATACACTTTCGCCTGCCGATACTTCCTGCGTGTTTCCATCCATAAAAAAAATTAATTTATCTAATTCACGCTTGAAAGCTGGTATAACCTGGGAATTTATATCTGAAATATTGAAAATGTGTCCATCAGCTGAAGAACTTGATCTGACCAATCGTAGTTTTCAAAATTACAGTCTGCCAAAAGATTTATCATTTCTTGCTAATCTTAAATTTATTCGTTTGGACGCGATAGAAATGCATAATTACAACAGTCACTCATTACAAAACACATTATATCAGAAAATAAAATCAGCCTATCCGCATATCATCGTGAGTATTGGAGGTGTACTTAATATTCCCGAGTCTAAATACTCATCTTCCGACACCAAAATCCATACAGAAGAAATCGATGAGAGAATATTTCCTTCGCCACTTGACTTTCCCATACATCCAGCTGCAACCGACAGTCATGAAAAAATGCTGGATAGTATATTTAATGAAAAAAATATAAAATTACAAGCCAGACAAATTTTTGAAGGGATTGATCCCCATTTTTATCGCTGTGCTAGTTATGATGATATTAGTCTCGATCAGAATTCATGCACCTTAAAAAAAGCGCCATTTAAGCCAATGCCCTGTGATTTGTCACAACCCAGCAGGTTTGCTACTTCCTATCCTGGCCGTTTTATAATAACAGCGAGTGATGTTGAAAATAACGAGTGGATTCCGCTTCCCTCACTCACGGTTGCCGACAGATTAACAGCCATTCTTACGCACCCTGAAATTAAATTCACATTGGCGTATAACGATAAAGACAAATTTTATTATATTCAACCTGAAAAACCGCTCAAGGATTCTCCTTTCACAGTTTCTTTTACAATTGAATCTTTTTTATCGCCTACCAAAAGAGTGCCTGTTGGAAAATTTAATGACGAATATTATGAACAAATCTCAAACCTGACGTTTAATTCAGAAGGAAAATTAGAGAAAAATGCTGCCTTTGATTTTTTTAGCGCATTATCGCCTGATAGACAATTAAGCGCCTTAACTTGGTATTTTAGGCAGCCATCACGCAAAGAAGTGCCCGCATCTCGCGAAGAACGTGGCATTGCTCTGGTGAATCATATTATTCGATATAATCCAGGGGGATGTCGGCATCGTTGCATGGCTTTTATGGCGCTTGCCAGAGAATTTAATTTACCCACAGAAATGATTAACAATGATATTCATTCTTATGTTGAAGTAACGCTGAATGGACAGCGCGAAAAAGCCGATCTGGGTGGTAGGAGAGCACAAGTCGAGAAAATCCCTCCTCCAAAGGTGCCGGAAGTTTCAGCAACTGTGTCTGCCTCTTCTCAAATAGACGCCGCTCAATTATTTGCTAAGCATGAAACAACCACGACTTCAATAACTAAGACAGCTCGTCCGATCCCTGTCCAGCTTTTACCTGATAATCCGTTTCGCACATGGGATACCATCGCAATTGAAGCTGATTCCATGCAGACTTATGTAGAAAAATTATTAGCAAGTGCGGATCAGTTAGACGATGGCAAAAAAAATGCATTATGTGTCATGAATGAAGATGAGCTTTCTAATTTCTCAACGGCCTTGTTACAACTAAAGAAAAAGAATTGTTATTATCTCGCAGATTTAAATGCAGTGAAAAATAAGCAAACCATTGTTGATAATGATACAGGCAAATTAGGAAAAGATGACAGTGTATTAAAAAAATTTTTGGAAAACGCGCAGAGTGGTGATGTGTTGTTGGTGGATTGGTCTCATTATGAGGCAAAGCACGTTGGCTACAACAGCATCATGGATGCGAAGCGAAGAATGATGGGTATGGAAATTCCAGCAGGCGTTACTGTCATTGGTGTCATCAATCGTGGACAGATGATGGGGGAGGATTTTTATTCCCGTTTTCGTATGGTAAGCGAATGCCCCGCAAATTTGCCTGCTGAATCACTGCTTCCGAATCCAGAAGTCATCGTAGACAAAAATGGCTACAAGGAAATCAGGTTTTATGATGATGCATGGCGTTCGCTTCTTCGTAAATTAAATGCAGAAAATGGTCGCTTTACCCTGCATGAAGGCAAGTTGCTAAAAGCGATTCTAAAAAACAAGGAAGGTGTCATCCTGAGAAATGCACCCTGGGAATTGCCAGAGTTTAGACATTTTATTATAGCACTACAGGCAACACGAGAGCTTGAAGTAAATGGTAAGACTTACGCCCTACCTAATACATTTAAAATATTACGTGATGACACGCCTTATTCCCTGGAAGGAAAGTATAGCGTTTCTGCTTATAGACAAGATATGTCATTAGAGACTGCCTATGTCATCAATCCCATGACATTAAACTCACTATTCCAACAGGTTCATGCAAATGAAGACCAGATTAATACCTTGTCTGGCATTATGGCTGACCATAAAGACAAGGATCTAAGCTTATTCATAACGCATGATTTGTCTCCCCTGCAATGGGCACGTATTATTCATACCGCCAATGAGAAGTCAGTCTCTGTCAATTTTATCCTCGGACCAGGGATTAAAATGCCGGCTCATCCCCAAATCATTTCACAAAATAAATTACCACAAAGAACAGTCAATGTGATTGAAACAAATGACATTGATTATGTCACTTCGACAATGCCTGAAGATGCCATCATTATCCCGGTCAATGAAAAAACCACCTATTCTGATTTAATTGGTTCACAGCGTGTGAGGAGAGATGAAGAAAACATTAACTGCCAGTATAACCCTGGTATATTATTGAAAGCCTTACAAGATGGTAAAAAAGTGATATTAAAAGGCAAATTGTCAAATGCACTTTCCCAAGCCTTATCCCCTGTTTTTTTAGGCTATTTGCCTGCGAATGGCAAGCGACAAGAAAATTTACAGGGCGAATTAACCATCATCACCGACAAAAATCCCGAATTATCTTTTGTTGAACATCAAAAAATTACTGTTAATGAAGATAATATCTGGACGAGGCTAGGTAGTGAATATGGCGAACAAGCTGAAAAATTACAGGATGCCTGCAAGGAATTTTATCAAGCAAGTTATGAGCCGCCTTTTTCATACATTGAATTACAAAGTATGCTGTCTCACCTTAATGAGCATCCTTTAAGTAATCCTTTCAAACAATTATTACGAGCACGTACAAATTATTTAATGCTCAAACCTATCGTTGAAGATAGTTGGGAAATACATCGTCCCCGCAAAAAGGAAAAGGCATCATTTCCCATTCTTGAAAAAAGACAAAATAAATTGGCAGAAAGAGTCGAAAATAACTGGTATGTATTTGTCACAGGATTATCGGGTGTTGGCAAAACCACTACCATACAGCAAGCCATACATGCACTGGGTTATGAGCCAGTCCAAACAAGCGGAACCATAAAGGAAAAATTAAAAGCTTGGGTTGAACCGGGCGCCAAACGAGCGCTTTTTATTGATGAAGCAAATTTATATGAAGAAGGTGAATTGGATATTCTGGAAGGTTTGTACAAAACCCCACCCACCTTATTAATTGATGATGTGGAATATCCAGTGCCACCAGACAATCGCCTTTTTTTTAGCGGGAATTTTGCCCATTTTAAAGGCAGACAGGAGCTGCGTTTTGTTCGCCGTCATGGCAATGTTATCACGTTCAAGGAATTTGATGATGCATTCCTCAAGGATCACATTATGCAACCCATATGTGATGCTTTTAAGTTGGATAGCCAACAAGCAGAAGATGTGAAAGAAATATTTCTAAATCTTTATCATTACGTTAATGCAAGATATCCAGATAAACATCCACTCACCGCACGCAATTTGCAAATGATGATAATGCGTTTTGCAATCGGTGGGAATGCTTGCCTTGCCGCTTATGACGAAGCGAGTGGTGTATTAAATCAGAAAGGACGCAAGGATGTTGCCTTATGGATAAATAGAACATATGGTGATGACATCAAACTGTTAAAACAGCGCGCCAAGGACGCCATTCCTCAGGAACTAACTTCCGGCTTTGTCATTACCAAAAGTCGCGTCAATCCAGTCCGCATTTTGGAAAATCACATGCGTATTCGCGATGAAAAAATAAAAAAGGGCGATACACTCGCGGGTACTGGCAGTAGCGGATTAATTCTGGAGGGAAATCCTGGCATTGGCAAAAGCTTGTTGCCCATTGAATATTTGTCAAGTCAGGGATTTGTTAACGGTGATGAGATAAGCCGTGAGGAAGCAGTGCGAGCAGGGAGGGATCCAAGCAAAAGATATTATTACATTCAGGCAGGTGAGATTGATGACATCAAAAAAACGCTTATAAAGGCCTTTCATGAAGGTGCATGGGTCATTATTGATGAAATGAACACCCTGCCACTTGAAAATTTGTTAAATGCGCTTTTGTCAGGCGCCACCCCTGAAGGCGTAAAAGCTGAACATCCTGGTTTTTTTGTCACGGGTACACAAAATCCTATTCATTATAGTCATCGTAGCGCCTATTCCGACGCATTTTTAAACCGTTTCCAAAAACTGGATCTAAAGGAATATAGTGAAGCAGAATTGAAAGCAATCACCACTACCATGTTGGCAGACAATCAAAAAGCCAATGAATTAGTGGATTATTTTCTCGATGCACAAAGCTATGCCAAACAACATCGCAAATTTCCCTCGCCTTCGCAACGTGATTTATTCGAAAAAACGAAAACGATAGCAAGCGACCCGGATCATAAGAAGCGTTAACGACATATCTTTGAAAGATCGCCTTATAGGGGCGTAATGCGGATTTTCTTGAAAAATGAAGCTAATGAAGAATTATTGAGAATTTTTAATCAATGGCTAATCACAAAATTAAAACAAATACCCAATCGACAGCAAATATAAAACACTAAATCCCTGATCTGGACTTCCTAAATGAGCATTAGAAAAATGTTGAAAACGTAAGTTAAGATCAATTTTATGAAATTCTGCGCCTACACCCAAATTCCATTGACCGCTTAGATTACTTGCCTGCTTATTCTTACCAAATTGTCTACTGGACATATAAGCCGGACCCACCGATCCAAACACATAAGCAGGATAGCAATGAAGTTCTCCGAGGTAATAACGTAATGAAAGTGGAATGGCAATGGTCGTTAAGTTTTTATGCTGAGGTGAATTTGTGTGCCATTGTCCAAGAGCACCGCCAATCGACCAAAAATAATGAGCTGTACGTTTTAAAGGGAAGATATCACCTGAAATTAATAGGCCATAGTTGTTGTAGCGAGTGTTGTTGGGATCGTGTGAAATGCCCGCACCTATTTCTAAAGAATGATTCCAGGCAAATGAGGTGGAAATAAAAGCATTGAGCATGGCGAATAAAAATACTATTTTAAGTTTTTTCATTGCAATTCCCTTTGGTTGATAATAAACATTAAGTTATTCCTTTGATTAAAGCAAATAGGCTTGCTTTCTCTAGCCTGCCACCCACCTCCCGCGATATAATCAAATTTCACGCAATTTATATTAAAAAAACAATATCTGACTAAAAATTTTACAGGAATAACTTTATGTGCGGCATCGTAGGTGCAGTAGCAAACCGGCCCATTGCTCATTTATTGATAGAGGGCTTAAAAAAACTAGAATACCGCGGCTATGATTCCGCGGGCGTTGCCGTTATTAATGGTGATCATCAATTAAATCGCCTGCGTGTTGCGGGCAAGGTGCGCGAGTTAGAAAATGCGATGCAAAGTCATGCCATGCCTGGTCATACTGGCATTGCCCATACGCGTTGGGCCACACATGGCATACCTTCTGAGCGTAATGCCCACCCCTTTGTTTCCCATGATGAATTTGCCCTCGTGCATAATGGTATTATCGAAAACCATGCCGCTTTACGCGATCAACTCACGCAAGAAGGTTATAATTTTCATTCTGAAACCGATACGGAAGTGATTGTACATCTCATCCATAAACATTTTTTACAAGACAGTGATTTAATCACTGCAGTGCGCAAGGCAATTAAAGAATTAAAAGGCGCTTATGCCATTGGTGTCATTTCTAAACATTATCCCAATCGTCTCATTGCAGTGCGTCAAGGAAGTCCTTTGGTAATAGGGAAGGGACAGGGGGAAAATTTTATTGCCTCAGATCCACTCGCCTTATTATCCATTACCCAGCAATTTATTTATTTAGAAGATGATGATCTTGCTGATGTGTATTTGGATTCTGTTAAAATTTATAACAAAAATAATGAGCAAATCAATCGAGCACAACATAGTTTGAATATTTCACAAGATGCTGTAGAGCGCGGTGAATATCGCCATTTTATGAAAAAAGAAATTATGGAACAGCCAGAAGCAGTGGCTTCTTGTTTAGAAGGACGACTTGGACTGGATCATGTCATGCCCGCCATTTTTGGCCCGCAAGCCCAAGCGATTTTTGCAAAAGTCGAACATGTGCAATTCATTGCCTGCGGCACGAGTTATCATGCTGCTATGGTAGGACGATATTGGCTGGAAGCTTTGGTTGGCATTCCCTGTTCAGTAGAAGTCGCGAGCGAATTTCGTTATCGCCGCGTTGCAGCAAGTAAAAATAGTTTATTTGTCGCCTTATCACAATCAGGTGAAACAGCAGATACACTAGCTGCTCTACGTTTAGCAAAAACGATGAATTATTTAAGCACGCTTGCGATTTGTAATGTCCCTGGCAGTTCCATGACACGAGAATCTGATTTGCAATTTCTCACCCATGCTGGTGTTGAAATTGGTGTTGCCTCAACCAAATCATTTGTGACGCAATTGATCGCGTTAGTTTTATTGACGATGAGTTTCAGACAAGATCGAATCAAAGATGACAAATTGCAAGCTGAATTAGTTGAACAATTGCGTCACTTGCCTAGTTTATTGCGAAAAGTTTTACATCAAGATGAAGTCATTGCTGCTTGGGCAAAAGCCTTTATTCATAAGGAACATGCTTTATTTATCGGTCGCGGTACACTTTATCCCATTGCCTTAGAAGGCGCATTAAAATTAAAAGAGCTTTCCTATATTCATGCAGAAGCTTATCCATCGGGTGAATTAAAACATGGTCCCTTGGCATTAGTCGATAGCAATATGCCGGTGATTGCCACTGTGCCAGGTGATGAATTATTAGAAAAAACCTTATCGAATTTACAAGAAATACGTGCACGCGGCGGTAAATTATATGTATTGACCGATCAAGTGCATTTATTTCAACAAGATGCCTTTGCAGAGGCACACATCATTGCCATGCCCAATTCTCATACTCTACTTAATCCTATTGTTTATACTATTCCTTTGCAATTATTGGCTTATCATGTTGCGGTATTGAAGGGAACGGATGTGGATCAGCCGAGGAATTTGGCTAAGTCGGTGACGGTGGAATAGGTTATAATAAAAAGATAAGACAGATCGCGAGGAAGTGATAAATGGATAGCAGGTCATTTACAGACATGTTCAGAGATCCGCCTGATTTTACTGGCCTCGAACCCGAGCATGCTAAAGAACTTGCAGATATATTAAATTCCACACGCTATTCAATGCATGCTTGCTATGAAAGAATATTTCTATCTGAATTTTTCATAACAACGCTGAAGGGCGATCTTGATCAATTAGCACGATATGCAGCTTTGGCCTTTTCACAAGCTGAGTTAACGCAGGATCAAATTGCTAGTTTACTAGACTGGCAGTGGACATGCAAGCGAGTCTCAGGACAAATATCACAGAATTAAAGGAACTTGCGACGGTGATGGGGCGGGCTGAAATTTTTGCACTTATTGAATTTTATTCGCAATTACCAGTTTCAACGCAGAATAATGCTTCGACTTTTTTTAATCATCAAGTAATTGAATCTGTATCTAGGCCAAATCCTATTGCGCAATTTGGTTTATAAATATTATCTCCGCTTAAATGGCTCAATGCTTGTTGTCGTGGTAGTGCTAGTTGCAGCATGAGCAGAGGAAAAAATGGATGATCCCGTGTTCACTGATGTATGCGCCGCTATCTTAGAATGCACTTGCTTGATATCATTTATTTTCACCGCAATTTCATTGATGGTATCAGTGAATGTTTTTAAGAATTCCTTGATTTTCGAACAATCTCCCAAAATAATTTCTAATTGATTCAGATTTCCATTGATGGAATTGATAAAATGCCTGCCTCCTTCACACCATGAACTGATATCACTCAAGGATTCATCTGAACTTTCATTTGTGAGCGTGCTTAAGAATACTTTCAATTGCTTAATTTGAGATAAAATGCTCTCCTCAATACAGCCAACAAGAAAATTTTTCTGTCCCAAATAAGCTGTAAATAGATACTCTTGATTTGCATTTTTTTGAAGAATTTGTGAAATAAACAAACCCATTAGCCTTGGCGCGTAATCACCTATTCTCATTGCAAGCGATCCTAGATCTGGATTTGCAAAATGCATCATGAGTTCGCTATCTAATAAACGATTAAATAATTTTATGAAAGCGTCCTTTGCGATACTTGAAATGGTAGAAGGATCTTGCCTATCAGGAGCAAGAATATCAATTAACCGATCTATTTCTTCCATTCCAGGAATGATTTTTTTAAACGAATCATTATCACAATGCTCGCTAGTAAGATAATTAATAAAAGCAATGAATTTAGGTTTATTACTAGCATATTTGTCAAGTAATAGCTCTACACTTGCAGCATCATTTTCAATATTAAATAATTGTTTTATGTTTAAAGGCTCATATTGCAAGTATTTATTTTGTTCCTCTTCTGATAAGGATAGAAATTCAGCCATATCCATATTTTCAATTTTCAAGAAAAGCATGCAGTCTTTTTTACTCAAATAAATAGGCTTCTCATTGATTTCAACCTGGAGATAATTAACTGCCTTTTCTTCTCCTGTCGTTTTACTTTTAAATATCGTCCTTCTTTTTTTAAAACTTGCCTCTTGCACCTTGGAACAATCCAATCCAAACCAAGCTGATTTAATATAGGCAACTTGTGCAGCAGCGGATAATGTCTTGATGGATTCATTTTCTTTAAATTGCTTTTCAATAAAAGAATAAAAATATTTATAATCCACCATCGATTCAGGAAAAATATGCGTCTTCGTCCAGGCATCTCGATTGAGAGCCATGTCAATTAACAACAACCACATCATGTCATTATGTGCTGAGGGAGAAAATAAACCAATGGCGCGTTGTTTTGAAAGCGCTTGTGCAATCAATAAACCGTCAAACAAAGCTGAGTAATGCTCAGTCATCTTTGATATTTCTGAATAGACATCAGAAGGACGCAATTTGCTGTCCTTCGCATATTTTTTTATCGTCCTTAAATTTTCTTTTATTTCCATGTCTGTACCATCCCAAATTTCCTTTGTCCAAATAATCCCTGTTTTTTCACTAACCAGATCAATCGCGTCTAACAAGGCATAAAAAAGTGGATTTGGAATAGAACAAATTAACATGTAATGAGCAAGATCATGGATAGCAAGATAAAGAGAAGCAGCTGGAATACCATGGAAGGCATCAGGGCCCTTAACGCCAGGATAGGGAATAGCACAATAGCGTCCACCTTCTCGCATTTTTTTTCTAACATCATTAATTGATAACATGCCGCAAGCTGGTGAAATGATTTTAGCATGTTCAGCATAGAGGGTTTTTGCCAGTGCATGCACAGCACCCATACTTAAAAATGAAATGTTCTGTATTGTTGGCTGTGCGGCTTGCTCTTCAATTGATCCGCATTCTTCCGCCTGATCTTTATATTCAAT
>JABDDF010000038.1:0-12528 GCA_013287745.1 Gammaproteobacteria bacterium
CATATTATTCTTTAGGGCTTGTATGCCCTCTTTTTTAATGTAGTTAAAATCGATAAACAAGGTATTAAGAACCGTATTGGCCGCCAGAGAAAACGCGCCTGTGTTATGAATTTGATTACCCGTTAAGTCTAAATTTTTTAAATATAAATCACCTGTCAACACAGCTGCATCCCTATCGTCCAAGGCATCACCCTCTAATATCATTTCTGTTATAGATGAACTCTGCGCTAAAGCTTGTATCGCTTCATGATCTAGGCCGGTGGGATGAGGATTAGGCTCAAAAAAATCATAAAAAGATAAATCTAAAATTTTTAAATTGGGCATTTTCGCTAAGGCTTTTATGCCTTCATTATTCTGATGGCTAAAACCCAGGGTAAGAGATTGCATAGTCGTATTTTGAGACAATGCGCTCACACCTTCCTCAGTCGCGCCATTCCACCATGATGCAAATTCAATAATTGATTTATTCTTTCCAAAAGCCGCAAATCCTGCATCACCAATGGGATTGTATGCAATGTCCAAAGATTTTAATACATTATTTTTCGCTAATGCTTCTGCACCTTTGACAGACACATCATTATCTCGGATATTCAAATAAGTGAGATAAGCATGTTTTGCCAATGCAATGGCACCTTCATCACCGATACTGTTTCTGTTTTCATTAATGTGTGGATTGCCAATATCAAGATAGGTTAATGCGGGCATCTGTGAAATACTGATAGCACCTTGTGTATGAATATTATTTCCTTCAACTTCTAAATGCGTAATATGATTATTTCTAGATAAAATTGCGGCGCCATTATCGCCAATCGCATTTTTATATAAAGTTAATGAAGTTAAATTAGGATTATTTGCCAACTTAATTAAATTGGCTTCACTTAATTGTGTGTCACT
Source organism: Gammaproteobacteria bacterium (assembly GCA_013287745.1). Lineage (GTDB taxonomy): Bacteria > Pseudomonadota > Gammaproteobacteria > DSM-16500 > DSM-16500 > Aquicella. The sequence goes on from JABDDF010000038.1 coordinate 895, forward strand.
AAAGCGAAGACTTTTATATTGTGAACTGACTAAGATGGCTGCTATTCCTGCATTAGTTAATTTTTTATTGCCTGCTAGTTCTAATGTTGTAATAGAGGGATTTTTTGCTAATTCTGTAGCGCCTAGATCATCAATATCATTATTATTAAAAAATAATTTTTTTAGATTAGTATTTTTAGCTAAAGCAAATGCCGCTTGATTCCCAGATAAGGTAAAACTGAGATTAAGTGATTTAAGTTTACTATTGGCGAAAGCACTGGCGCCTTGATCGCCTATATGAGTACTTGATATATCTAAATTTTCTAGTGAGGAATGATGGGCCATCGCTAATGCTAATTGCTCTGCGCCTTGAGAATTTATGTCAGCACCCATTAAGGACAAAGTATTCAAATTTGTTTTCGCCACTAATTCGCTAAGATTTGCTGAAGCAATTTTTTGATTATAAGAAAGGTCTAAAGAGGTAATATTGCTGTGATGTTGCAAATAATTAATAAGCGTTGCGATATCTGAACTTTGCAAATCGCAATCGGATAAATTAAGAAAATTTTTATTGATTAATTGATTTATATGATCTAAACATCGGTTAGCTTGTGCCGGTAGTGCAAATAAAAAAGTTAATAAGCCCACAATGAGTTTATTTTTCATGAATGTTCCTTTTTATATTATAAATTTATCGAATTTTAATTCTCAAGTCGGCAAGCTTTTCACATCAGGATTTTTTGCATAAGCTTCCAAAATTTCTTCTAATAATTGATCGGCAATGCTGAGATTAGAACCCTCTTCTATTATACCTTGTGCTTCTTTTAATACTGACAAACGCTGCTCAATTAATTTTTTCACTGAACCGCTAGGAAATAAATTAGCTAAGATGCGTCTTCCTTCTTTGGGCCCTAAGCGCTGATAGAGTTTATTGCGTAAACGCGCATCTTCTGCTGTGGTACTAAAAGCCCATAATTCAATCGGCCCCAAAGTACTTGTGAGCAATTGCGTATTCATGCCGCTTTTTGTTGCAAATTGGGCGAGGAAGGTGGCGCCGCCTTCTCGTGGTCCGTGAACGCGCGTCTTTAATGCAATGCGCGCGGTTTCAGAAAGACCAAAAATTTCTGTTGAACGTTTAATAGCCTGTTCGGGCCCTGCATCCATAATAAAAATAGAAGTACCAAATTCCACCATAACAGCATCAAAATCATCGAGGGATTGAGAAATTAAGGCAATTTGTACATTCCATTTTCTGCCTTCACGCATGTCTAAGACCACTTGATCACGTACAGCGCGCGCTTTTGAGGTGCGATGAAATTCGTCATAGACAATACGTTTAGAATCTTCACGAATTTCAGAAATGCGTTGTCTATGATACTCGCGATAAGCATCGTTCATATCCGTTAACACATCTTCTGTTAAATAATAATGACGTGCCAAGGTATAACGCGCGAGCATATACATGACAGCTGTTTGCCGTTCTGAGGCATCACCGCCGCTTTTTGCGACTTCATCCAAATCGAGAGAAACAATCAGTGCATCACCGATGTCGAATTTGGTGATATTCGATAAGACAGGATATTCACGCACGGCACTTGAAATCATGCGGCTAAAAGCTTGGATCAGAGGTTCGCCGGTTGGCGCTCGGACTTGGCCATATAAATCTTCAACGACTTGAGTACGGCAAATCGCTGCCGCATCAGCTAATAAGGGCGTTGCATAACGCTGGGCAAGCATGGCTTCATGATGAAAATTCGCGAGAAATAAAGCATCAGTGACTTCCCACCAAGTGGTGCGTTCATCAAAAACGAATCCAATTTCACTTAAAATATCGTCGACAATCATTTCCAAACCATGGGTATAGGGATGCGCCTTTCCTTCATCCGCAAGGTATTTATACATTTCATCGACGACCAAACCCGCCATATCAGAGATACCATCATAGGGACGATCAGCGCCCAAAGGTGTCGCAAGCAAGGTAATAAAGTTGACTAAGAAACCGCGTTCTTGCGCTGTGGGATAGCGGCAACCTAATTGTGTGTCAAAGGGATTGATGGCGTATTCGGGCGTCATTCGCAATCGATGATAGGCGGCAAAATGTTTTTTCTCTGGCGGCAGGGCTTCTTTAATGAGGGAAATTAAGCCGCTGCTTGAGGGGCCGATATCAATAATTGCAATGCGCGGCAAGCGCGTGATACCACCTGAAAGACAGAGGGCGAGATTGATTGAGTTTGATAATACGGATTTACCAGAACCAGGACGCGCATACATGAGATCAATCCAGGTTGTTTGCTGGGCTGAACCTGGTTGATAGGGCCAGGGCTTGCCATCGGGTGAACGCAGCAAGACTGCGCCATATTCCCAGGCAGAAGCAGGACGAGTAAAGGGCATCATGTAAACCACATCACTTAAAGGCGCAATCGATGGTGTTGCCACACTATTGCCAGAAAAACCGAGTAAACTCGATGCCATTCCAGCAAAAATATCGCCGGACACTTCAGATACTTCGCAAGTGCCCCAACCTTCTATCGCCTTTGCTAATTCAGCTGTGCGTGTACGAAGCAAACGAATATTACCTTCAGGCGCCCAAGTTGCAAAACTCACTTGTAATTTAACCACGGCATCATCGGTATTTAATTCTGTTTCACGTAATAATTTAATCGCATCATGAATCAAACGATTTTGTGCTGAAGTAAAACTGAGGATGGCAGCCATCATCGATTTAAACCTCAGTGCTGCCAAAGCACCGCTTTCAATCAAGAAGGACATGCGCCAAGGCACGCGCGTTGGTAAAGTACGTGCAAATAAAGCCATAAAGGGGCGTAAATCTTGCGGGAAGAGATCAATGAAAATGGGGGTATAAATTCTATCGCCGACGCGAATGGTGCGTAAATCAATCGCCATGGCATCACGCGGAAAGACTTGCCTCGCTAAAGGCGGGTACATCAGGCCAGATAATTCACCTGCAACAGGACGCGCCTCATGTACGGGAATTTTATCGCCAGGCAAAACAGGACGCCATTCTTTTGCGGTAAATTCGGGATCGGCAGAAAGACGCATGGCACGGATTGATTCATGCACTTCTAAGAGAGCGCAATAGACATTAAGCGCATTCAAATCGGTTACTACTGAACGAACAAAGGATCCATGTGATTCACGTAAATCTGGAATGGCCGCAATTAAATTTTGCCCATTTTTAAAGGGAGGGATTTTATGTTCACGAATAAAATGAAGTTTATCTTTTGTCGCGCGCTTTAACTGTTCATCAGTTAAAGAACTGGGTCTTGTCCAGAGTACAAAATATAATTCTTCCGCTGCACAATATCGGGAAATATAATTAACGCGTTCGTTAAATAGATCTTCTAAATCTAATCCCAAACGCTTGGCCGTTGCCCGTGCGGGTGCAAGAATATCTTCAATTTCTGGTTTAACAGCCTCTCGATCATAGGAAAAATAAACTTGCAAAGCATGACCCGGTCTTTTTAAAGTGGCTTGTAAACTTTGATTCAAGCCTTGATGGATGGCATCAAATTCTTCTTGGCCAATTAATCGAGTAACACCATAGACGCGAATCACAGAAAGTAATGAACCATCACGTGCAACGACTGTATTGACGTCATCTGCTGTTTCCAAATCACTATAGGCTTCAACTGTTTGTTTTAGTTCAGTACTAAACCAAGCTAAAATAGCATCAATGCTATTTAATAATGGATCTATGAAAGTACCATCTTGCATTCCATTATCCTTGTTAAATGAAGTCTATTTTTCCTGTGGCTGCTCAGCTTCTAATTCTTGCAGGGCCGCAGCAGCCCATGCTTCTAACTGTACTCTAAATTTCGTATGTGAGGGAAGTAAACGCAAATCATTTAAAATATTTTTTTCTTTGTCTTTTGATATGGTTTGCGCTTCTATCATAACTTGACCCAGCACGCTTGGATTACTCATCCCTGATCCATATTGATTTTCGACCAATTGACTACGGAATTTCAAACTACGGAAAATGGATTGTGAACTATCTTGATAGCCTGTGTTACTATCCATCGCGCAAAAAAGAACATGACAAAAGCTATTTAAATCGGCTTGGCTCATTTCAGGCATGTAAATGAGTTGCCCACCGCCTGTTTCATCTACGCCAATAGATTGTATGAATAAACACTGCGAACAAAAACAACAAGCCGTTGCCATATTGCTTAGCTTATTGTTGTTGTAATTTCCATCTAGGTTAATGACTTCTTGATATTCTTGCGCTTGAAAGGCGCAATATTGGCAGGTATAGGCATCGCGTTTGAATACACGTTCCTGTACTGGCAGGAATGCTTTATCTTGCTTTCGTCTGACGAAGATTCGCCAACCCGCTAAATTCACTGCCAGTTGAAGGTCATGCATATTGACTTAGTATCAAGTTACTTTATTTTGCTTGAGTTGCGCCAAATGTAGCAATACCCGAAACACCAGCCACGGTACCGCTTCCACCAAACATGGTGCCGCCACCGACTTTAAATAAGGTAGGCATGAAGATAAGCGCAGCACCAACGAAAAATAAGGCAATCGGTGTGCCGATCGTGATTTGCGTTGGATTTTCCTTATGTCCTTTGAATTTTACGATTGCGCCGACAGCAAAGGCCATACCTGCAACATAGGAACCTGCTGTAATAAGCTGTGCAATAGCCTTAACATTACTAGTCACTTGAGTTGCAACTGAACCTACACCGGAAATAGCAGCTAAGGCTAATGTGCCCATGGTAATACACATTAAAGCCAGTAATGCCAAAATCAACTTTCTCATCATTCTCTCCTTAAATAAAGTGGAACTCACCCATTACAATCTTGAATTCTTTTGATACTATAGCAAGCTTTTTGCCTAAGTGGTAATACCAAATGTACTAAATATTACTTGCACAAACTGATATATGTTAATACAGAAAACACCCGCGATGATATGTGTAAGCCCTCTCGCAAAAGTGCCGGGTTGACCGCCATGTCCGCCTAAATGACTGAGTATAACCAAGCCGCGTATAAAAGAGATGGTGCCAACAAGCTGCACGATGACAAAACAGACATTCCAAAATTCACCCCATTGACCCGTTCCACTCTCATTTAAATAAGCATAGGGATTGGGTTCCGTCCAAAAGGTGCTAAGACCTACATTAACCGCCGTCGGCAAATAAAGAAGTAAGGCGCCGATAACAAGAAAGGTCAGAGGGCCTTTTAGACTATTCTGCTGAGACATCATGGTACGTGATTCGCCATATTCTTTCAGCTTCAAAGCACCAGCGACCATAAAATACATGCCAAGCACATAGGCAATGGCTGTGATCATGTACATTAAAGCAGGAACTTGGGTTGCGATGCGAGTCAGCATGTCATTGGCAGTCGCCCCAGAAACGGTGGGCGCTGTGGTTTGTGAATAGGCGAGTCCTGGCCAGAGATAAAATGACGTGGCCAATAGGAAAATAAAAGAAGCAATGGTTTCGGCTAGCTTTTTATGCTTAGTTGTATGCAAATTATTTGGCAACATAGCAGCTACCTCATATTATGAACCTAATAGTAAGAGCACGGGAGGTTCGTTGTTGCGCAGGCCTTCGTCGTAAAAAGCACTCCTCGCAACGACGAAACTCCTGCGCATCTCCCTAAGCTATTACACCTGATAAATCAGGCAATAACAGCATTACTAATACACCCTAACTCGGATTGCCATAAGATAGTGTTACTGTTTTATTCCCCGTATTAATTTCAACGATGCCGTCATAGGGATCTATCTTGCTAACACGTCCTACACCTTTTATGACATCTCCTTCGGCAACAGTCATGGTATCGCCATTATCTGATTTAAGCCAAGCGCGTCCCGGTATAATGGCTTGCACATTAAAAGCAATTTTTGGTGCAGGACTTTGTTCTCGCACCGTTGGTGGTGCAGCAACTGGCGCAGCCGTATTGCTAATATTATCACTCATGCTTTGATTTTGGCGCGACAATGCTTGCAATACTTGGTTTAACTGAGCTTCCAAGCCAGCCACACGCGCATTTAAGGATTGCAGTTGATCTTGTAACACTTTATTTTGCGCAGAAAAATCATTTATTTTCTGTGTGTAATCTGCTTGTAATTGCGCTAATGCTTTGCCGCTCGCAACTTCCATATTCTGTGCAGTTGCATCAGCCGCTTGTGCACCAGGCACGGAGAAAGTCGAACCTGTAGTCTCTGTGACAGGGATAGTAGATGGCGTTTGCATTGCTGGAGCAGCAGAATTCACAGGAATAACAGCCGGTGCATTAACGATGACAGGTTGTGCTGCAGCTTGTGTGCCCGCTTGATTTAGGTTTGCTGCAGGCTCTGCTGTATTAGGAGCAGGTATTCCCTTTTGCAATGCCGCACCAGAGGGAGGCAGATTAGATGCGACTGCTTCAACAGGTGCAACAGCTGGGATAGCAGGGGCAGCAGGGGCCATATTTTGCGGGAGATTTCTTGCTGCAGAATTCGTCGTTGTCACAGTTGTAGTAAGGCTAGGTGGCACAGAAGCAGGCGTTGCTGCAATCTCAAGTGAAGGAGTAGATGACGGTAAGATCATTTTGTATATCAGAAAAACTAAGCCTAAAAAGACTGCTCCTACTATCCAAATCCGCTTTGAACGAACCAAATTCCCCACCTTAGCGCCAGACTTACCCTCAGTAGAAGGCGTTTTGGAAGCTTCCGGTTCTACTTCATAGCTGACATCTTCATCCGAAAAATGATATTCGCTTTCTTCATTTCCTTCGAATTTATCATCATCTCTATTATTCAACATCTTAGCGCCTCTCTATTTCCCTAATTATGACTACTCTACCTAATTATAGTGCATTATATCGTTGAAAATTCATCCATTAAAAATGAAGAACTTATGACACATCACTCATGAATAATATACCCAGACTCACACCGGAATCCACCCGAACGGTGGGCGGACGATTGATGTAATTCTGTGTAGCCTGGCCAACAGATTGCCCGACCTGGCCTAAACCAACAGCGATTTTTTGAGCTGGACTCAAGTTAGGATGGGTCGTGCTCGTACCAAAAATACCTGTCGTCGAAGTCGACGCTGAAGTTGTAATAGCTGTTGCATAACCTTGTAAAAACGAAGTCGCAAACATGGCACCAAAGCGCTGCAAATAATGATAATCAACATGACTAGCCAATACGGTGCGTGCATCTTCAGGATCAACTGCATAGGCAGTCACTGCCCTAGACTTGGGCCAACTATCTTCATTCATCAAGCTAAAGTTGAGACTCACTCTATCCATCTGACCTGATACACCCTTTGCTGTCACTAATCTACCCATTAATTTGGCGCCTTTATATGGCCCATCGACAATAGTCGCCATGACCGGACTATCAGGATAATCGCTGTTAACTTCAGTTTCTAATACAGCAAATAAAATAGTGCCAGCCTTGATAAGAGCAGGCGTAAGTGCAGACGATTGACCAGATGATGATTTGCCTTCTGCACCACTAGCTGTATCCGTCGCATTTTTCTTTTCAGATTGATCCGTTTCAGGCGGCGTTCCTGCTACATGCTGCATGACAGGCGGCTGCCATGAAGCCACTAATTGCTGTGCCTGTCCTGACATAGCAGCCAACATGGATTGAATGCGAGCCTGTCGTTCTTGATCTGTCTCTTGTTGAGTTTGAGCATTTGCATTAGCAAACTCTTCCGTCGTGACGCCTGCTGGCAATGTCGCATTTGATTCCTTCTGTAATCGTTGTTGCAAGGCTGCAAATTGCTCAGAACCAGGGCCAGTTGCAAGAGGCACTTCTCCACCCTGCCTTGCTGCTACCATGGTTTGATATTCTTGCATGAGGGCGGCCGCTTGCTCTGGCGTGATAATACCAGCTTGTACCGCGCGTTTTAATTCTTCTGCATAATCAGCAGGTGAGGCATTATTAGCTTGCAAAGCAGATAAACGATCCATCAAGTCATGCAAATCTTTTACCTTTGCATAATCAGCCACTAAACGCTTAGCAACTTCCGGTGAAATCTTACCTTCTTTCACCAATTGATTAACATAGGCTTTATAATCGTCTAGCGAAACATTATTTTTCATCATGTCTTTTAATTTGGCGGCCGCATCAGGCGGCAGTTTGCCCGCTTTGACTAAGGCATCAATATCATTATTAGCGGCAGCTTCTGCTCCCTGTACTAACTGATTAATAGCCCCTACTGAACCGATTTTTGCTTTTTGCAGCTTGAATTCGTCGAGAATTTTCTTTGATACTGCAGGCGCCATCTGTCCTGCTGCCACATATTTATTTAAAGCATCCGACATCGCATCTTGCGGTACCATTTGATTTTCTAAATTAATTAAATCTTTTTCGATATCAGGTGTAATTTGTCCCGCACTGCCCATTTGCCGCAGGACAGCAATACTTTGCATCGTCACTTCTTTGGCAAATTGCTTGCTATATTGCGCCAATAATCGCTGTGCTGTTTGCGGTGTAATTTTACCTTCACTTACCATACGCTGTAATAAATTGGCATATTCCGTTGGAGACAGCTTTCTTTTTTGTGCATCCAATAATTCATTGGCTGAATCTAAGGGCAATTCGCCAGATTTAATCATCTGATCCATTAATTTAGCACTTTCGTTAACCAGTGCATTCGCATGTTGTTTTTTGTAGAGATCAAGTAATTGACGGGCTTGCTCTGGCGTTAATTTTCCTTGCTTGACTAAGTCGCTTAAGGTAGCAGCATAATCTTCTGCTGTTACATTTTTCGCTGCTAATTGCTGTAATTCATCGGCAACATCGGGTGCTAATTTACCTTGCCGCACCCAATCATTTAACAGGGTACTGACATTAGCAGATTCTTCCGTACAAACCACACAAGAGGATTGCGACTCACCTACGCGAATTAGGGTAGGAACGGCGCTAGTCCCTTTTTCAATGGCGGCTTGTGCTGACTGCTCATTGGCTGCGCGTAGGGCGCGATAATATTCAGGGGTCAATTGCCCGCCTGGAATGGTTTTTAATCCAGCTGGCGCATTAGCAACAGTAGAAGGCCCAAGCGTTTTAGTACCGCCTGAAAGAAATTGTGCGCCAACATAAATCAACACAATAATACCGACAAATCCCCCTAGTAAAACCAACATGCGCGAACGCGCACCAAGGCGATTGAAAATATTTATTTTAGAAAGATCCAAGGCCATCAGAATCCCTCAATTTTAAGTTCTGCCGGTTCCCCATAACGAGAAACCAAGACAGAAGATGTTTTTGATAATTCATAGGCATGCATGCCATCAGGACTTGACATGGTACCTATCCAACCTGGCGATAGCATCGTTAACCGTGTTCGCAGAAAAAGTCTATCGCCAACTAACCATGCCTGTGCATCTGCACCTCTGACATTTAATGAGCGGCTGCTAGGCGGTGCCACGCCATCTAAGACACCTAGCAATACTTGATTTGCACTGCCAGGTAATGTTGTGCCAACGGGTAATTCTTTGGTATTAGGACCAATACGAGGGATATGAATATCAACACGATAATCAACGACCCGCTGTCCTGAAACCAATTCAATTGTAATAGGCGTCGCTAAACCCACTAAGCGGATAACCATATCGCCATAACTATAAGGTGTAATGGATTGCAATAATAAAATATTACTTTTGCCATCCCATTGAATACCAACTGCCTTGGGATTACCAATATCAAAGGTCGCTATCGGCCATGGCTGGCCAGTCGAATCAACAAATACTAAAGATGACACGTAACCTTGAGCTAAGCGGATTGCTGGCGGTGTCGTGCCAGGCGCGAGATTGATCATTAATGTGGTTGAAACAGGTTTGGGCGGAATGGTAGCCGGTGTTGCCGCAGCACGTTGTGAGACATCAATGTTTTGATGTAGTCGTACAACTTGTCGCGGAGCAAGTGGTATGTTTTGCTGCATCATCATGCTAAAGGCAGCTTCTGAATCTTCAGAAGGCCGCATACTTTCCGGTGGCAGGCTGTTTAACATAGCTTGCTGGCTTTCTTCAAATGTCATAACACGAGGACCACGCGTGCTCTGTGGCGCTACTTTGGCAAAAGAAGCTGCGCTATGAGAAGTTGTCGTGCTTGTCCCTGTTACTGGTGATGCCGTTGGCACCCCTACTGCCGCATCATGATCTGGGGCATTCTTTTGTACCCATTGTTGAAATTGACCCAAAGGCATTTGCTGTGAGGAAGATGCTGAAGTAGATGTTGAATTAACAGGGGTATTTTGTTCTTGTGCGAATGCAAGAGAACATACAGCAATGAAAAAAACAGCGATTAATTTAACACTGTGTCTAAACATGTGCTACCCACTTCCTGTTCCTGTTACAGTTCCTGTCCCTGTTGTTGCAAGCATTACGCTGTCAATCGCAACGCCCACTAGATTATCTATAGTCGGTACGCGTACAACATGCACTTCTAGGACCAATGGTTTACGCGGCAAGGGTTTAAAGCCAGCATAATTAATATTCATAGGCATTTGTATGATCCAAGTATATCTACCAGATAATACGCCCTGATTAAGTACGGTGGGTGCCGCAGTAATTGTTCCATTCACAAACAGCTTATTAGCTAGAACATTATTATAGTTTACATAGATATTCAATTGATTTAAGAATGTTTTCCATCCCGCATCTGTAAAATATAAAGAAGCCGCTTTTTGCTGAGCATTATAATTTTTAAAATCATAAACAAATGCTTTCTGCATGGTATCACTGGCCCATTGCGTCACTGCTGGTAAAGAAAGATAGGGTTGATCAACCGAGACTAAAGGCTGGACACGCCAATCTTGATAGACAGGGAACACAATTGGCTTGGGTTTTTTTGCATATAGATAAATGGATAATGTTGCCAAAAGTAAGATAGCCACGCCAAGACTCGTCATGATAAATGTCATTTTACCGATGCTATCTCGGTAAAATACATCGTCTAAGGTTACAATCTGGCTTTCTTCTTCGAGCATAGTTCCTCACTTGGATACGGGTGTTGACCGTTATAAAGGCCTTCGTCGTCATTAGAGGCATTCGTCGTTGCGAGGAGCGCTTTTTGCGACGAATGCCTCTAATGACGAGGAACACCTACTCAACGACGAATATCTGCGCCTAATCCACACCACAGCACTAAACCATATCACTACCGAAGAATACCCGCCAGGATTATCCCGCCATCTGCACAAGAAGCTGCATAATCCCCAAGCCCTGATATCCTTGTAATGGGGGCTGCCGCTGAACCAATATCGTCACCTTGAGTGCAGTCGAAAAATTCGATTTATCGTCATAAGGTGGTTCGTAATAAGTGACATATAAGGGCATTTCAAATTTCCATGCATAGGCGCCGCCCAATAAACCTTGACTCAAGAGCTTAGGTGTCTCGATCACTTGTGCCACGGCAATTCTTCTTGCGTCAGTCACAGCGCTTAAATTGCCGGAGAATTCTAGTGCTCGCAAATAAGTTTTCCATCCATAGGAGGTAAAATATTTTTGCGCTGATTGCATTTGCCCGCGATAATTAAGGTAATCAAATGAATAAGCCCTTTGCACACCTGCAATGACCCACTTGATGATCTCATCATTACTCATATTGGGCTCATTGACGGGAATCACTTTAATTAAACGACTGGCTTTATCTGCAGGAAAATAAAGCGGCTTAATGGG
>JABDDF010000038.1:12538-13441 GCA_013287745.1 Gammaproteobacteria bacterium
GATTACGGAATAAGGAATAAAGCATGATTGACAGACCAATCATAATGATTAGAGTGAGAGCAAACATGGCTAGAGCCAAATAATGTAAGCGCTGATAAAAAGCGTTACGTGAAAAAGTTAGAACTAAAGCATCATCATTCATACTGCCACCATCACAAATTGATCGATACCAATGCCTGCTGGATTGATATAAGTTGGCACATGCACAATTGATAGTATGACGATAAAATCACGAGTCACCTTGGGGCCTGCACTTTCGTAAGTCACTAACATGGGCATTTGTACACGCCAAACATAGCCTTTTCCGGGTAAAGGGCCTTCATTAGCAATCACCGCAGGCCCTGTGATAACACTTCTCACCAGCAGTTTATTAATCATGATTCGATTAATTAAATCTTGGATGGATTGCTGATAATCGATCCAGCCATCACGAGTAAAATAGGATTTTGCAACTTCTTGTGCGCTTATGTTACCAGCACCAACATAGTCACTAAAATTAAACGTATAGGCCAGTATAGCGGCCTTACTAGCCCAACGCAGAATGGTATCGGGTAGTAAGTTTGGCTCATCATAAGGTGTAAGTTCCATGGTTTGATTATTGGGTTGAACCGCATAAAACGCTGGTAAAGGCCGAGTCAGCATTTGATAAAATACCATAGCCATGACGAGTAACATCAATACCATCAATCCCATGGCAGTTATCATGAGATGATGATAATGCTCACGGTAGAAGTCATTATTTTTGGGTATATATTTTTCTGCTATATCATCAAGCGCCATTTTACATTCCGTATTTAATCAACCGCCGCCTTTGGCATGGAAATAATCTTTCCTGTCGTTGTGTTAGCATAATACTTATGATCAGGTTGAACGAGGATCATATAAATAATACTAAAGAGAAGA
>JABDDF010000038.1:13451-14898 GCA_013287745.1 Gammaproteobacteria bacterium
AGCCAGCGTAAGGTCTTTCGTAATTTATCACGATAAAAATCACTCTGTAAGTGCGCAATTTCACTACGTCTTCCCAGCATTATTTCTTCCTCAACTCACACGTAAAGTTTTTCCAAGGTAATTTCGATACGATAATTATCGCTCACACCCCATTCAGATTCATTCGGTTGAACGATATGCGAACCGCCGCATCCCACCGCGTATAATAGGCGTGCATCAATCCCACTTGCTTGTAAAGTTTTGGAAACTTGCTCTGCTTGCTGCTGAGTTAAAGAGAGTGCCACTTCAGGCGATCCTGTTCGACTCGAATAAGCCGCTATCTTCACTAAAATTTTTGTATAGCCATTAATATAAGCGGCCACTAATGCTAAGGTAGAATAAGATTGCGTTTTAAGACTCGGCGTCATGGGATAAAACAAACGTGAAGATGGAATCACAATAAGAATTTGATCGCCCAATATGATGACAGTCACACCTCTATTTTCAAGTTGGTCAGTTAAAGTCGTTTTAGAATCTATGTAAGCACCATAACTTGCACCTAAAATAGCGCCGATTGCTGCACCTTCAACTGCACCAGCGGTACCACCATACACTGCACCCGTCAAAGCACCTGCTGCACCGCCAAGCAACACGCCCTTGGTTGCTTGTTTAGAATTTTGATAAGCATCTGCAATATCACCTTCACCGCCTGTCATGTTTTTTGCATTTTGGATACCAGAATCGATGTTAGACGCTGCATCTCGAGACACATCTGAGGATGCACATCCTGATAAAAGAAAACAAGATAAGATGATGAAGACTAGCAATTCGCGGGTAATTTTTTTTAATGCGCTTTTTTTTAAAAGGCCAGCCATGGCTAAAATCGAATTCTCCACTGTGAAAACCTCTCCTGCTGCTAACCGCCCTCTTCTTGGGATTTTGTCTTAAGAGAGCTTACATAATCACATAAGTCACCTGCAATAGCTACTACTTCCTCGCTCGGTAATAGTAATCCTGCTACCACAGGAGGATACTCCGTTGCCAATGACATATCTTTTATTATTTCCATCGTCATCGGGCTTGCTTGAGAAGCAGAACGCCCCATCAAGCGTTCTAATAATTCAATTTTATCTTTTGCATTATTTTTATTTATCAATGGAGCGCTAAAGGCATCAATTTTAATTTTGCCAATGATCGCCTTAACCGTATCATCTAATGCCACCTTAGCAAAAATATTTAATTTACCTTCATCTAATTGTTCCTCTACGACTGGCGCTGAACCTTCCACTGCTTCATTACGATTATGAAAAGCAAGTAATGCAGATAATGCCCGCTCAATAGGATTTGCATCGGGCTGTGCTGCAATAGAATCAGAAATAATTTGAATTTCTTCACCTTCATCTGACGGTAATGAAAAACCTTTCTCCTCAATGTTGAGTTGTTGTAAATGTTCAATGCGATCTTCTAA
>JABDDF010000039.1:0-150 GCA_013287745.1 Gammaproteobacteria bacterium
TCAGTCACTCAATTTGCTTGGCTGCATGAACAATTTTGGTTATTGCCAGTTGGCTATGCGGTGATCTTGGCTGGCCTTGTGGTCATCGTGTTTCGTTTTATCGTCTATCTTTTGCAAAAACTTTTTGGCTCACTGAAATAGAGGGAATTT
>JABDDF010000039.1:160-14717 GCA_013287745.1 Gammaproteobacteria bacterium
CCAACAAACCCCAATGAACACAACAGCACTTCTTTATTCAGTATTGTCGGCAAATACAGCGGAAGTTAATGTGAATCCTGTGCAGCAAGTTGCAGTGCCTGAAGAACGGAAAAATAAATCGTATGAGAGACAAAAACGGCAGGATGCTTCGCGCCATTATCAGAAGCGTTATCAGGCAGAAGAGAGTTAATAGGGTTTTCATTTTTGCAAGCGGCCACATGTTAGGGCCATCAGAAGGTGCTTGATCAGGATTAGGATGTGTTTCCATAAATAAGCCTGCCACACCTGCAGCGACAGCAGCGCGTGCCAATACAGGCACAAATTGGCGCTGTCCTAGAGTTTTATCCCCACCCCCGCCTGGTAATTGCACGGAATGTGTCGCATCAAATACAACGGGGCAATGGGTTTCTCGCATAATAGCCAGTGAAAGCATATAAGTGACTAAATTATTATAACCAAAGGACACGCCACGCTCACACACCATGATGTGTTGATTACCGGTTTCACGCGCTTTTTCAACGACATTTTTCATTTCCCAAGGAGAAAGAAATTGGCCTTTTTTAATATTAACGGGTATACCCTGACTCGCAACACGCTGAATAAAATTGGTTTGCCTGCATAAAAATGCCGGCGTTTGCATGGCATCAACCACCTGTGCAACCTCTTCCACTGGTGTATCTTCATGCACATCGGTTAGCACGGGTACTTTAACTTGCTTTTTGACTGCTTCTAAAATGGCTAAACCAGCCTCTAATCCCGGCCCGCGATAACTATGCACTGAGGTGCGATTTGCCTTATCAAATGAAGATTTATAAATAAAGGGAATTTGCAAGGCCTGCGCGATGTCACGCAATTCACTGGCTGTATCAATTGCAAATTGTTCACTCTCAATCACGCAGGGTCCCGCAATTAAAAAAAAAGGATGCGTGATACCGACAGAGAAGCCGCATAATTTCATTTTATTTTCTCCCTGACAGCGATTTTATTTTCATGATATGTCTTAGCTGCCCGCACAAAACCAATAAATAAGGGATGACCATCACGTGGTGTGGAAGTAAATTCAGGATGAAATTGACAGCCAATAAACCAAGGATGATGCGGTAATTCAATAATTTCAACTAAATTATCTTGTACTGAACGGCCTGAGGCAATTAAGCCCGCCTTTTCTATTTGTGGCAGCAAATGATTATTCACTTCATAACGATGACGATGACGTTCGATAATCGTATCACTGCCATAGAGTTTATGTGCTAGTGAATCTTTAAGCAGTAAACAAGCTTGTCCGCCTAAGCGCATCGTACCGCCTATATCGGATTTTTCAGTACGTTGTTCACGCTCACCGGCTTGATTGATCCATTCTGTCACCAAGGCGACAACGGGATAGGGCGTCTGAGGATTAAATTCCGTACTGTTTGCATTGGGCATATGCGCCATATTTCTTGCAAATTCCGCAATCGCAATTTGCATGCCAAGACAAATGCCTAAATAGGGAATACGTTGTTCACGCGCATATTGCGCTGCTAAAATTTTACCTTCAATACCACGTTTGCCAAATCCACCCGGTACTAAAACCGCATCAACCTTAGACAGCATGGCTTCTGCACCCTTTTCTTCCAAATCTTCTGAATCAATATAATCAATATTAATACGAGTGCGTGTTTGAATACCGGCATGTTTTAATGCTTCAGATAGTGATTTGTAAGAATCGGCAAGATCGATATATTTACCCACCATGCCAATCGTCACTTCTGCATTCGGATGGCGATAGGCATCTACCACACGTTCCCATTCATGCAAATCAGCTGTTTTAGCTTCTAAGCCAAGATGTTCAGCAACAATACGATCCAAGCCTTGTTCATGCAGTGCCATCGGTAATTGATAAATAAAATCGACATCCAATAAGGGAATAACCGCTTCTTTTTCCACATTGGTAAAGAGGGCAATCTTGGATCGCGCAGTCTCAGAAATGAGTCGATCACTGCGGCATAAGAGAATATCGGGTTGAATACCAATGGAACGTAATTCTTTGACTGAATGCTGGGTAGGCTTGGTTTTAATTTCGCCTGCCGTAGGAATAAAAGGCAATAGAGTGAGATGAATAAAAATAGCTTGTTGACGGCCTAATTCCATTCGCATTTGACGAATGGCTTCGAGAAATGGCAGAGATTCAATATCGCCAACCGTGCCGCCAATCTCAATTAAGGCAACATCCACATCACTCGTACCCTTCAAAATACAGTGCTTAATTTCATCCGTAATATGGGGAATGACTTGCACTGTTCCGCCCAAATAGTCACCCTTGCGTTCTTTACGAATGACATTGGCATAAATACGGCCTGTCGTAAAATTATTGGCCTTGGTCATTTTCACTCGAACAAAACGCTCATAATGGCCCAAATCAAGGTCTGTTTCAGCGCCATCTTCAGTCACAAAGACTTCTCCATGCTGAAAAGGATTCATGGTTCCGGGATCAACATTGATGTAGGGATCGAGCTTCATTAAGGTCACTGTTAAGCCACGAGCTTCGAGAATGGCAGCTAAAGAAGCTGCCGCCACGCCTTTACCCAGGGAAGAAACCACACCGCCAGTAATAAAAATATATTTCGTCATAGTAAAATCAGATTAAGTTAGGGTTAATGAAGGGATTAATATACCCATTACGTTGAAATAAGCAATTCTTGACTCGCCCGCGAGATCACTTTACGCTGTCTAAGAGGAACTTAGGTATTTCACAATCAGGAGGTTAGAATTCATGGTCATGCGTATATTTGTCACTGTCGTCATTATTGTCGCTATTGTTGCTGGTTTAGCGGCTCCTTTGTCACTCAATTTCATGAATATGGGCGTGCTACAGGGGTTTTTCAGTACTGCTTTGCCAATTCTTGGATTTGGTGCCTTAATCAAATATCTCTGCTGTTGTGGTCATAAATAAGTAGTGAAATTGTTGGTGGATTATGGCAAAGAACGCCTAATCCACCCTACATTCTAATACCCAACCCGCCTCATCTGCCTTCACCTGATAATCTTCATGCGCAAAATATCCTGGTATCGCAATCAAATGGTCCCCCGCAAAAATAAGTGGAATGCGCGAACGCTCCCAGGGCGGTATAGCATATTCTTGTAAAATATTTTTTAAACTCAGCCTGCCTCTTTTGGGGATAGCTAGCAATTCGCCACCTTGACGAAAACAGACTGTAATAGGCAGATGATTGAGACGCAATCCCCGGCCCCTGCTTAAAGAAGCCTCTAATCGTCCAAGGCCAGGAAGAATGAGAGCTTGTTGCTGAAAATTCCAGCTCACTTTGGCAGGTAAATTCATCTGCTGCAAAGGCCGCATCAAATACAAATTGTCACGATAACGGCGTACTTCGGCGCCCTGCCAAAGCACGCAAGGATTACGATCTTGCCTTGCTAGCAAGACAAATTGCCGAACAGCTTCTAATTTTTTTAGATTTGGTAATAGGAAGCCTTGTAATTGAATCCAATAACGCAAAACGAGACGCTGTCTAGCAGCCGTCAATTGCAATAGTTTGGCACAAGACAAGGTATTTGCCTGCGATCCTTGCACATGTTGATAATCATCTAGTGCAATATCTTCAAGTAATACTTGAGCTTCAGCGCAATGCTCTGCACTACGCGCCAAGGCATTTGTCATGCTTGGCCAACGTGATGCGAGTAAGGGCGCAACTTGATGACGAATAAAATTTCGTGCGAATTGGGTATTATGATTAGACTCATCTTCAATCCAATTTAATCCCTGCTGTATTGCATATTGTTCTAAAGTGGCGCGCGAAAATGGAAGTAAGGGACGAGCATGATAGCCCTTAGCAAAAACCTTGACTGCAGGCATGGCAGCCAAACCTTTAAGCCCCGCTCCCCGCATCAATTGCATTAATAGTGTTTCCGCTTGATCATCTTTTTGATGTGCCGTTAATAAAACATCATGGGCAGACATATGCGCAATGATGGCTGAGTATCTTTTTTCACGAGCAAGGGCTTCTAAGCTAGCGCCTCTTTCCTGTTTAAGCTGCAGGTTTTGCTGAATAAAAGGTATATTTAAATTTTCACAAACTCTAGCGCAGTGTGAGGCCCATTCAGAAGCATGCGTGCTTAATCCATGATTAATATGAATCGCGCGGCAAGAAATAGGAAGTTGATGGCAGAGAGATAATAATACATGCGAATCTAAACCGCCGCTGTAGGCAATCCAGTATGTTTTCTCTTTGCCTAGTTCTTCGAAATATTGATTTAGGGCGCTGAGTAATTGTTGTTTGATTTGCATGATATGAGTTCTCGTAGGTGCGTAGGTGTTTGTCGATGCTATGCCCTCACCCCCTGCCCCTCTCCCCTCGCAAAAAGCGCTCCGGGAGAGGGGAGCGTCCTAAATTTTCTCCTCGGAATAACTTAGAACTCTCCCCTCTCCCGGAGCGCTTTTTGCGAGGGGAGAGGGGCAGGGGGTGAGGGCAAATTCTATTCCACACCATAAGCCATAATACGTTTATAACGATCCGCCAAAAGCGTCGCCATAGGATAGGCTTGCAATTCCGCCAATTGTTTCACCAAATGCGCTTTCAATGTTTGCGCCATCAAATCATAGTGTCTATGCGCGCCGCCAAGCGGCTCGGGAATAACACCATCAATCAATTTAAGTTTGGAAATTTTATCTGCCGTTAAATTCATTGCTTCTGCAGCTTCTGAGGCTTTTTCCGCACTCTTCCAAAGAATGGAAGCACAACCTTCGGGAGAAATGACAGAATAAATGGAATATTGCAGCATAAAGACTCTATCACCCACACCAATCGCCAAGGCGCCCCCTGAACCGCCCTCACCTATGACGGTACAAATAACGGGTGTTTTCAATGTGGCTAATACAAATAAATTACGTGCAATCGCTTCACTTTGATTACGTTCTTCAGCACCAATACCAGGATAGGCACCTGGAGTATCAATGAAAGAAATGATGGGCAATTTAAAGCGCTCAGCCATTTTCATCAAGCGCATTGCTTTGCGATAATCTTCTGGATTCGGCATACCAAAATTGCGCTCGATTTTTTCCTGCGTCTTACGGCCTTTTTCATGACCAATGACCATCACTGGCTGGCCTTCCAATCGGGCAATACCTGCCACAATTGAAGGACCGGCAGAGAGCATTCTGTCTCCCGATAATTCATCAAACTCAGTAAAAATTCGGCTGATATAATCCAGCGTATGCGGACGCTGCGGATGACGTGCCAATTGTGTCACTTGCCAGGGTGTTAACTTGCCGAAGGTTTCTTTGATAAGCAAATTACACTTACTTTCTAGGCGATTAATATCTTCGCTTAAATTAATATCCGCATCAGTACCAACCATGCGTAATTCTTGAATCTTGGCTTCAAGTTCTGCAATAGGTTGTTCAAAATCAAGGAAATTAATATTCATCCTGTTAGAAACCTTTTGGCGAAAAGGAGATATGATACCTAAAATGCGGGGGGTAAATATAGTAAAATCCTGTTATCGTACTTGACGCAGGCTTGTCATTCCCGCGTAGGCGGGAATGACAAGCTTACTCAGAAGGGTATAACACTACACTCGCACTAGGAAGCCCATGATATGGAAGAAAATTTCATTCATTTACGAATACATACAGAATATTCTTTAAGAGATGGCTTAACAGTCATTTCATCCCTCATGGAAAAAACAGCTGCTCTCAATATGCCAGCAATCGCCATCACCGACTTGGGTAATTTATACGCAGCAGTGAAATTTTATCAAGCTGCTCTGCAAGCTGGCATTAAACCGATTATTGGCGCTGATTTACATCTAGCCAATCCGGCTCAAGCACAAGCTCCATTTCGACTTAGCCTACTTTGCCAAACACAAACTGGGTATAAAAATTTACTCAAATTAATTTCTCTCAGCCATTTACAAGGCCAATCTAGCGGCCAGCCTCTGGTGCAAAGAGAATGGCTGAACACATATCATGAGGGGTTAATCGCCCTATCAGGTGCTCAGGAAGGAGATATCGGCCAAGCCTTACTCGTCAATGATTTGGAAACTGCGCGTACCCGTTTGCAACACTGGCAAAATCTTTTTCCAGCGCGTTTTTACTTAGAAGTCAGCCGAGTAGGCAAGCCTCAAGAAGAAGCCTATATTCAAGCGGCAGCCTCTTTGGCTGAGCAGTATGCCATTCCCCTCGTTGCAACTAATAATGTCCACTTTTTAGAGACACAGGATTTTGAAGCGCATGAAGCACGCGTCTGTATTCAAGACGGTATCACCCTCACTGATAAACATCGAGTAAGGCGTTATACAGATCAGCAATATTTACGCAGCCCCGATGAAATGAAAACATTATTTGCTGATATGCCAGAAGCACTCGCAAACACCGTGCAAATTGCCAAACGCTGCAATCTGATCTTCAATTTAGGTAAAAGTTTACTCCCTGATTTTCCCGTACCCACTGGCTATACAGCAGAAACCTACTTATGCGCCATCGCCCAACAAGGTTTAGAAAAACGTTTACAAACTCGTTTTAACAATGAAGAAATTCCTGCTGTTCAACGGCGCGCCTATGATCAGCGTTTAGCACGTGAATTAGCTGTTATCAATGAAATGGGATTTGCCGGTTATTTTTTAATTGTGGCAGACTTTACTAAATGGTCTAAAGAAAATGGCATTCCAGTTGGGCCGGGACGTGGTTCTGGCCCTGGTTCCTTAGTCGCTTACACTTTAAATATTACTGATCTTGATCCCCTAGCTTTGGATTTATTATTTGAGCGATTTTTAAATCCTGAACGTGTTTCCATGCCTGACTTTGATATTGATTTTTGCATGGAAGGACGTGATCGCGTCATTGAATATGTGATGGAAAAACATGGCCATGAAAGCGTGTCGCAAATCATCACCTATGGCACCATGGCGGCCAAAGCAGTGGTGCGCGATGTTGGCCGAGTCTTGTCTTTGGCTTATGGCTTCGTCGATAAAATCGCAAAATTAATTCCCTTCGAATTAGGCATGACACTTGATAAGGCCATGGAACAAGAACCCCTATTGCGCGAACGCTATGAACAAGAAGAAGAGGTGCGCACCCTGATTGATCTTGCGCGCAAATTAGAAGGTATTACGCGTAATGTTGGCACGCATGCTGGCGGTATAGTCATTGCACCAGGTAAATTAACTGATTTTGTACCACTGTATTGCGAACCCAATGAAGCCTCTCATCCTGTTACACAATTTGATAAAGATGATGTCGAAGCAATTGGCTTAGTTAAATTTGATTTTCTAGGCTTAAAAACCTTAACCATTATTGATCGTGCACTTCGCATTATTAATGCTGAAAAAATACAAAAAATAGATATCACCTTGATTGATTTGCATGATCTGAAAACATTTCAATTATTGAAAGCCTGTAAATCAACCGCTGTATTTCAATTAGAATCACATGGCATGCGTGATTTAATAAAACGACTGCAACCTGATTGCTTTGAAGATTTAATCGCACTGGTTGCCTTATTTCGACCTGGTCCCTTGCAATCCGGCATGGTCGATGATTTTATCAATCGCAAACATGGACGAGCCAAGGTTATTTATCCGCATCCCAAATTAGAACCTATTTTACGTCCTACTTATGGTGTGATTTTATATCAAGAACAAGTCATGCAGATAGCGCAAGTCTTAGCGGGTTATACGCTGGGTGCTGCAGATATTTTGCGGCGTGCCATGGGTAAGAAAAAACCGGAAGAAATGGCGCAGCAACGTGCCATTTTTTGCGTAGGCGCCATTGCAAATCAAGTCAATGCTGACCTTGCCAATTATATTTTTGATTTAATGGAAAAGTTTGCAGGCTATGGTTTTAATAAATCACACTCAGCTTCCTATGCCCTCATTGCCTATCAAACTGCCTGGTTAAAAACCCACTATCCCGCTGCCTTTATGGTGGCAGTCCTATCTTCAGATATGGATAAAACAGATAAAATCATTAGCTTATTAAACGAATGCCAAAGCATGAAACTTGATGTCGCAGCCCCTGATATTAATAAAAGTCATTATTATTTTAAGGTCATTGATGATCAACATTTAATGTATGGCCTAGGTGCAATTAAAGGCGTGGGCGAAGCAGCCATTGAAAATATGATTGCTGCACGTGAAAAAGAGGGTTCTTTTACAGATTTATTTAATTTTTGCCAACGAGTTGATTTGCGCAAAGTTAACCGGCGCGTCATAGAAGCCTTAATCAAAGCTGGTTGCTTTGATAGCACACATCGCAATCGTGCTAGCTTGATGGCGTCAATTAATCAAGCCCTACAACAGGCAGAACAAGCTTTGCATAATCAACTGTATGGACAGCATGATTTGCTCGGCATTACTTCTACCAGAGAGATTGTGCTGCCCTATGTCGAAGTCGCCGCTTGGAATGAGCAAATACAATTACAAGCTGAAAAAGAAACGCTGGGATTTTATTTAACAGGCCATCCACTTAATCGATTCGCCAAAGAATTAAGTCATTTTACCAGTTGCCGTTTAGCAGATTTACATCCCAGTCAAGCACATGCCTGTGTTGCTGGCATGATTAGCAATATTCGAACGAGACAAACTAAACGCGGCGATCGTATTGCTATTTTTACTTTAGATGAGGGTTCAGCACAAATAGAAGTGGTTTGTTTTTCAGAATGCTATCAAAAATTTCGTCCCTTATTAATTGAAGATGAACTTATTATTGTAGAGGGTGAAGTCAGCCAAGATGATTTTAGTAATAGCACGCGTATTGTCTGCCGAGAATTGCAGACTATTGATCAAGCACGAGAACGTTTTAGTAAATATATGAAAATTCGCTTGCCGGAAATAAAGCACTTTGATGTGGCGCATTTTAAGAAATTATTAACGACGCATGTTGGTGGACGCTGCCCCATCGTGATTCAATATCAATTACCTGATAATATGCAAACGAGTATCAGGTTGGGAAAAAATTGGTTGGTAAAACCGACGGAGGATTTGCTGGCCTTGTTGCGCGAGCAGATGGAGGTGGAGTTGGTTTATGGGTGATAGATTATGTGGCTGACAGCGGCCCTCACCCCCTGCCCCTCTCCCCTCGCAAAAAGCGCTCCGGAAGAGGGGAGCGTCCTAAATTTTCTCCTCGAAATAACTTAGGACGCTCCCCTCTTCCGGAGCGCTTTTTGCGAGGGGAGAGGGGCAGGGGGTGAGGGTGCTTTTTGCGACGAATGCTTCCATCTAAGATCTCGCCAGATTAGGTCTATGAGCCGCAATAGCCTTCCGCACTTTATTTCTTAATTTGCTGCGACCAAAGAACCCTACTGTCATCACAGTCATATTTTTTTCTGTTTCTTGGATTAGCTTATTATCATCAATTTTATCTTCCTGACGATCCTTGATAAGCCCTGCCAGTTTTTGTATATCACTTAATCTATCGTCAGAGGCAGCTCTATCTTTTTTATTTTTATTAGCTTGCGTATAGGTTTCCTTGATATAGGAGCATATAGCCAGGTAAATCGAGATGCTTAATTGATTAGCTGAATCAGGATTGATATCAGATAAGGCTTTGTAAAGTGCAATCTGATTGAGGTTTTGCATCAAATTGATCTGGGTACGTTTGCTTTCTTGTAATTTTCGATTAATCTTTTGTGTTGATTGGTAAATTCGATCAAGATCAAAAACACTGCCGCGATTTTCTTGAATGCGTCCAACAAGCCCGTTTTGCTTTTCATAGAAAGCATTCAATTCCTTAGCATTGACATTCTTTAAAGCCGAAACCAAGATATTCTTTCTATGTAATTGGCTTATAAAATCTAGGCAATTCTTCACCGCTCGCCTTCGATCCACGACCGCATTTTCATAATCAGAAAAAATATTTTTAGCGCGCTGCAGCAATTCCTGCTTAGTCTTCACTCCAGCTAAGGCAGGCCAATTTAATCCACTAACAAAGGCTTCAAAAGCACTCTCAGTTGAATAGACTTGATTAAGCGCCGTCTGTATTAATTTGATGGACTTCTTATTAGCCAATTTTTCCCGCAATTCCCTACCCAACTCAGTCATTTCTGGATAGCGCATGGCTGATAAACGCATACTAAGAACTTGATGCTTTCGTCCTAGTCTCTCTGTCATTTTGACTATTTGATTTAAGTCGCAGGGTTTCTTTTTGAGACACTTTAATTTCACACTCACTTCCGCTACAAATTCAATTAATTCATTTTTCAATTCTTGATTATCAATATGATTGTTGAGCAATGTTCGTCTTGCAGTCAGCACTAGCTCTTCGTATTGCTTGACTGCATCATCATAGCGGTCAAAAATATTGTTGACGCGTTCTTGTAGTTTTTCCCTAGTATTGACTCCTCGCAATACACACCAATTTAATCCATGTATAAAAGCTTGTATGTCATCAGCTCGATCAAAGAGTTGAGGCAAGGCCTCATTTAATAATTGAAGAAAATCATTTCTATGACAGGTTTCAAGTAATAAAGTGCGCGTCTCGACCCCAAGAAGATAAGCATCAGTTAATTGTTCAAGTATTTTAGTCGCATAGCCACGTTTATAAACAATGACAAATAATCTTTTAAGAACATCATCTATCGAAGGTCGTTTACGATAATCAGCACTTTTCATTTCCTCTACAAGTTCATCTAGATCTTTATTCGCAAGTTGATTTTTAATTTCATCTATCACGACAGCAAGCGCATAGATATCGGTTCTATTATTGTAACTAACTGGTACGCCTTTCTTTTTGAGCTTTGCTTCTGGCGCTATGAAACCAGGTGTGCCTTGATACTTAAGTCTATGATCATTACTTTCTAATTTAAAAGCACTTTCAACATCAATAATGTTTACCATCATGGTATCTAGATCAACTATAATGTTGTCTGGTTTAATGTCACGATGGACGATGCCAAGATCGCAAACTTGCTCTTTTAGGGCATGCGCCAAGGCCATTATCAGCAGGTAGATTGTGTCTTTCGATAATATTTTTCTATCCATTCTATGGTGATAAATAATATCAGCTAAGCATTGGCCCTCAAATAAGCGCGAGGTTGAAAGATGAAGGGTACAAGTTTCCGAACCCCGCACAAAAGCTTGCGTATAGCTCTTATCTTTTGGGCGGAAACGCTCATAGCCATACTCAGCTTGCTTCTGCCTTTCATCATTAATCCTATCTTCTCTCGTTCGCCTAATTCCTTTATCTTTATTATTATTGTTGGGTATTAACTTACATCGTAACTTTTCGTCATCACTAATCAAAGTGACTTTGACACCATGAGTACGATCTTCTGATATTCTGATTGAATTTTTTGTGAGAGTGACTGTTTTTTCACTAGGCAAATAATAGCCATAAGCTCCATGCTCGTCCTTGACTTCTAAGATATCGAATTTTAACTGGAAAATTGGAACAGCAGATTCAGATATTTCATAATTATCATCCAAGCCCGGCAGGGGACGCTCTCGCTTCGACCAAAATTCAGCTGATGTGAATCTCTCCCCCTGATGTTCGTACTCAGCTGGAAAGAAAAAACTGATATCTTGATTAGCCCAAAAATATTCACTTAATAATGCTTTCTTAGCATCACTAAGTGGGCTATGATTGCGCGGACCCAGTAATTGAATTGTGCCTCTCGATTTCACTACTTGCCAGCCTCGAATTGTAATAAGTTATTGACAATCAATAGATTAAGTATTTATTGCCTTCATATTATACACTTATATACGATTTCTGCCAGACCTCTTAGTCTTAGGTTGTGGTCCTAGGTCTTATCATTATTGTATTCATGAGCCTATTATTCATCAACAATTAGAATTTATTTTAAATAATTAGGATGTCTGCTGTATTTTTATCTTCGTGCTTTTAGCCTGGCTTTGTTTATACAATTCGTATTCTAATACGCCCTCGCTATCTTGCATTTGCTCAGCAAAAACAGAATATTGTTTCGTATCCGAAACACTGCCTTGCTTAACTGCTTTCAATGCGACAATAGCATAGCCATTCGGTACGCGAGTAATATCATAGGCAACATGATTTTGATGATTCGCCGGGTTAGCCATACGGAAAGCCAAATCTAAAATAGCTGAATCGACCTTAGTAGAATAACGCCCGATAAAGCCGAGCTGCGTCCATGTTAATTTAAGCGATTTTGCTAATTGCTCTGCATCACTACCTGACAATAATTTTTGTCGGAGATCCTTAGCATAATCTGCCAACCCAGCTTCTTCTTGCCGTGCTTTCAACTTGGCTTCTATTTGCTGAGAAACACTAGTCAAGGGCAGCAAAGTAGAAGCAACATGTGACTTAACACGTAATACAATCAAGGTGTCAGGACTCACTTGAATCACATCACTATTATTTTGCAAATTTAATACATCATTACTGAAGGCAGCATCACGCACTTTTTTATTTTGTGAAATATCTTTGCCGGGTTTATCTTTTGAAAATAACTCACTTGTTTTAATCGGCAAATTAAGCTCTTTTGCAGCAAGCTGCAGTGAATCGGGATGTTCATAAGTAAGATCAGCTAATTGATCTCGCAGACTAGCTAATTTTTCTTCTGCATGCTGTCTCACATAGGCTTCTTTAACCTTATCCTTAACAGATTCAAAACTTTGAATCTGTGGCGCTTGTATAGCAATCGCCTTCACAATCATAAAACCATGTGCCGTCTTAAAAGGTGCTGATACCTGACCTGGCTTGGTTAATTGTGCCACTGCTTTCTGCGCTTCAGGCGGCACTTGATTTAAGGTCAGCCATTTATATTCTGTTATTTTAGCGGCAAAATCATGGGCTAGTTTATCAAACTTAGCATTTGTTTTTAATTGCCTAACAAGGTTGTCGGCCTTCTTTTTTAATTGATTTAACTCATCCTGTGTTGGCGTAGGCAAGGTCTCTGGAATTTCAACTGTCGCAATCTTCCACTGCATAGCTTGAGTATACGAATTAATATTTTCATTATAAAAATTCTTTAGAACAGGTTCAGGGCTGGGAATAGCGGCTGTCAGATCGTTTAGTGATAATTGAAGATACTCAATATTAACTTGTTCTGGCGTCATAAAATCGCTTTTATGCTTCTCATAATATTCTT
The DNA here is from genome assembly GCA_013287745.1 of Gammaproteobacteria bacterium. Lineage (GTDB taxonomy): Bacteria > Pseudomonadota > Gammaproteobacteria > DSM-16500 > DSM-16500 > Aquicella. The sequence continues at coordinate 13,222 of JABDDF010000039.1, forward strand.
TAATTTGCGCTGGCGAGATCGCACTGAGTTTTGACAGTGCCGATTGCAAGGGAATATTAACATAAGCAACATCGCGTTCTTGATTAACTAATGAGATGGTATAAGTCGTTTCATCTGGCAATGCAAATGAAGTCAGCATAATACCTAATCGAGGTTGATCTATCAGCAAGCTTGTTTTAATTAAATCTAAAAATTCGCCCGTCGATAGCATGGTGGAGGATAAAATCCCCTGAAAGCGCTCAACTGAAAATTGACCATCCACTTGAAATTCCGGCATGCTTTGCAGGTAATTATCAATTTGCCTATCGTAGATGCGAAACCCCTGGCGATAAGAAGCTTGCTTTAAAGTTTCGATTTCGATTAAGGCTTGTAAGGCTCGGCTTTTTAAAGCCAGCTCGTCTTTTGCTGTAAAGGGATGATTGGGGCCATATTGAACCTGCGTTTGACGGCGTATACGTTCGTAGGTGACTGCCAGTTGCTCCTTGGTAATTTCTACACCATTAACTTCAGCAACATTAGTATTTGCAGCACCGCCGACAAAATAGCTGTGAATTCCCCATAATGCAAACGTCAAAATAATGACGCTGATAATAGCTCCTGCTATCCAACCTTGTGTATGTTCACGAATGGTTTGAAGCATGTTGTCACTCTCTGGTTATTTCCCTATTTTCAAATGCGATGTTCCAAGTTCTGCACTAGGACATCGAGTAATAAAACGGAGTGGACGGGACTCGAACCCGCGACCCTCGGCGTGACAGGCCGATATTCTAACCAACTGAACTACCACTCCATTGGAACACTTTTTATAACAATTTCACTATAGTTACAATGTTTTTATTTGGGTGCTGAGGGGATCGAACCCACGACCTACGCCTTGTAAGGGCGCCGCTCTCCCAGCTGAGCTAAGCACCCAGCAATTTCGCAAATACGCTAGCCTAGCGAATTGTAAACAAAGCCACACTCAAAATTAACGCTGCTATAACTACTCTACTGCTCCACTGACCGCTTCTTTATCAGCCTTAACTGCTTCTTTAAAGGCTTTGCCTGCTTTAAAGCCAACAACTTTAGATGCCTTGATTGTAATTTTTTCTCCCGTGGATGGATTACGACCTTCACGAGCAGCTCGCTGTTTAACCGTAAACGTACCAAAATTCACTAAAACGACAGGATCGCCTTTTTGCAATGAACTAATAATAGCCGTGAATAGCGCATCTACCGCACTTGATGAAGCTGTTTTTGTTAATCCGGCTTGTTCAGCAACATGGTCTATAAGTTCTGTTCTATTCATATTCTTCTCTCTATCCATAGTTAAAATAATTATTCTCATCATCAACATTTGTTTAACAAGCCAACATCCCTTTATTCACAGCTTGTTAACGAAGTGTGATTTATACCAACAGGATCAAACTCAGTCAAGCAAGATAATCAAATTTCCGCTATTTTCCCGCATTTTTATGCGGAAAAATATTTAAATGTTCCTTGCTAAATGAGATGAA
>JABDDF010000040.1 GCA_013287745.1 Gammaproteobacteria bacterium
CGTCTTATTCCTAATACGGAAAATTTACGTAATCGTGCGGTGACCGATACCTTTGAGCCAGGTTCGACGATGAAGGCATTTAGTATTTCTCTTGCCTTAAAGAGCGGGCACTACACAGCTGATACGGTGATTAATACTTCGCCTGGCTGGATGCGGGTAGGACATAATCTGGTGAAAGATGAACACAATAATGGTTTGCTGACAGTCAGACAAATTTTAGATAAATCGAGCAATGTGGGCGTGACCAAAATGATTTTGACTCTGCCGCGTGATCAATTATGGGAAATCTTGCATCGTGTTGGTTTTGGCGAAGTATCAGGTATTGGTTTTCCAGGCGAACAAAGTGGTTCTTTGCTTAAGCATCAACCCTGGGGGGATTTTACCCTAGCTACCTTGGCCTGGGGTTATGGACTTTCCATTAATACCTTGCAATTGGCAAGAGCTTATGCGGTGATTGCTATGCATGGGAAAAAACTGCCAGTGTCTTTACTGCGTCTTGACCATCCGCCTGCTGGCGAACAAATTATGGATGCAGACATAGCCAATCAAATCCTCTTGCTGCTTGAATCTGTGGTGACAGAAAAGGGAGCGACAGGATATATGGCGCGTATTCCCGGTTATCGTGTAGGCGGTAAAACGGGCACAGCTTGGATTGCAAGTCATGGCGGTTATGAAAAACATAATTATAATGCCATCTTTGTTGGCATTGCGCCGATTTCTGATCCGCGCTTAGTTGTAGCCGTGGTGATGCATAATCCACGAGGAAAATACTATCATGGCGGCACGGTATCTGGCCCCGTATTTAAAAAAATCATGGAAGGCATTTTACGTATTTTAAATGTGCCGCCCGATGCGGCTTGACGAGATTGATATGCAGCTTGCTTATTTACTGGATTCACTTTTTCCCATTTCATCAGAAGTAGATCGTCCTATTTCTGGTTTGTATCTTAATAGCCGTGAAGTGCAAGCAAATGGCTTATTTTTTGCTATTAAGGGCGCGCATCTTGATGGCCGTACTTATATTCCTGATGCTATTTCAAGAGGGGCGAGTGCCATTCTAGTTGATGGGGCATCATCTCTTTCTTGGGAAGGAGAGGTTCCCGTTATTGCACTGCCTTATTTACAAAAGCAAGTGGGTCAATTAGCCGCGCATTTCTATGATTATCCTTTGCAATCACTTCGCGTCTTAGGTGTGACTGGCACCAGTGGTAAAACATCATGCACGCATTTTCTCGCGCAAATTTTACAAGAATTGCATATTCCTTGCGGCTTGATCGGCACTTTAGGCAGTGGTTTTTATGGCGCCTTGGGTGAAGCAGGTTTGACGACGCCTGATGCAATTAGTTTGCAAAAAATCGCTAAACAATTATATGACGGGGGTGCGAAAGCATTGGCGATGGAAGTTTCCTCGCATAGTATTGCTCAAGAACGTATTCAAGCTATTACATTTGAATTGGGTATTTTTACCAACTTATCGCAAGATCATTTAGATTATCATGGTGACATGGCGACTTATGCCAGTGTGAAGTATCAATTTCTTGCAGAAGCGGCGACTAAACAAGTGGTGATTAATGTAGAGGATGCCTATGGCCAAAAATGGCTGCCTGATTTGGCAGCCATTAAAACTGTCTATGCTTATAGCACGCGGCCGCCTAGTGAATTTCAAGCGCATATTCATTATGTCTATGCTGATTCTGTTTTATTGAGTGCCCAAGGTGTGCAAGCTCGTGTGCATACACCCTGGGGCGAAAGCGATTTATTTTTACCCTTATTAGGGCAATTTAATTTGAGTAATGCCTTGGCCGTACTCACAGCGCTCTGTGTTTATGGCCTGCCTTTTGATGCTGTAATAAAGCAGCTTGCACAATTAAAGGCTGTGCCTGGCCGCATGCAAGCTATTCATCAGCAAAATAAGCCAGTGGTGATTGTTGATTATGCACATAAACCAGATGCCTTGGAAAAAGTATTATCGACATTACGAAGCCTCACATCGGGTAAATTGTTTTGTGTTTTTGGCTGTGGCGGCGAACGTGATCGCGGTAAAAGGCCGCTCATGGCTAAGATTGCAGAAGAATTAGCAGATCAAGTCATTGTGACCAATGATAACCCGCGTCATGAAAATCCAGAAGTTATTGCGGCTGAAATAGCTCAGGGATTTCGATTTCCTGAGCGCGTCTGTGTGGAATTGGATCGTTCTAAAGCGATTGAGAAGAGTATACAATGGGCTGCTGCGGGTGATTGTATTTTAATTGCAGGTAAGGGTGCTGAGCATTATCAACAAATCGGAGATGAAAAGTTCCCCTTTGATGATGTAGACAAAGCCGGTTTTTATTTATCAAAGTGTAGGGTGGATTAGGTTGGCATGGCCCTCACCCCCTGCCCCTCTCCCCTCGCAAAAAGCGCTCCGGGAGAGGGGAGAGTTCTGAATTTTCTCCTCGGAATAACTTAGAACGCTCCCCTCTCCCGGAGCGCTTTTTGCGAGGGGAGAGGGGCAGGGGGTGAGGGTGCCAAAATTCATCCTACCATTTAGTGGAGAGTGCAATGTTACTCTGGTTAAGCAGTTGGTTAGCTCAATACTTCCATGTATTTCATGTATTTCAATATCTCACTTTAAGAGCAATTTTAGCCACACTAACGGCTTTAAGCATCGCGTGGATTTTAGGGCCAAGTTTCATTCGCCAGCTGAGTTCACGTCATGTGGGTCAGGTTATTCGTAATGATGGTCCCCAATCTCATTTTTCTAAGGCAGGCACGCCGACCATGGGCGGCACGCTGATTCTTATTTCTGTTTCAATCAGCACTTTATTGTGGAGCGATCTTTCTAATCGTTACATGTGGTTGGTTTTCTGGGTCACTTTGGGTTTTGGCGCCATTGGCTATTGGGATGATTATCGCAAGTTAGTGTTAAAACATAGCCGCGGCATGCCTGCAAAACAAAAATACCTATGCCAATCTTTATTGGGCTTGGGTGCAGCCTGCTATCTTTATTTTTTTGCAAAATTACCGGTAGAAACGGCCTTGGTTTTGCCTTTCTTTAAAAATCTTTCTCTTGCCTTGGGGCCTTTTTTTATCGTGCTGACTTATTTTGTCATCGTGGGTACGAGTAATGCGGTTAATTTAACTGACGGTCTCGATGGTCTTGCCATCATGCCAGCTGTCATGATCAGTGCAGCCTTAGGCGTCTTTGCCTATGCTGAGGGTAATCTTCACTATGCTAATTATTTAGCCATTCCCTATGTGCCTGGCGCGGGGGAGATAGTCATATTTTGCGGCGCCTTAGTGGGCTCAGGCTTGGGTTTTCTTTGGTTTAATACTTATCCTGCGCAAGTCTTTATGGGCGATGTGGGGGCCTTGGCTCTAGGTGCGGCACTAGGTAGCATCGCAGTTATTGTGAGGCAGGAAATCGTCTTTTTCATTATGAGCGGTATCTTTGTTTTAGAAACAGTCTCTGTCATTTTGCAAGTCGGCTCCTTTAAATTAACCGGCAAACGAATTTTTAAAATGGCGCCGATTCACCATCATTTTGAATTAAAAGGCTGGCCAGAACCGCGGGTCATCGTCCGTTTTTGGATTATTACCTTTGTGCTGGTATTATGTGGCTTGGCAACCTTGAAGCTGCGATAGGTTTTCACATGTCGAATCAATTACACGTTGTTGTTGGTATGGGGCTCACAGGATTTTCTTGTGCCAGCTATCTTTATAAGCGCGGCACAGCGATTGCTATCGTTGATTCACGTCCGAAACCGCCGCAATTAGCAAACTTTCAACAAGCTTTTCCTGATGTTTCCATGCATGTTGGCAGCTTAGATTGCAGCTTATTCGATCAAGCAGCTTGCATTGTGATGAGTCCGGGGATGAGTGTTAAAGACCCTGTCATTGCAAAACACGCACAACGCGGCATCCCTGTGATTGGCGATATTGAATTATTTGCGCAAGCAGTGACTGCGCCAGTGATTGCCATTACAGGTACGAATGCAAAAAGCACGGTGACTACTTTGGTGGGTCTCATGATGCAAGCAGCAGGTTTTCGCGCGGCGGTCGGCGGTAATTTGGGCGTGCCTGTCTTAGATTTACTTTCTGAATCTGCCGAAGCTTACGTCTTAGAATTATCAAGTTTTCAATTAGAAACGACTTATTCTTTAAAGCCCCGCGTTGCCACTGTCTTAAATGTCACACCAGATCATATGGATCGCTATGCAACTGTCACTGAATATCAGCAAGCAAAACTTCGTGTCTATCATGATTGTCAAACGGCAGTATGTAATCGTGATGATAGGCTGACTGAATATGCCAATGCGCCTTCCTCTTTTCATTTTACTTTGCAAACTCCAGGCGAGCGTGAATTTGGTTTGCGGGAAAGTTATTTAGCCTTTGGCGATGAGCTTCTATTAGCTGTGCGAGAATTACCTGTTGTCGGTCGTCATTATCAAGCAAACGCTTTGGCTGCGCTGGCTTTAGGATTTGCTTTTGGACTGCCATTTGCACCCATGCTTGACGTTTTACGCGAGTTCAAAGGTTTGCCGCATCGTTGTCAATTTATTCGCGAACGACAGGGAGTGAAATGGTATAACGATTCCAAGGGAACTAATGTAGGCGCAACACAGGCTGCGATTGAAGGTTTAGGAAGAGAGATTAATGGGAAATTAATTTTGATTGCTGGCGGTGTCGGAAAAAATGCTGATTTTCATTCGCTGCTGCCAGCGATTAAACAATACTCGCGTCATGTTGTATTGATTGGTGAAGCTGCCACTGAACTTGCTGCAGTCTTGGATCATCAAGTGCCAGTTTCCTTTGCAAACACTTTATCGGAAGCGATTGAGCAAGCAGCGCAGACAGCGCAAGCTGATGATAGTGTATTATTGTCGCCTGCTTGCGCGAGTTTTGATATGTTTAAGAATTATGAGCATCGCGGTGAGGTTTTTACTGAGTTGGTGGAGCAGCTTTGATTGGTGGGGTTGTGAATAAATGTTGTCATTGCGTAAACGTTCGTCATTGCGCAGATGGTCGTCGTTGCGAGGAGCGCTTTTTGCGACGAAGCAATCCAGGCTTGGACTTTTATCAAATGTTGCTTTTTTATAAAAGTCCAAGCCTGGATTGCTTCGTCGCAAAAAGCGCTCCTCGCAACGACGACCATCTTCGCAACGACGAACGCTTCAGCAACGACGAATATCTACCCAACGACGAATTTACTCCTTGGAGCCATTTATGCGTTCTTATTCAATCACTCGTCCAACCGTGACTGCTCCCACCTATTACGATAAATGGTTTGTCTTCGCCGTACTTTGTATTGCTTTATTTGGTTTATTGATGATGACTTCCGCATCCATCGTCATTTCCGACAAGCAAATGCACCAACCCTTTTATTTTCTTTTTAAGCAGCTTGTTTATCTCGCTCTTGGTATTGTACTGGGCAGTTTTATTATTCAGTTTGAAATCGTTTTTTGGGAAAAACTGGGCGGCTATCTTTTGTTGAGTGTGATGCTCATGCTTGCCTTAGTCTTGATACCTGGCATAGGGCACACTGTCAATGGCAGTGCGCGCTGGTTGGGATATGGCCCGCTTAGCTTTCAAGTATCAGAACTCGCAAAATTTATGATGGTGATTTATATGGCGGGTTATCTTGTCAGGCGTAATCATGAAATACGTTTTCAATGGAGCGGGTTTATAAAGCCCATGCTGATTCTGGCCGCAATTGCTGTACTACTTTTGCGAGAACCGGATTTCGGTGCAACTGTGGTAGTCGTTGCAACAGCCCTGGGCATGATGTTTTTAGCTGGCATGCGTCTACAGCATTTTCTATTATTATTTTCCTCAGTATTGGGCGCAATGGCGCTGATTGCCATTTCTGCACCTTATCGATTAGCGCGCCTAACGGGTTTTTTAAATCCTTGGGAGCGCCCCTTTGATACAGGCTATCAACTGACGCAATCATTGATTGCTTTTGGCCGTGGTGGTTGGTTTGGTGTGGGTTTAGGTGAAAGTATTCAAAAAATGTTTTATTTGCCTGAGGCGCATACCGATTTTTTATTCGCTGTGATTGCTGAAGAGTTAGGCTTAATGGGTATTTTATTGGTGATGAGCTTATTTTTGCTATTAGTCATCCGAATCTTTATGATTGGACAAAAGGCACAGCAGCTAGGCCGTCATTTTGCTGGATTTTTAGCCTATGGCTTTGGTTTATGGATAGCAATTCAATTTATTGTGAGTATTGGTGTTAATTCGGGGCTATTGCCTACCAAAGGTTTAACCCTGCCTTTGATGAGTTATGGCGGCAGCAGCGCCCTCGTTAGCTGTATTGTGATTGCTCTTCTATTACGTATTGACTATGAAAACCGACAAAATACAACTTAAACGTATATTAATTATGGCAGGCGGAACGGGAGGGCATATCTTCCCTGGGCTTGCTATCGCCCATTGTTTGCAGGCACAGGGAGTAGAAGTTCATTGGTTGGGAACCAGCCAAGGCTTGGAATCACGTCTGGTTAAGGAAGAAGGCTATCCCTTGCATGTCATCACGATTGGCGGATTACGTGGTAAGGGCATGAAGACTTTATTGACTGCACCATGGAAAATTCTGCTAGCTTTACGGCAAGCGATGCAAATTATTAAGCAGGTTCGGCCAGATGCGGTCATTGGCATGGGTGGTTTTGCGAGCGGGCCAGGCGGTATTGCTAGCTGGTTGTTGGGTCGTCCTCTTATTATCCATGAGCAAAATGCAAAAGCAGGCTTGACCAATAAAATTTTAGCTTTCTTTTCTAAGAAAATCCTAGAAGGCTTTCCATCGGCATTTAAACCCAGTGCGAAAGTCATCACAGTGGGTAATCCGGTGCGAGCTGAGATTGCAAATATTTTAGCGCCAGAGAAAAGATTTGCAGAGCATCATCCTCCCTTGCGTTTATTAGTTTTGGGGGGTAGCCTGGGTGCGCAAGTGCTCAATGAAATAGTGCCACAGGTATTGGCCCAATTAAAGGCTAATGAACGCCCTGAGGTTTGGCATCAAACAGGGAATAAGCATTTTGAGTTAGCAAAAAAACAATATGAGTCAATGGGGTTAACGGTGAATCTTCATCCTTTTATTAAGGATATGAGTCAAGCCTACGCTTGGGCAGATATCGTACTGTGTCGTGCTGGTGCTTCCACTGTTTCTGAATTATGCGCAGCAGGATTAGGTGCCATCTTCGTGCCCTTTCCTCATGCTGTAGATGATCATCAAACAGCGAATGCTGAATTTATGGTGCGTGGCGGTGCTGCCCTGTGTATTCAGCAAAGAGAATTAACAGAAGGACAATTAGCAGTTATAGTAAAAGGGTTCGTTTATGAACGGCAAAAATGCCGAGATATGGCGCAAGCTGCCTATCAGTTACGTAAGGCCAATGTGGCAGAAAGAATCGTGGAAATTTGTGAGGAGCTAAGCCTTTGAGCTGGATGTTAGAAATGGGACATATCAAACATGTCCACTTTGTAGGAATTGGCGGTGCCGGCATGGCGGGCATTGCAGAAGTATTATTGCGGCAGGGCTATACCGTTTCTGGATCAGATTTATCTGAAAATTCCTTGACGCAATGGCTGCGTGTCATGGGAGCAGTGATTTATCAGTGTCATGATGCTGCCAACGTTAATAATGCCGATGTCGTGGTGCGTTCTTCGGCGGTGAATTGGGACAACCCTGAATTTGTCGCAGCACGCAATGCGCGTATCCCTATTGTTCCCCGTGCAGAAATGCTGGGAGAACTCATGCGTTTTCGCTATGGTATCGCAGTCGCTGGTACTCATGGTAAGACGACAACCACGAGCTTAGTCACGAGTATTCTTGCAGAAGCAGGGCTCGATCCCACTTTTGTGATAGGCGGTCGTTTAAATAGCGTGGGCAGTAATGCGAGATTGGGGCGCGGACATTACTTAGTGGCAGAAGCTGATGAAAGTGATGCTTCATTTCTTTATCTCAACCCCATGATTTCAATTGTAACTAATATTGATCAAGATCACATGGGAACCTATGCAGGTGATTTTGCTAAATTAAAAGCGACCTTTATTGAATTTTTGCATCGTCTGCCTTTTTATGGCTTGGCTGTGCTATGTCTAGATGATCCTATTGTGCAAGAAATTCTACCGCAATTATCACGTCCTATTCTGACTTATGGGATGACGAAAGAAGCTGATGTCAGAGCGCTCTCTTATACGCAATTAGGCATGAAGACCCAGTTTACGGTTGAACGGCCTAAGGGTCAGTCGTCACTCCAGGTCACTTTGAATTTACCTGGACGGCATAATGTATTAAATGCCCTTGCTGCCATTGCTGTTGCTTCTGAATTACGCGTGCAAGACTTCGCTATTACTAATGCGCTTGAAAATTTCGCTGGTATTGGCAGGCGTTTTCAAGTGTATGGTGACTTTGCTTTATCAAAAGGCGGAAAGGTGACGCTCGTTGATGATTATGGTCATCATCCGCGTGAAATAGCGGCAACCTTGCAAGCGGCAAGAGAAAGTTGGCCGGGGCAGCGCTTAGTGATGGTTTACCAGCCGCATCGCTTTACTCGTACACGCGATTTATTTATGGATTTTTGTGATGTGCTGTCTTTGCCGGATAAACTGATGTTGCTCGAGGTTTATTCTGCAGGTGAAGAATATATTGCTGGTGCTGATGCTAGGTCACTTGTTTCTGCCATGCAAAAGCATAAACAAGCCTCTCCTATTTTTGTAGAAAAACATGATGCCTTGCCTGGTTTATTGGAAAATGAATTGCAAGACGGCGATATTTTATTGATGCAAGGGGCGGGTAACATTGGCGCCTTAGCCGCACGTTTGGCAGCAACTAACTTGAGAGAAACGGCAGTTCAATGAAGATGGATTTAAATATCATGGCCGAATTACGCGGCCGCCTAGAATGGGATGCTTCTCTCGCGCATTATACTTCATGGCGTACGGGCGGTGCTGCTGAAGGCTTATATCTTCCTGCTGATTTACAAGACCTCACTGTATTTTTGCAATCATTACCCAAATCAGTTGCTTTGACCTGGCTTGGTTTGGGTAGTAACACACTCGTGCGTGATGGCGGCGTAGAAGGTATGGTCATTGTGACCCAGGGCGGTTTGAATGATTTAGCGCAAACAGAACCGCAAATGATTCGTGCAGAAGCAGGTGTGGCTTGCGCGCAATTAGCGCGTTTTAGTGCGCGTCTTGGTTTGACGGGTTTGGAATTTATGGCGGGCATTCCTGGTACGGTTGGGGGTGCTTTGGCAATGAATGCAGGTTGTTTTGGCGGCGAGACTTGGAGTTTCGTCCATAGTGTTGAAACAATTAACCGCCATGGCGAAATTAAAATACGGCCAGCGACGGAATTTGAAGTGGGATATAGGCATGTGCTGCGTTTTGCTGATGAATGGTTTGTGGCGGGATATTTTCCCTTGATGCCGGGCGATAAGGAAAAATCACTGCAGTACATTCGCGATTTATTGGAAAAGCGCAATACGACTCAACCGACTGGCACAGCGAATTGCGGTTCTGTTTTTCGTAATCCATCAGGCAGTCATGCGGGACGCCTCATTGAAGAATGCGGTTTAAAAGGCAGGCTCTTGGGCGGCGCCTGCGTCTCTTCCAAACACGCGAATTTTATTATTAATGAACAAAGCGCAACGGCTGCAGATATTGAAAGTTTGATTGGCGAAGTGCGTGCCACAGTCGAGCAAAAAACGGGTATACAATTAATTCCTGAAGTATGTATTATTGGCAAAAAAATGAATGGATCTGAGAAAGCATAGGCGATCACATTATATTTATCATTACCTAGCGCAAGCTGTTAAAATCTTGCTCTTAGGTGCTATTGTTCTTTCCACCTTTTTTACGGCAAATCGTATCGATTTTTCTCATTTTTTCCCCATAAGCACAGTGCGCGTTTATGGTATTCGACATGTTGAACCGAGCGATGTTCAGCAATTGTTAACGCCTTTGGTCAGAGCGGGATTTTTTAATACCAATATTGATTATATTCGTGATCAATTACGTCAAATGCCCTGGATTTACGACATCAGTGTTAAACGTCAATGGCCAGATCAACTTGATATCATACTGATTGAGAAAACCGCGGTAGCCTATTGGAACAATGACATGCTATTGAGTGAGTCTGGTGAATTATTTTCTCCTAAACGTGCGACTTATCCGCCTGCTTTGCCGCGTTTAATTGGGCCTGATGGTCAGCAAATTGTGATGTTGAGTTATTTTAAAGACATTAATCGCTTGTTAAGCCCATTACATGCTAAAATCGCTAGTTTAGAGTTAACGTCTTATCGTACATGGAAGTTAACACTCGATAATGGAATTATGCTGCAGATTGGGCACAAAGATATCTTGACTCGTCTCAATCATTTTGTGAAAGTGTACCCGAAAATCGTCGGGGAGCGAGCGAAAGATGTAGAATATATTGATTTACGTTATCCTAATGGGGTGGCGGTGCGATGGAAGGCGCCGCTTGAGACCTAGGACTGATTGATTTTCGGAAAACAGTCCGTCATTCTGGCCAGTTAGAATTGGAAGAATAAATTATGGCAAAGAAGCCAATAAATAAAGATTTACTAGTAGGTATCGATATTGGTACCTCTAAAGTCGTCACCCTCGTGGGTGAAATCACCATGGATGGCAAACTCAATGTAATTGGATTTGGCACACATCCCTCGCAGGGCTTAAAACGCGGGGTGGTGGTGAATATTGAATCCACTGTGCAATCCATCCAACGTTCGGTTGAAGATGCCGAGCATATGGCGGGCTGTGAGATTTTCTCAGCCTTTACAGGAATTGCAGGCAGTCATATTCGCAGTATCAATTCTCATGGCATTGTTGCGATTCGTGATCATGAAGTCTCACAAAATGATGTTGATCGAGTGATCGATGCCGCCAAAGCGATCGCCATTCCCGCAGACCAGAAAATTCTGCATGTCTTACCTCAGGAATTTATTATTGATCATCAAGATTCTATTCGTGAACCGGTTGGTATGTCTGGCGTGCGCTTAGAAGCTAAGGTGCATATTGTGACAGGTGCAGTGAGTGCTGCGCAAAATATCGTAAAATGTATGAAGCGCTGTGGTTTGGCAGCCAGCGATATCGTGTTAGAACAATTTGCTTCTAGTCAATCGATCTTAACAGAAGATGAAAAAGAATTAGGCGTATGCATGATCGATATTGGCGGTGGTACAAGTGACATCGCTATTTTTACTGATGGCGCCATTCGGCATACTGCCGTTATTCCTATTGCAGGGGATCAAGTCACCAATGATATTGCCATAGCCCTGCGTACCCCGACTCGCAATGCAGAAGAAATTAAAATTAATCATGGCTGTGCCTTGCAGGATTTAGTCGACAGTAATCAAACCATTGAAATACCTACAACAGGCGATAGAGTGGCAAGACGTATTCCAGCGAGAGCCTTGGCAGAAGTGGTAGAAGCGCGTTATGAAGAATTATTTTTGCTTGCTCATGCAGAATTACAGCGTAGTGGATTGGAAGATTTAATGGCTGCGGGTATCGTGCTAACAGGGGGTGCGTCTAAGGTGATAGGTGCGCAGGAATTAGCTGAGCGCATTTTCAAAATACCAGTGCGTATCGGTAAACCTTATAATGTAACAGGATTATCAGATATCATTCACAATCCTATTTACGCCACAGGCGTGGGTTTGCTAGTGTATGGTCAAAGGCAGCGTCAAAGTCAGCGTGAGTTAGTGATCAATCAACCGAGTATGAAAAGTTTATGGTCACGCATGAAGAATTGGTTTCAGGGTAATTTTTAAAACTTATGATAATAGCTTCCGCTAAAACCAGGTAATGTTTGTTTTCTAGCGACTGGATTAATGGAATGTAATCCCTAGCGCCATGGATGGCGCGTTTGGAGCGAGAAAACAAACATTACCTGGTTTTAGCGGAAATACCGAATTTAGAACAACAATTGGAGTAATGGCATGTTTGAATTATTAGATACGTGTCAACAAAATGCAGTGATTAAAGTGGTCGGTATTGGCGGTGGCGGCGGCAATGCTATCGAACACATGATGGCAGGGCATATTGAAGGCGTGGAATTTATTGCAGCCAACACGGATTCCCAAGCGATAAAAAATTCATCTGCCAATACGATTATCCAATTAGGCGAAAACATTACGCGCGGTCTGGGTGCGGGCGCAAATCCTGAAGTCGGACGTCGTGCAGCAGAAGAAGATCGAGAAAAAATTCGTACGGCTTTAACGGGTGCTGATATGGTGTTTCTTGCTGCTGGTATGGGCGGCGGTACAGGAACGGGTGCAGCCCCTGTCTTTGCACAAATTGCAAAAGAATTAGGTATTTTAACGGTCGCCGTAACGACTAAACCATTTTCATTCGAAGGCAGAATGCGTTTACAAACTGCCGAACAGGGAATTGCAAATTTATCACAATATGTGGATTCGCTCATCACGATTCCTAATAACAAATTACTCAGTGTATTAGGCAAGAATGTTACCTTGATTAATGCATTCAAAGCGGCAAATGATGTATTGCGCGGTGCTGTACAAGGTATTGCTGAACTGATTACACGTCCTGGTTTAATCAATGTCGACTTTGCCGATGTGCGCACAGTCATGTCTGAAATGGGTATGGCAATGATGGGAACAGGTGTCAGCTCTGGTGATAATCGTGCGCGTTTAGCAGCAGAAGCCGCCATTGCAAGTCCATTATTAGAAGATGTTGATTTAAGCGGTGCCAAAGGTGTGCTTGTCAATATTACCGCAGGCTTGGATCTTTCTATTGGTGAATTTGAAGAAGTAGGGGAAGTAGTCAAAGCGATTACCTCAGATGGAGCGACCGTTGTTGTTGGTACTGTCATTGATCCTGAGTTACGTGATGAAGTAAGAGTCACTGTCATTGTGACTGGCTTAGGTAGAAAACAAGTTGCTGCGGCCCTTAGAATGCCGGCTATTGAAGTTATTGGTAACAAGAGTTTAAGTTCAGAGTCTTCACTTGATTATGAGCAATTCGATAAACCCGCTATTATGCGTCGTCAAACTGCGTCACCTGTGCTTTCTCCTCGACCTGAGCCATCTTCTGCGCAGCCGGCAAGGGCCGTTGCTATAGATAAGATGCATGATATTGATTATTTGGATATTCCAGCTTTCCTTCGCCGAAAAGAGGAAGAAGACGCCTAATAATTATGCATAAAAACCCTAATACATTTGATTGATTATTTTATTTCGAAAAAACATCGTATTATGTTAGTATGTCAAAGTATTAGACTTAGTCAGAAGCCAAAAATGATAAGACAACGTACTTTAAAGAATGTAATAAAAGCGACCGGCATCACTTTGCATGGCGGCGAACGCGCCGAACTCACCCTACGCCCAGCGCCTATTAATGCTGGCATTTTATTTCGTCGTATTGATCTTGATCCTATAGTGGAAATGCCTGCGCTTGCGGAGCATGTGGGTGATACCACTTTATCCACAACGCTGATGAATGGTAATGTGCGAGTGTCTACAGTGGAACATTTATTATCTGCCTTTGCTGGTTTGGGCATTGATAATGCCTACGTAGATGTGACTGCCTCAGAAATTCCCATCATGGATGGCAGCGCCGGGCCCTTTGTATTTCTTATTCAATCAGCAGGTATTGAAGAGCAAGAAGCGCCTAAACGCTTTATTCGTATCAAGCGGAAATTGAAAATAGTAGATGGCGATAAATGGGCTTGTTTTGAGCCTTTTAATGGATTTAAAGTTACTTTTACCATTGATTTTGATCATCCCCTTTTTAAAGCGCAGCACAAAACAGCCACCCTCGATTTCTCTAGCCTTTCCTATGTGAAAGAAGTGAGCCGTGCTCGTACCTTTGGTTTTATGGCTGATTTCGAAAAATTGCAAGCGATGAATTTAGCACGTGGCGCTAGCTTGGATAATTCTATTGCGATTGATGATTATCGCATTCTCAAT
>JABDDF010000041.1 GCA_013287745.1 Gammaproteobacteria bacterium
TTCATTGAAAATTTCAAAGTCAAATAAGCGAGAACCGCAAAGTCCTTGGCCCTTATAACGTATTCCCATTCCTGTGATATTTCCCGCACGTTTTTCTATGATTTTTACATAATCTTGTGCATGAGTGCCTTCACTTGAATATTTTGTTGAGCGAACAAGCTCACCGGAAGTTTCAATGACGCTTTCCGCAACCGCTTTACGCTCATTTTCATAGGTTTGCAAAAGTGCGCGAGAAGCAGAATAATTTATTACTTTATTTAATTTCCATATGAGATTAAAGGCATCTCCCAATCCTGTATTTAAACCCTGTCCGCCATTGACGGAATGAATATGACAGGCATCTCCCGCAAGAAAAATACGATCATGAACAAAAAAATTTTCTGCAACAGATTCTTTTACAGAAAATTGTGAAAACCAAATAATATTTTTGAAACTTAAATTATGCGGCTGTATAGCACGATTAATTTTTTCAATGGCTTCCTCTAAAGTAAAATTTCGTCTATCCATTCTTACATAAAATCGATCAATGTCTCCTTCTCTTGGAATCCAGGCCACATCGGAAGTATCAGTCTGAAAAACAATAATTTCAGGTACTTTGGGGAAATCTGTGACGATAACGGCATCGATGACTGCCCATATGATTTGCGGACGAATAATATTAAAAGCTATTTTGAAATGTTGGCGAACAAAGGAATGAGAGCCATCAGCGCCGATGAGATAATTGGATCGAATTTTTTTTCCATTTGCGAGCGTTGTTACACATCCTTGCTCATTCAATTCAATATTTTCAATCTTTGTTGAACGTTTTACTGCGAGCTTTTTATCTAAAATATTTTCTAAGTGCGATTGTCCTAACATGAGAAAATGCCTGTGCAGGCAACCTTCAAGTTCATCCCACCATGAAGATTGGCGTGAAATAAATTTTCCATTTGCCCAAACAGAACTCGTGTTGCATGTTTTTCCCAAAGGATAAAGCGCAGAAAACAAGCCAGCTAACTCGAGCAATTGCAAACTACGTGCGTTCAAAGCATCAGCTCGACCAACTTCTAAAGGTCTAGCTGATTTATCTATAACGATATGATCTATACCACATAGCTGTGCCAGATAGGCGCACATAAGACCGACAGGGCCCGCGCCAACAATGACAAGCTGGGTGCTTTCGATTTTCATTTGCGAGTTTCCAAACCAGGGTTGGCAAAAGGAGGGTCACTTAAAATATGAACGCGTTGAAGATGACGAGGAGATTTAGAGATGAATGCTTCTCTGCCATGCAGCAGTGAAAAATTATCTGCAATGACTAGATCTCCTGTTTGCCATTCATGCGCATAGAAATTACTTGGTGCATACAGCATTTGTTCCAAACTAGAATGAAATTCTATTAATTCCTCATGGCTCAGGCCAGTAAACTTGAGCTCTGGCGGATTGATAAAATGGCCTTTTTTTTCATTGTGAGGTTCATTATAACGAATGACAAAAAAATCTTGATAAGGATGCTTGGTGATAATGGGTGATGCGACCTTGCTATCATAGAATTCCATTTTTCTTTGATAAATGCCTGTCACCTTATTCCAAAGTTTTTTTGTATCAGCAGAAGCATTCTGTAAGACGAGAATCGTATTTGAAAAAGTGGTTCTTCCTCCTTGGTTTGATAATGGTGCTTTCACGCAATGAAAAATTTGAAATTCAGGCACTTGCGGGCGATACATGCCATCCCAATGAAGTGGAACATAACTGTTATCAAAAATATGATCTTCTGGCTTGTCTTGCTCAATTAACTCTAATACTTTTCCAAAAGGCCAAATGCTTATCTCGCCCCAACCTTGGCAATAATTTGAAAATGATTCAGCATGTTGAAAGCTGCGAAATCCTCTCAACACAATGAGATGTTCACGTCGAACAAGTTCACGTAAATGATTTACATTAAGATTGCTTAAATCATCAAAAAATTTCTTTGGTTCCAAGAGTAGGCCGAAAGGTCGAATCAAGGTCGTTTTATGTTCCATATAAAATCTCCTTTAACTCTAAATTTTTTTCCGCACTAATTAATTGATAATGGCTTGGCTGCCCTTCACGATAAACTAAATGCGCGCCAAGTTTTTCAGCTTGTGCACGTTTGAGTAAGGCAAAACGCCCATCAATATCGACAGCAACACCATGCCATGGCGTCATCCAATTCTCTGCTTCCATCAAGCGAATACCGAGTTTAGAACTGCCGCAGCTTTGTGGATGAATAGAAAGACGAAGAGCATGAGGGAAATGCTTTGCTATTAATTCACTCCAAGCCCTGCTTCGTTGAATGACAATATAGGCGCGTTGTCTACATTCTTTTTGTATCGCGCTGCGGCTAAGTCTTTGTCCTGGGTGCATGGCATCTTCTACGAGAAATTTAGTGATACCGCAATATTGCCGATGTATTTCTTCTTCCTCCCTGCTGCATGGTTTTTGATTTCCTTTACGAACAGCTTCTTTGAGAATTTCCAATGGCTCGCCATATTGCATCATCAATTGCTGCCTGATTTGATTGAAATCACGACTTGAATAAAAATCATCGAGATTAAAGGTAGAAATAAAAGTGAAAGACATTTTTTGTATGAGTAAAGAAAGTGCTTGCTGATAATCACTGACATTTCTATCATCTATTCCAATTGCATCATTAAAAACTCTTCCATCAGAAGATAAAATGATGCGAGCACCTGGCGAATATATTTTTTGAATTTGTTGGCAAAGATGATTAAGAAATTGAAGAGCAAGTTGCTCAGCCATATCGGGAAGTATTCCAAGGACCTTGGCAGGATTGGGTGATTTTGCAGGAAAGGCTGGTAACGCAAAGATGATTGGCTGCTTACTTTCAATGGCAGAAATAACCTGGCCTAGATGAGGTGTGAGACAGGCTTCACAACCTGATGTGGCGCATGATTTTTTGGTGCCAGCTATTCTGCGATACTGCATCACATACAGCATTATTTTACGTGCAAGTGTGTAGTCTCGAGAGGGGGCAGCATTTTGCATGTTAATTTTTTTTATTTTAAGTGAAAGTTTTGCTGGCGCCATTGTCAGGATACTCCATTAGGACTAATGAGTTTAACAATAGCGCGTGTATTAATATAATTGATTGTGATTATGACTAAGATAGGAAAAAACTATTTAGGATTCTGCCAGCTTGCCGCTAAATCATTTAAGGCTTCTCCTGTCACACGATAGACTGTCCATTCATCCATTGCTTTTGCGCCGATGCGTTTATAGAAAGCAATGGCACTTTCGTTCCAATCTAATACCCACCATTCTAAGCGCCCGCATTTTCTTTCTTTTGCTAAATGTGCAAGATAAGCTAATATTTTCTGACCTATTCCTTGGCCTCGCGCTTCTGGCTTGACGTATAAATCTTCAAGATAAATGCCAGGACGACCTAGAAAGGTTGAATAATTATGAAAATACAAGGCAAAACTGACGGGTTCTTGATTCAAATAAGCAATAATCACTTCTGCATGTGGCTTTTCACCAAACAATGTTTCCTTCAATAGCGCTTCAGTTGCAATAACCTCATGGGATAATTTTTCATATTCTGCCAACTCTTTAATGAAGGAAAAAATGAGGGGAACATCTTTAGCTTCAGCTTTTTTAATTTCAAATGGATCGTGCATGATGGGTGGCGACTCCGATTAGTATGATTCTAATGGTTATTTTGTATAAGCTTTTTAGGAAAGAAAAATAAGTTAGCAAAAACAGCAGGCACAATAGCGCTCAACACAACGACTGCAATTAATAAAGAATATTGATTTGCATTAATAATATGATGGGTCAATCCAAATAAGGCAGCGATGCTGCCAAATGCAAGTCCGGTTGACATGAGCAAGAGGGTGTACATACGTTCAGGTTTAAATGCATTCATGAATGAAATGCATGGAGAAATACCTATTCCCTTGAAGAAAATTTTGGCTGCAAGAAAAATTAAAATAGGAAGGCTAGATGTTAGTAATACGGGAACAGAAACGAGAAAACCAGCACGGATAAAATAGAAGGGCGTCAATAAACCAAAGGTTGTTGTTTGTAAACTTTTAACTAATTGTGAATCATTGCCAACAATATTGGATAAGGCAATACCAACGAAAAAAGCTGGTAAAACGGGTTCATATCCCACGCTGATGGCAAATATGCCTAGTAAGATCAGTGCGAGGAGAATGAATTTAAATTCAAATGCAGTGGGTTTTCTGCCAAATTTTGCAAATAGTATTTTGCATAGGACAGGCAAGATAGCGCAAATAAACAATACCGAGATAAAAAACAAAATGGTATAAAATGTGAAGGGTGTAAATATGAGTCCCAAGGTCATCACCGTACAAAAATCTGTTACGAAGCAGATGGCCAAGAGTGTTTTTCCGTAGTCTGTTTCAGTGAGACCGCCTTCTAGTAAGCTACCATAGACAATGGCAACAGAAGTGGTCGATAAGACAAGACCTGTTAGCAAGCTAGCTTGAAGAGACCAAGCAAATCCATAATAGGCGATTGCACCGCAAGCTAGAAAAGGCGTGATAAAACTAGCGAGACCAATGACCAAAGCGGTTCGCCATTCTTGTTTGATATGCTCTGCATCTAATTCCAAACCTGCTAAAAAGGTCAGCATCAAAGCACTTACACTGGCTAGCATAGTAAACCAGGCGGAATTAAGATCGAGATGATAAGCTGGTAGCCAGCGATTCAATAAATATCCACCAATAATGCCAACGACTATTTCTATCAATGCGATGGATATTTTTAAATAATAGGCAAGCATGGCTGCTGCAACTGCTAGCAAGACAATCGTAAAAGTTGCCGTGTAGAGTGTTTCCATTTCCGTGTTCCTTGTGAAGCTAGGTTAGATTAGTGGTCAAGTAAATAATAGCTAAATTAAAATACTTATTCATAGTGCCTGCTTTGCAAGCTCCCTATTAAACATCACCTCTTGCTTAGCAATATATTTCTCATAAGCTTGAGGATCAATAAAGGGATTAGATTTAGTTTTATTTAACAAAGTATATTTCTTCTGTAGATCAAACATGCCTGCATGAGAAGCGAGAAAAATATCGCCGTGAAGTGCTTTTAATACTTTAATCGCATGTTGATAGTCATGCAAAATATTGGGGTAGGTCTTATTGTGAATTAATTGATAACCGGGATTCACGCTAAGACTGCCGATGATAATGGCCTTGTATTGTTTGCCATGATCCTTCAGTCGAATTTCCCATGAAGTGCATCCGGGTGTATGGCCCGCTGTTAAATGTGCAATCAAGGTAGTTCCGCCTAATTCAATTCGATCCCCATCATGAAGTATTTTATCGACAATCGTTTTAGGAAAATAAGTACTCGGATCATGAGCGTAATTAAAATTAGTTCTACCGCCAGATTCAACATCAGAGGCATCTGCATCCATGACCATATATTTTGAATTTGTTTGCTGTTTAATTAAATGACTGCCCGCAGCATGGTCAAAGTGAGCATGGCTAATCAATAAAATTTTTGTATCACTGAATTTAAAGCCAAGTTTTTCAATACTCGATTTGATCATGGGAACATTAGCTTCAAGCTCGCTATTAATTAAAATATTTCCTTTTGGCGTTACGATTAAATAACTTGTGAGGTCATCAGTGCCAACATAATAGAGATTGCCAGCAATGCGAAAGGGAGGGAAGGGATGGGGAAGGGGATAGGCGAAACATGCATGCCTTGCGAGTAAGAGTATGAATATCAATAAAGTTTTTTTCATGATTAATTGCCTGTGCCGAGTGTGACATAATATACTATTATTTACATTTTATTGAAAAGAACTTTAATTATGATCATTTCCTATCAAGAATTTGAAAATGTGGATTTACGCGCTGGGACAATTGTCAAAGTAGAAGCATTTCCGCGAGCAAAAAAACCGGCTTATAAAGTATGGGTTGATTTTGGTGTCGAAATTGGTATTAAGCAAACATCAGCACAAATAACAGTGCATTACACGCCGGAGTCTTTGCTGGGACGACAAGTTGCCGGCTGCATTAATCTGGGTGATAAGAATATTGCTGGTTTTACTTCTGAATTTTTGCTAGTGGGCTTTCCTGATGAGAATGGGGCGATTTGTTTGATTACGGTTGATCCCAAGGTTCCTGATGGGGTGAAGATGTTTTAAGTTTTTTAGGCGGGGTGGGGATGTGAGAAATATCTTTGAGGAAATATTTCAATGAAAAGTCGTTTATTTTATTTAAATGCTAGAAAAAAATATTTAATGTGGGTGCAAAATAATTTTATAGAAGAAATGGTTTCAGGTGGGCAAACGGGCGTGGATCGTGCGGCATTGGATATCGCAATTAAACTTAAAATCGCTCACGGTGGTTGGTGTTCTTATGGGCGTAAGGCAGAAGATGGTATTATTCCAGCAAAGTATAATTTGAAAGAAGCGCCAATGCCAACGCCTGAAGAAAGTTTAGATCCAGATGCTATTTATAAAAAAAGAACTGAATTAAATGCTCGAGATTCTGATGGTACCTTGATTATTGTGAAAGAAGATCCAGTGGGCGGAACTCTTTATACTATTGGAATGGCTGAAAAACATCGCAAGCCTTGTTTGATTTTTTATCTATCAGATAATTACAAGCTTGATGATATTGCAATTTGGATTATAGATAATAATATTCGTAAACTTAATATCGCGGGACCTCGCGCATCAGAAACATCTGATATATATCATTCTGCTTACAATGTTATTGAACAAATTCTAAATCATAGATTGCTTAATCAAGATCAGGTTATGCTGATTGACGACGAGCGACCCCGAGCTAAATTATAAGATAAAATACAGGGTTAGATAATTTCTGCTTGCAGTAGTTCGCTTCTATTATTTTTAAAGGGATTATAATTAGCAGGGTAATCATAAACATCAATTTTAGTTGTATTTTTGATGAAATTTACAATTAAGTTTCCGGGCGCTGCAAAAATTATAGAATAAGCTACTTTGATGAGATAGCTTATTAAGATAAGTTTCCAGATATTAGTTAAGGGAATAGAGCCTATTTCCATCATTACAATTGCTATGGCTGAATAAAGCGCTTCCGCTATTGTTGAGGAACCTAAACTTCTTAACCAAAAATACCTACCCTGCAACAGTACTTTCCATTTTGTTATGATGTGAATATTGATCAGACCAGAAACGATAAATGCGATGAATGAGCTCATTACAATATATAAAAGCTGGCCAAGCACAAAATTGTATGAATAATAATTATTGAAAAATGTAGGATATGGAGCGCGAACTATCAGCCAACAGATAATTGCAAATATCGATTGGCATGTAAAACTGCACCAAATCATCTGTTTCGCTACTTTATATCCAAAAATTTCAGCAACAATATCTCCGAGAATAAATATTAATGGCGAAGTTAATGTACCGCCAAGTACAAAAATATCTTTACTCAAGCTGATATATCTATTTGTTAATATTGCATTACAAATCATAATACTCATATAAAGCATGCTGAAAAAAATAAGATATTTATATCCTACTAATGAATGAGTATTTTGAGATATAATGTAAATGTTCTTTTTCATTATTGGCATTTAGTGAGCCTAAAAGTTAATTTTCTTAATTTCATTCGCGCATTTTTCATGAGTCGACTGTTCATATCCGGCGATATAACTGATGCTACATACATCTTCTTGACTTAAATTAGTAATTAGATTTTTATCTAGAGATATTTGACCTGCTGTCTTTAAAATGGTTTCATCACTATCACGTTTTTTCAATCTAAATAAAATTTTATTAAGAGTATCACAAAATTCTTGCATTATAATTTTATATCTTGGTTTTTTATTCTGCTCGCATGCAAAATAAGTAATTGTTCGAATGTCTCTTTTAGAGAATCCTTCAAGCATTCGGTCGCTCACGGCAATTTCTTCAGGGGCGTACTGAACCACTGTAGATTTGCCAATAATCTGAACAACCAGTTTATACTGACCATTTGTCGATTGTTTTACTTCAACAATACGATAAATACTGTCCTGAATTTGGTGTTGATTATGGTATCTTTTAAGAAACCAAATAGCAAATTCAAACACCGACGAAATCTTCTTAAAGCGCATACATTCTTCCTATTATGATCCTTTATAAATTAATCCTCACAATCCCGTTTTGCTTGCACTACAACGCTTAAAATCTTGTCATTGCTGTTTAAGCGCGTCATTCTATATTGCTCAAAGTCAGGGCTCAATGGTTTTAAATAACGATCCCCAGCATCCATCAATAATTGCCTAAATATGGCTTTAGGATGATTGGCTAATTTTGCAATGACATAGCTTCGATCCTTGGCTTGTTTCTCTGAATCAGCGATTAAAACAGTATTTTTTGGAAATACAGGATCCATTGATGCATCTTCAATTTTTACTGCGAATCCAAATTTACCGAGAGCAGCATCTGTTAAGATAAATTCACTATTTTGCCTGTCATTTTTTTTAGGCCAAAGTATCACTTCATCCCATGTTAGAAGTGGTACTTTGGACGTACGATCTAACCATGGAATGGGTTCATGTCCTTTCAATTGTTCAATATTAAGCGAAAAAAAGTCCGCAATAGGCTGCAAACTTGATAAATGCGGATGTTCGCACATGCCCGTGGCAATGCGATGGATCGTTGGTTGCGGTAAATTAATTCGCCGCGCTAGTTCGGCCACGCGAATTTTTTTATCCGCCATAAGACGATTCAGGATTTGAGCAATTCTCGTATTCTTCATAGTTTCAAATTTTGTCATAAAATTAATTTAAATACTATCCAATATTGTATTGACATGAATATTTTTAAAAAATAATATACGAAAAATGTATTTTTCTATTATCAAAGTGCTTCTGAAGGGCATCAGTAAATATTGAGACATAGAAGGCTTACAGCAAGGATGAACCAATCTGGCGGCTACCAGATTGGTTCTAATACAACTTAGACTGAGGATTCGCATCCTCGCGATCGATTATATTACATCGAAATGCGTGATGCTATTCCTCACAAGGTAGTGAGGGCGAATGTGATGTTTTTTCTTATTTCAGTAAGGAATTCATCTGTATCCAAGGAGATGCAGCGATGAATTCGGCAGCAAACTTAGGCTATTGCGATACTCCAACTGATGTAATTGCGTATCAGACAATCATTCCTACATTGATTTTAAAATTTTCTGCGAAAAATGAACGGCGAATTTTAAAAATATTTTTATTAGGACGACTACACCAATTATTTCATGAGTTATTTAATAATGAATTACAGTGTAATCAAAATAATTATTCAATGGAGTATTGTGCAATGGACGGTAAAATTATTCAGTTACTTATTCAAGGTATTGTTGAAACAGGAGAGTATACCTTAGAAGGTATTTCCTTCTATACACGCATACCATTCGATGTCATTTATGATGCTGCTTGTGGTCTTAACAGCCAACTTTCTATTGCGCCATGGGCAAGAATAGTTGATTTATATATGCAAGTTAATCCTGATATTGAGCAGCTACTCATAAATAAATTAATAGAATTAAAAGAGAAAGATCACCGAACTCTTTCCGCTTTGCTTGTCGAGGAATAAATTTTAAGGATCGGGTGTTGATAAGTGGTAGAGCGGTGATTTATATGCACGGTTCTGCCTTAATTTGATTGAGCCTGTGGTATCCGCTGAATAGTCAGCACAAATAACAATACAGGAACCGATGTTAATTGAATCGCCATTGAAAAAATGACCAGGCTTATTATCGAATAGTCATAAAGCGCTCCCATTATCACGCTGCCTAAAAACCAGGAAATACCATAGCTCATATTAAATATTCCGTAAGCAGAGGCCCGTTTATTTTTTACTATCATTTTCGCAACGATAGCTCTCATGAGTGTTTCGTGCGCGCCAACACCAATACTCCATAAAATCACACCTGCCAAAGCAAATGAAAAATTTCCAAGGAATACTAAAGGCGCAAAAAAACTTGAAAAAATTGTAATAATAATCAGAATGACAAAGCCTTTTCTGTCATAGAGATGTCCAAAGATGAGGGCAGCAAAACCATCTACTCCCATTGCTATGGCATAAGCAATAGGAATCCAAGTTTTGGGGAGAATATTTAATCTTGCAAAATGGAAAGCAATAAGAGGAAAATCTGCAAAACCTGCGGCAATTAAAGATGCACCTGCTAAATAAAACCAAAATGCTCGCCCTTGTACTTTGCTAATTTCTAAATTATTTTTCTCTGTTTCTAAATCCTGCGGTTTAGAATATAAATGACGGGCAATTCCTAAAAGAGTTAATGCTATGATGGCGGGTATCAATAAAATGGCAAAACTTTCACGATAACTACCTTGATAATAAAGCATAGCAGCAATAATTAAGGGCCCGAGTAGCGCACCTGTTTGATCTAATGCTTCATGTAATCCAAAACCTCGTCCCATTCCTAGTTGCTGGCCAGCATGGGCTAGCATGGCATCGCGTGGCGGCGTGCGAATGGCTTTTCCCATTCTTTCTATGATGATCAGAGTAGAAGCTGTCCACCAATGTCCAGTAAATGCAAGTAAGGGAACGGCGAGTAGGTTAAACACATAACCAATAATAGTAATCGCCCAGTATTTTCCTGTTCGATCAGCAAGATAACCTGAGATCAACCGTAATCCATAACCTAGCAATTCACCAAAGCCCGCTACAAATCCTACAGTAAGAGCGTTGGCACCAAGAAAAGCTAGATAGGGCCCTGTGATGCTGCGAGCACCTTCATAAGTCATGTCAGCAAAAAGACTTATTATGCCGAATAGAATAACAAATTTTAGAGCAGAACTTTTGCGAATATTAGGTGATGAGTTTTTTAAAGGCATTCAGCCTCCTCTAATGCGCTTCTTGTTGCTATGCTAGATTGATTATCAAGTATGCAATGTGAAATAATATCGTAAAAAATCATCGTAGGCATTAATAATTTTAGAGGTTCTTAATAGGATGAAAATGTTTTAATATAATAAAAATGCGATCAGTGGTAAAAGGAAGTTCAGAAAGCAGCGATTTCTAAGCATTATTGGTTTAGTGTGCTCTTTATTAAAAAAATAAATTAAGGACTAAGGTGTAAAATGCGAAAAATATTCTGGGACAATCCCTATCAATATAATTTAATGACTCGCGTCACATCGATCAATGCTAATCGCATTTTATTTGATGAGACGAGTGCTTTTTCTTTTTCAGGCGGTCAAGAAAGTGATAAGGCTTCTATCAATGGTATCAATATCCTTAATTCAGAAATTGATGGCAATCTAATTTACTACATTTTACCCGAAGACCATGGACTTTCTGTTGGCGATGAAGTGACAATGGAAATTGATTGGCCGCGAAGATATCGTCTCATGCGTTTGCATTTTGCTGCTGAATTAGTGCTTGAACTTGTTACTCGAAAGTTGGGTGTTGAAAAAATTGGGGCACATATTGCTGAAACAAAGGCGAGAATTGATTTTTTCTATGATCGAAATATTTCTACTAGTTTTGAACATCTATTGAATGAATATAATGAAATTATTGCCAAGGATGTCCCCATTAAAACGGGATTTAGTGATGAAGAAAGGCAAAGGCGATATTGGAAAATAGAAAATTTTGCGCAAGTTCCATGCGGTGGAACGCATGTAAAATCGACTGCGGAAGTGGGATATGTGACTTTGAAGAGGGTTAATATTGGTGGGGGCAAGGAGAGGATTGAAATTAAATTGA
>JABDDF010000042.1 GCA_013287745.1 Gammaproteobacteria bacterium
AGCGGCAATTGATCTAATAAATTATTTAATGCCGCTAAGCGTAAATAAAGTGCGGTAATATCCACAACAGGTACCGCTTGTAAACTTGCAATATCCGTCGCTACTGCTTTTCGCAATTCAAGCACCTTGCTATTTTGTGCTTTTTGTAATACTTGATCAGCACTTTCTAATAAATTAAGTGCCATTTGCGTATCCGATGAAAATTGCAAATGATCATTGGCTAATTTGACTAGATAAGCCGCTTCTGCCACATACCATTTTTCTAAATCCCCTTTTTGCGCCGCCTGCCATGCTGCAATTAATTGTGCCTGTTGATTGGTCAAGGCCTGTGATTGCTGTGTATTCTGCTGCAAAGCTTCTATCGATTTTTGTAAATCAGCAAGCTCAGTTTTGTTTGCACTTGTGTCATTTTGAACTTCAGAGATCGATTTTGCCAGTGCGACATTAATTTTTGCTAATTGAAAATAACCATAGCCAAAGGCAGCGAAAAACACGACCACGGCAAAAGTCGAAATAAAAAATCCCAAGCCTGCCCAATTGAAACGGCGTTTTTTGCCTGTTTTTTCATCAGTGGTGATTTGTTCTGTCATAAAAACCCTTCTCTGCAAGTAGCTCTAAAATCGATGGGTGACTCGCATTCCGTGCTACCCATATTGTCTGAAACCCTAAATCATGCGCAAGTATTTTTATCCTTTCACTGACTACAATTAAAGGAATCTTGAATAACATTGGCCAAAAAGATGCGCCAAGCAAGATTTTTAAATTAAGCACAGCTTCATAGGAAGTGCAAACCGTTGCCTTAATGACAGTTTTTTGCAACAAAGAGAGAACTTCTTCATTCATGCTTTTTGCTAATACACGACGATAGGCTAGCACTGGCAATACTGTTGCACCGCGCTCTCTTAACGTTTGCGCTAAATATTCTCGTCCACCTTCACCGCGGATGATAGCAATTTTTTTATTTTCAAGCCCTTGAAAAGCGGGCATGGCTAATAAGCCTTCACTGCACCAATTGTCTGCCGGAAAAATAATGTCTTGATAACCCGCTGCTTGCAAGGCACTCGCCGTACTTGCACCGACTGCAGCTAGCTGGCAGTGAGAGGGCAAGGGAAAGGGCAAACTTTCCG
Organism: Gammaproteobacteria bacterium; assembly: GCA_013287745.1. Classification (GTDB taxonomy): domain Bacteria; phylum Pseudomonadota; class Gammaproteobacteria; order DSM-16500; family DSM-16500; genus Aquicella. The sequence continues at coordinate 1,128 of JABDDF010000042.1, forward strand.
CAACCGCTTGTGGACTATTAAAAATAATCCAATCTTGTTCAGGTAAAAGGGCTAGGGCTTGTTGAAATGGCGGCGTATGCGTCAGAGAAACAAAGTCAATCGTGGGGAAATGAACAGCCTGCCCCCCTTTTTCTCTGATCTGTTGACAGAGTGCCAAGCCCTTAGCCCCTGCTTGCGTTACAAGAATGTAGAAATCATGGCTAGTCATTAAACTCTCTTAAAATATTAGCTGCGCCTTGCTGCAATAATTCTTCAGCAGCGCGTGTTCCTAAACTATCTGCCTGCTTGGGATGTCCTTGTATTCGCACCCGCAATAGGCGAGTTCCTTCACGGTTTGCGACTAAACCTCGCAAACTTAATTCATCGTGATGAATTTGCGCATAAGCAGCAACAGGCAGTTTACAACCGCCTCCCAATTGACGACACAGTGCGCGTTCGGCCGTCACACAAACACTAGTCACCTCATCATTTAAGGCTGCAATTAATGCTTGGATGTGATGATCATCTTCCCGGCATTCAATCCCCAAAGCGCCTTGACCAACTGCTGGCAATGATTCTTCTATTGAAAGATAAGTACGAATTCTATCGCTCAAATGCACTCGGATTAAACCAGCTGCCGCTAAAATAATAGCGTCAAAATCGCCCTGATCAAGACGTTTTAGACGCGTGTGAATATTACCGCGTAAATTTTCTAAGTTAAGATCAGCGCGCAAGGCTCGCAATTGTGTCTGTCTGCGTAAACTCGAAGTACCAACACGCGCGCCATGAGGCAATTCTCCCAATGATTTATACTGGGTGGAAACAAAGGCATCACGCGGTTCTGCCCGTTTGCAAATGACAGGAATCACTAAACCCGGCGGCAATTCCATCGGCACATCTTTCATTGAATGGACTGCGATATCGGCACGGCCATCGAATAAGGCTTCTTCTAATTCTTTGACAAATAATCCCTTGCCGCCAATATCAAGCAAACTGACATCTAAACGTTTATCAGCCTGTGTCGTGATGCCTAATAATTCAACAGCAAGATGGGGATGCGTTGCTTGCAATTGTTCTTTGATCAGTTCTGCCTGACGTAGGGCCAAGGGGCTTTCCCTTGTTGCGATCGTGACTTTTCTTTTTGTCATGGCTGACTCCTGCAAAAGCGGTATAATGACACTCACTAAGTCGGGAAGAGGGATAAACTAACATGAAGAAAGCAAATTTGCTAAAAGATCTTGCTGCACAACTCGCCGACGTATTTCCTGAGCATATTAGTTCACTAAAAAATGATTTTGAAAAAAATTGCCGCAGCATTCTGAGCAAAACTTTTGCCAAATTTGATTTAGTCACCCGCGAAGATTTTGTCACGCAAACTAAAGTCTTGGCGCGAACACGTAAAAAATTGGAAGAATTGGAAAAGAAACTAGCTGCTATAGAAGCATCCTTAAAGAAAAAATAATGAGGAAAATATGTCAGATTTCGCAATCAGCCAACGGGAAGTATTATATCAAGGCTTCTTTCGCATGGCGCGCTATCATTTGCGTTTTAAATTATTTGATGGTGGCTGGAGTAAGACCATCGTGCGAGAATTAATGGAGCGTCCCTCTGCCGTCGGTGTATTACCTTATGATACCATTGATGATCGTGTTGTATTAATCGAACAGTTTCGTCCTGGCGCCATGGCGCATACGTCTAAACCCTGGATATTTGAAGTGATTGCAGGTATTTTTAGTCCTGATGAAGCGCCTGACAAAGTTGTCATTCGTGAAGCAGCAGAAGAAGCCGCTTGTGAAATTCTGGATCTTTATCCCATTTGCGAGTATTTTGTCAGCCCCGGCGGTTCCGATGAGTATTTTCATCTTTTTTGCGGCTTAATTGATACAAATTTTATTGACGGTATTTATGGACTTGATGATGAAGGTGAAAATATCCGTGCCTTCAGTTTATCGATGACAGAAGCACAAGCCTTATTAAAACAAGGCAAAATCCAGTCGTCTCCTGCTATTATTGCTTTACAATGGCTGCAATTAAATCATGAATGGTTAAGAGGCTTATGGCAAAAAAAACTCGAACAACAAAGGTAGGTTCCGCTTATACAGCAGAAGCAATTGAAGTCTTAAGCGGTTTGGAACCTGTCCGCCGACGTCCAGGCATGTACACAGCGACCGAAAATGAAAATCATCTCGCCCATGAAGTCATTGATAATAGCACTGATGAAGCCTTAGAAGGCCATGCTAATCGCATTGATGTGATTGTCCATAAAGATAATTCACTGGAAGTCAGTGATAATGGCCGCGGCATGCCAGTTGATCTCCATCCTGAAGAACGCGTCTCAGGTGTCGAATTAATTTTAACGCGCTTACATAGCGGTGCAAAATTTTCTAATCGCCAATATCGTTTTTCTGGTGGTTTACATGGTGTTGGTGTTTCTGTTGTCAATGCGCTTTCAAAAAAATTAGAAGTGACAATTAAACGCGGCGGCAATATTTATGCCATGCAATTTGCCCATGGCGAAAAAACATCTGATTTAAAAATTATTGGCAAAACAGTCAAAGGTGAAACGGGTACCACGGTGCGCTTTTGGCCAGAAGAAAAATATTTTGATACACCACGTTTTATTGTCAACAAATTAAAGCATACTTTGCGCGCCAAAGCGGTCTTATGTCCGGGCTTGCACGTCACTTATACTGATGCCCATAGCAATGATAAAGAAGAATGGTACTACGAAAATGGCTTGAGCCATTATCTGCAAGAAACGATTGGCAATGCTGTTTGCATCCCAGAAGAACCCTTCATCGGTTCATTTGCAAGTGATCATGAAGCAGCAGATTGGGCAGTCACTTGGCTGCCAGAAGGCGGTGATATCGTCGCAGAAAGCTATGTCAATTTAATTCCCACCTTTCAAGGCGGCACCCATGTCTCTGGTTTTCGTGTGGGATTATCAGATGCCTTGCGCGACTTTTGTGAATTTCGTAATTTATTACCGCGCGGCATCAAATTAACTGCCGATGATCTTTGGGAACAATGCGCTCATATCATTTCCGTTAAATTACATGAACCGCAATTTGCTGGGCAAACTAAAGAACGTTTATCTTCACGTGAATGTGCTGCCTTTGTCTCAGGTGTCGTTAAAGATGCTTTTACTTTATGGCTTAATCAACATGTCGCCCTAGGTGAAGCTTTAGCTCAACTTGCCATTACTAATGCACAAAAACGCTTAAAAGCAGCGCAAACTGTCTCACGTAAAAAAATCACAGCGGGACCCGCCTTACCTGGAAAATTAATTGATTGTTCTTCACAAGATTTAAAATATAGCGAATTATTTTTAGTTGAAGGGGATTCAGCTGGCGGCTCAGCAAAACAAGCACGTGATCGTGAATATCAAGCTGTCATGCCCTTACGCGGTAAAATTCTTAATACTTGGGAAGTAGATTCTAGTTCGGTTTTATCTTCACAGGAAATTCATGATATTTCTGTAGCGATTGGTGTCGATCCGGGCTCTAGTGATATCAGCGGTTTACGTTATGGCAAAATTTGTATTTTAGCTGATGCAGATTCTGATGGTAATCATATTGCAACTTTACTATGCGCTTTGTTCGTCAAACATTTTCGTCCCTTGGTAGCAGCAGGGCATATTTGCGTTGCCATGCCGCCTTTATTTCGTATTGATCATGGTAAAGATGTTTACTACGCCTTAGATGAAGCAGAAAAACAAGGCGTGCTTGATCGCATCAATTCAGAATATAAAGACAAAAAACCTAAGATTGGTGTGGTGCGTTTCAAAGGATTAGGTGAAATGAATCCTCTGCAATTACGTGAAACAACCATGGATCCTAACACACGCCGTCTCATGCGTTTAACGATCAAAGAAAAAGACCAGACTGATGAAATGCTTGATATGCTGCTTGCGAAAAAACGTGCGCATGATCGCAAGACATGGTTGGAACAGAAGGGTAATTTAGCGGAAGTGGTGTAAAAAGCGTTTGTCATTCCCGCGCAGGCGGGAATGACAAACGCCTGCGTAATGACAACGATTAGTAGGAGTAGCAAATGTCCGCCGTAACCAACATTGAACATGTTTCCGTTTATGAATACACGGAAAAAGCCTACCTCGATTATTCGATGTATGTCATTTTAGATCGTGCCCTGCCGCACATTGGCGACGGCTTAAAACCCGTGCAGCGCCGCATTATTTATGCCATGTCAGAATTGGGTTTAAAATCTGTTTCCAAGCCTAAAAAATCTGCGCGTACCGTCGGTGATGTTCTCGGTAAATTTCATCCGCATGGTGATAGCGCTTGCTATGAAGCCATGGTTTTAATGGCGCAACCCTTTTCCTATCGTTATCCTTTAATTGAAGGCCAAGGAAATTTTGGTTCGCCAGATGACCCGAAGTCCTTTGCTGCTATGCGTTACACAGAATCTCGTTTATCACCCTATGCTGATGCCTTACTCACTGAATTAGGTGCAGGCACTGTTGAGTGGGTGCCTAATTTTGACGGTAGCTTACGCGAACCTTCTTTATTACCCGCGCGTCTTCCCAATGTTTTATTGAATGGAACAACGGGCATTGCTGTTGGCATGGCGACCGATATTCCGCCGCATAATTTACACGAATTAGTGAATGCATTAACTCATCTGCTTGATAATCCAGAAGCCACACTCGCTGATGTTTGTAAATTAGTACCTGGCCCTGATTATCCGACTGAAGCAGAAATCATTACACCACGGACTGAGTTAAAAGAATTATATCGCACGGGTAATGGCAGCATTCGTATGCGTGCTGTTTATGAAGAAGAAGACGGCGAAATTATTATTACCGCATTGCCCTATCAAGTTTCTGGCGGTAAAGTACTCGAACAAATTGCGCAGCAAATGCAAGACAAAAAGTTGCCGCTGGTTTCTGATTTACGCGATGAATCTGATCATGAAAATCCAACACGTTTAGTTATTATTCCACGCTCAAATCGCGTCGACATTGAACCCTTGATGGATCACTTATTTGCAACAACAGATTTAGAACGTAGTTATCGTGTTAATTTAAACATGATTGGCTTAAATGGCCGCCCGCAAGTTAAGGGTTTATTGCAAATTTTAAATGAATGGTTGAGCTATCGCTTAGCAACAGTCAAACGACGTTTACAATATCGTTTAGATGCGATCAATCACCGATTACATCTCTTAGAAGGTTTGATTATTGTTTATCTTAATTTAGATGAAATCATTCGTATCATTCGCAGAGAAGATGAACCCAAACCTATTTTAATCAAACGTTTTAAATTAAGTGATGAACAAGCGGATGCCATTCTCGATACCAAGTTACGTCATTTAGCAAAATTAGAAGAAATGCAAATTCGACGTGAACAAGATAATTTAAATAAGGAAGGCGATACGATAGAAAAAACTTTGGGATCTTCTGCGCGTTTGAAAAAATTAATTCGTGAAGAATTAATTGCCGATGCAGAAAAATATGGTGATAAACGTAAATCACCATTGATCGCGCGCAAAGAAGCGCAAGCCATGAAGGAAACAGAAATTTTACCCACTGAAGCGATTACTGTAGTGTTGTCACAAAAAGGTTGGGTGCGTTCTGCCAAAGGTCATGAGATTGATCCTCGAACTTTAAATTATAAAGCGGGCGATGAATTCCTAGTTGCTGCGATTGGCCGTAGTAATCAAATGGCTGTTTTTCTTGATTCAACAGGACGGGCTTATTCCTTAGCAGCTCATACTTTACCTTCTGCACGTGGACAAGGTGAGCCATTAACAGGCAAATTAACACCACCGCCTGGCGCTGAATTTGTCGGTGTTATTCTCGATGAACCTGAACAACTTTATGTGCTTGCTTCTGATGCGGGTTATGGTTTTATTGCGAAATTAGGTGAATTACATGCTAAGAATCGTGCAGGTAAAACTATTTTATCAACTCCCAATGGCTCGCGTGCACTAGCACCAAAATTAGCCATGCCCATTGAAAATAATTATTTGGCGGCTGTCACGAATACCGGATATTTACTGATTATTCCGCTTAAAGATTTGCCGCAATTAGCAAAGGGCAAAGGGAATAAAATTATTAATATTGCGAGCAGTAAAGTTGCCTCACGTGAAGAATTTGTGAAAGATATGATTGTGCTTAAGCCATCGCAAAGTTTATTGATTGTAGGTGAAGGTAAACCCTTTACCTTAAAGCCGAGTGATTGGAAACATTTTCTTGGGGAGCGTGCGCAGAGGGGGCATAAGTTACCGAGGGGCTGTAGGAGTGTGAGTGGTTTGGGGGTTGAGGGGTAGGTATTCGTCGTTGCTGTAAGGGACGCATAATTCGTTGATGAATAGCTTGGAGCAGCATTCAAATACAATGAAAGCGTTCAGTAAGGAAGCCTTCCCCTTTGGGGAAGGTGCCCACAGGGCGGAAGGGGGATCAATCAAAATGCGGGATTCGCTACAACAACGAGCAGAGTAAGTTCGCAGCTGACAAAAAATACTTAACTGGACTGAAATATCAAATAATAATTTTAGGACGTATTGCAGATGATCTGGAATATTTTTATTCCCCTTCCGCCCTGTGGGCACCTTCCCCAAAGGGGAAGGCTTCCTTACTGAACGCTTTCATTGTATTTGAATGCTGCTCCAAGCTATTCATCAACGAATTATGCAACCCTTACAGTTGCGAGGAGTGCTTCAGCAACGACGAATACCTGTAAAGATATCCCACGTGGTCTATTACAACGCACACCACTACCTCCCCTTCGTCGCTCCTGGCAATCCATATCCCCCATAAGTCTTATCATTTTTTGTCAAATCAAACTGAATGGGTTTTTGCTGGTTCCAAAATGAAAAGGATAAATCGACAGCACTTACTCGATGATATTCAGGCATTCTGGGTAATTGATATTCATGAAACTTTTCAGTCAACTCTCTGAATGATGTCTGTTTATCTGGAAAATGAATATTCCAAGTTGGCGCATTGCCTTGACTCCATATGTCAAAAGTATTCCATGATGGATCATCAGCGAGATCGTTTTCGTCATGAGTAAGATCATTGTGCAGCATAGGAACACCTCGTTTAGTTGTATTATTCTATGTATTAAAGTGATGCAAGCAATTCTAGCACAAAAATGACATGCACTACTTCATGAAAGTAAGAAGATTCATACCCATTTTCGTAGCCTTCCTCAGAAATGCCTTATCCAAGCTCGCAAAGTTATTTCCAAGTTGCTTAGAAGTAGCAAGATGCATTGCATCTGCAAAATCAAATCCCTGAGCATACCATTGCATAGCTTTAATAATGCATCCAGGATCTTCAACAGTGAGATTAGGTAATCCCAAAAGACTTTCAAATGCATTATGTATCACTTCTGTTTCAAATTCATATGTGTAACGTAATACCCATTCGGTTTCTAATAAAACACTCTTACAAATAAATATTTCATTGTTTCCTATGAGTTTTTTAGCATAACGTGCTTGTTCAATATCATCATTAGTAAAAAATCTGATAAGGAGGTTGGTATCAATTCCGATCATTTTTGCTTTTTAGCTCCCTTTGCAATGCCTTCCTTCATCTGCTTAAGCGATTTCCGTGGACCTTTGTAATTGACACATCCACTAACTTCGTCGATGGTGGTGGGCTTATAAGGCATGCGAGGTGTTAATAAAAGGCCTTGATCTGTATCAATGACAACAAACTCCAATCCAGGCTGCCATCGATGCGCCTCTCTAATATGCTGGGGAATAATAATTTGTCCTTTACTGGATAAGCGGGTTGTGTTCATTGTAGGTACTCACAGGTAAGACTACAGTAAGATTATATTAGCATCCGCTTTTTTAATCTAGTCATTCATCAAATTATCAACTTTATCGTTGAATTTACTTATATTCATACCACTCCCCCAACACCGCAAACAATTCCTTCAATCCCTCACCCTTCATCGCAGAAAAAATTTGGCAGCTGACTAAATCATATTTCTCAGCAATTTCCGCCTTCACTTCTTTTAAGGTTTGCGCGGCGGCACTACGACTCAATTTATCGGCCTTATTTAATAAAATATGCACGGGCAAATCACCGCGATGCGCGCAATAATCCAATAATTGCCAATCGGTCGGTTTCAAAGGATGACGAATATCCATGACTAAAACCAAACCCTTTAATGATTCTCGTGTGGAAATATATTGATCGACCGTTTTCTGCCATTTTTCTTTGGCCGCCAGTGGAACTTTGGCATAGCCATAGCCAGGTAAATCTGCAATGCGGCGCGTTTCATCTATCACAAAGATATTGACCTGTTGAGTACGGCCCGGTGTTTTACTCACACGTGCCAAATTTTTACTGCGGGTAATTTTATTTAACACACTGGATTTACCCGCATTTGAGCGGCCAACCATGGCAACTTCTATCCCCTGGTCCGCTGGTAATTGTTTTACATCTGCCGCACTTAACAAAAAATAGGCTTTTTGATAGTGTGATGTTGTGTCACGTAATGGCATAATCCTACCCTTTCTATTGGAAAACCTATGATACTGAATTCTTTGAATGAGGCACAGCAGCAAGCTGTGCAAGCACCGCTTGGTCATCAACTTGTCTTAGCGGGTGCTGGCAGTGGCAAAACGCGCGTGCTAACTCATCGCATTGCCTGGCTGGTTGAAATGGAAAAAATTTCACCCTCGCAAATTCTTGCCGTCACTTTTACCAATAAAGCAGCCAATGAAATGCGCACACGCATCGAATCACTGCTAAATATTTCCGCTAAAATCATGTGGATTGGCACTTTTCACGGCTTATCGCATCGATTTTTGCGTATTCATTGGCAGGAAGCAAATCTACCTCAATCCTTTCAAATTCTGGATTCTGACGACCAGTTTCGCATGATACGCCGTATCATTCAGGCTTTAAATCTCGATGAAGACCGCTTTCCGCCCAAGGAAGCGCAATGGTTTATTAATGCGCAAAAAGAAGAAGCACGAGAACCGCATCAAGTTGAAGTGCGTGATTTTGCCGCGCAGACTCTCATTAAAATTTATCAAGCTTATCAAGAAGCTTGTCAGCGTGCCGGTGTCATTGATTTCGCCGATTTATTATTAAAAACCTATAAGCTGATGCACAATCATCCTGAAATACGCGCGCAATATCAACAGCGCTTTCGATGTTTGCTGGTCGATGAATTTCAAGATACGAACACGCTTCAATATGCTTGGTTGAAAATATTTGCCGGTGAAGAAAATGCCGTCATGATTGTGGGCGATGATGATCAATCCATTTATGGATGGCGCGGTGCGCGTGTAGAAAATCTTCAACGCTTTTCTAAAGATTTTCCGAGCGCAAAGATTATTCGTCTCGAACAAAATTATCGTTCAAGCGGCACCATTCTCAAAGCAGCCAATGCTTTGATCGAGCAAAATGCAGGGCGTTTAGGCAAAAATTTATGGACGCAGGGCACAGAAGGTGAACCCATCACTGTCTATGCTGCTTTTAATGAAGCCGATGAAGCGTTTTTCATTGTCAATCGCATCCGTGAATGGCGGCAGCAGCAAGAAAAATTAAGTGATGTCGCCATTTTATATCGTTCAAATGCACAATCCCGTGTGATTGAAGAAGCCTTGATGCAATTTGGCATTCCCTATCGCGTTTATGGAGGCTTGCGTTATTTTGATCGACAGGAAATTAAAGATGCCCTGGCTTATTTACGCATTATTGCTAATCGTACGGATGATCCAGCCTTCGAACGTATTATTAACACACCGCCGCGCGGTATTGGTGATCGCACGATTAGCGCTATTCGCGATCATGCACGCACTTGCGGTATTACCCTTTGGGCTGCTTTAGAAACTTTATTACAACAAAAATATTTTAGCGCGCGCACAGAAACTTCTTTAATTAATTTTATTCAATTAATCGAAAAATTATCTATCGATGCAGAATTACATAAGCAAGTAGAAGCCTTATTAAATACAAGCGGCTTGCTTGATCATTATCGCAAAGAAAAGGGCGAGAAGGGATTAACGCGCGTAGAAAACTTGGAAGAATTAATTAATGCTGCCTATCAATTCACACAAGATGGCGTGCCAGAAGATATGCAGCCGCTTGCTGCCTTTCTTGCCTATGCCGCTTTGGAATCCAGTGATGAGCAAGCAGAAAAATATGAAGATTGCGTGCAATTGATGACGCTGCATTCAGCAAAAGGTTTAGAATTTCCCTTGGTTTTTTTGGCGGGCTGCGAAGAAGAATTATTTCCGCATTATCGTTCAATACAAGATCCCAGCGCGCTCGAAGAAGAACGCAGATTGTGCTATGTCGGTATCACGCGTGCCATGCGTAAATTATGCATGACGTATGCCGATGTCAGACGCTTGCATGGCAAAGAAGTTTATCATCGACCTTCACGTTTTTTACATGAAATACCAGCGGAATTATTAAATGAAATTCGCTTTCGCACCAAGGTGTCGCGGCCTTCTGTTAACGCTAATAGCTATCAACCACAGGCTGCTGGAAAATTCCGTA
>JABDDF010000043.1 GCA_013287745.1 Gammaproteobacteria bacterium
GAACATCTGTGCAACGACGGACACCTGCGCAACCTCACGTGATCTATTACATTAACATCAAACCAAATGCCGATACCGCTCCAAAAAACTAAATGATATTTTTGATACTGAGCCATAACCATAATGCCTAGGCTCAAATAAGGCCATATAAGCCTGATGCAGCTGTTTTATTTCTGCTGTTTCACAAAAAGTGCCGTCTAATCTAGCAAGCATTTCCTGCGTTAATAATAGAATATCGTCCGCACTATTTTCTTCTACTACAATCTTATTCTTGCTATATAAAGCTGAGTAACGAAAAGTTGAAATAGATGAACGCATCACTTCTTTGAAAGATAAATGATGTGCCATGTTTTCATTACGATGAAGTTTAGGGATCGATAAATCATTTTTATCAACACCGAGTACGGGCATGGGAGCCATGTTAGCAAGGGCATTGGGCACACCAAAGACCGAGCATGCCATATAAATACCCGAGGTATTCCCTAAAAGAAAACGGGCACGAGCAAATAAAATAATATCTAAGCGTGCACTGCGCAAAGGGTGATGGGCATAATCGATTACTTGCGGCATGGACTTAAGTTTAGTCATGCTAGGATCACCCACTCGAATAACCCAACCGCCCTGCTTCACAATTTCTTGCATAGATGGAATTAAATTTTCTATGCTGCCATTACGATAGGAATGAAACATTTCATCCACAGGAGAAAAACCTCCCTCGCGCGCATGCACACAGACAAACCAAGCACCCTTAGGTAATCCCAATGCAAGTAATTGCGTCTCCGCAAAAGCACAATCCTCTGCTGTTAATTTTAATAGAGGTGGTCTAGCACCCCATTGACGATTCACTTCATAGACTAATTGCGGGCCCTTATCATTGTTTATAAAATGCGAAACGCTATCGCGCATAAAGGGCCACAAACTCAGCGCATTAAGCAAGAAACAGCTTAGACTTGAAGAATATATTGTGAAATACCTTTCCCAATATTGCAGTAAATGCGGATTAGCTACACGATGACTCGGTGCCAAGATAAACCAACGCTTAGGCTTAATCATCCCCAAGCTTTGCGCTTTTAATAGCGTATCTGGTTCCATCGCTAGATGGCCTAATCTATCGGTGAAGATGCATAAGCGGCGCACACCAGCGAAATATAAAATGAGACTCAATGGAAATAAAATGACAGCTAACAAGCCTGTCATGGATTTTCTTATTAATTTATTTGCGATGCCGCGTATTCCATAGCGACGAATACGCGAATAATGAAATTGTAATTTATCTAAGAACATCTTTTTAACCAAGCACTAGGCCAATGTGTAATATTTTGATTTAATGTACTCTCATTAAAAGGCCAGGCTGGCTGTTCTATCGCAAAAGAAGGATGTTCAGCAGCAAATTCACGCGCCGCAGCAGCAGGATTATCTTGTTGCCAATTTTCACCTGCACGCGGTACATCATGTAAAAATTCCATACTGCCATCTGTTGCAACAATGTATGAGCCTATGGTCACTAAGGGAGAATAAGCTGCTAATTCAGCCGCAACATGCTGCTTACTATGATTTGAATCCAGAATAACTAATACTGTTTCCGCTGGTTTCACTAAACTAGCCACCTTTGCCACAATAGCTGCATCAGTTGAACTGCCTTCGATGAGAGTAATGAATGAATTTAATTCATGTGCCTCGATGGCTTGACGATTATGCTTGCGAATTTCAATATCAACACCAATCACTCTGCCTTTTTCCATCGCCTTACACAAACTAGCATAGAGAATTAAGGAACCGCCATGAGCAACCCCTGTTTCAATAATGACATCGGGTTTTAAACGATAGATGACTTCTTGAATGCGCATGACATCTTCAGGTAATTGGATAAGCGGACGACCCATCCAGGAAAATGTATAAGGATATTTTTCATTCCAACCTACTTTGAGCCAAAGATGAGAGAGGGCCTCAAAAGCTTCTTTTGAATAGAGAGAATACTCTCGGTGTTCACCTTCATTTGCAACACGGATGGTTGCATCAATCGTGTTAATTTCCATCTTCATTTTTGTTCTCCAATGCGATATTTGTTTATATTTTCGAGACAGCGAAGCTGTCATGCCAGCCGCACGCTCTTTGTACGAGGCGGCATCCAGTTCAGATATTTTTCAAAATAAATTCCTGGATGCCACCTCGCACAAAGAGCGTGCGGCTGGCATGACAGCTTCGCCGTCTCGAAGGGTTTACGCAAATCACCTCAAAGAGTTTATCCTACTCCGCCACCAATCAATCGTATTTAACAAGCCTTCATCAAGTGAGATTTTTTGCTTCCACTTAACTTCTGTTTTTAACTTATCAATATCAGCCAGAATCATTCGTGGTGAATGAGCAGGCTCAGGGATTGCGCCAAAATGAATCAATTCCGGCCTGCCCAAGATAGAGCCAATTTGATTCACTAATTCACGGATCCTAATAGGCACACCCGATCCAACATTTATCACGCCTTGGACTGGTGAAGCAAGTATAGCAGCTAAAGCATGAGCCATATCATTTACATGTAAAAAATCACGGATTTGCCTGCCATGCGTGCATTCTGCCTTTTCATCCCGCAATAAATGAGTCACAACATGAGGAATTAATCGACTAGCCGCCTCACCTGGACCATAGGGGAAAAATATTCGCGCCCAAGCAAAACTTTTTTCATAAGCTAGCGCCAAAGCTTGTAAACATTCAAAGGTAGATTTTTTAGTTTTACCATAGAGACTAGCTGGTAATTCTGGCGTTTGTTCCGCCACACACAAACCATATTGCCAATCATATTCCGCACAAGTTCCCAGACCAAGCACGCGTTCACCACCTTGATCATAGAAGCTTTTAACCAAAGATAGACTGGCATTGAGCCAATAAACATTATCGATAGCATGCCAAAACTTGCCATTTTCAGCATACCAAGCCGCATGTAATAAATGACTGGGACGTATTTGCTTGATCAAGGCTTGATGTGTCTCACAATCCAGTAAATTGCCTTGATGCATGATCACATGGGGCAGGGAAATACTTGGACGAGAACTAACGACATGAACTTCATAGCCCTGCTCAAGTAGCGGCGCTAAGACGTGCTGCCCTATAAATCCCCTACCGCCCGTCACTAATACTTTCATCTGTCTTACTCAATCACTGTTAAAGTTGGAATCGCTGTCACAAACTTAGCGCCCCAGTCTCGCGTATAAGATAATTGTGTCATAATTTCTTCTTTCAAATTCCAAGGTAAAATAACAATCCAATGCGGTTTATCTTGACGCAATTGCTCTTCCATTTTAATGGGAATATGACTGCCAGGTAAAAATTTATTTTGTTTAGAGGGATTACGATCAACGACATAAGCCAATAAATCAGCACGTATACCTGAAAAATTAAGCAAGGTATTCCCCTTTGCTGCTGCGCCATAGCCCACCACTATTTCATTGCGTGCTTGAGCAGCTAATAAAAACAATAGAAACTGCCGCTTAATTTCCACCATTCTATGTTGAAAGCTCTGATAAAATGATGCGTTGACGATGCCAGCTTGTTGCTCCAGTGCAAGCAATTGTTCTACACGATCTTCAATGGCATGTGTACCCGAATCTTTTCGCTGAGCAAACACACGTAAACTACCGCCATGTGTTGCTAATTGTTCGACATCAAATACACATAAACCATTGCGATCAAAAATTCGCATCACAGCAGAAAGTGAAAGATAGGAAAAATGCTCATGATAAATCGTATCAAATTGTGACTCTTTGACTAACTGATATAAATGCGGAAATTCAAAAGTAGCCACACCATTCGGCTTTAACAATACACTAAAGCCAGCAACAAAATCATTGATATCTGGCACATGGGCCAAGACATTATTCGCCGCCAATAAATCGGCCGCATAATTTTTTTGTACTAATGTTTTAGCTAAGTCAACACCAAAAAAATCACTGAAGATCGTTAAATTTTGCGCGCGCGCAGCTTGAGCAGTACTTTCAGTCGGTTCAACACCATAGCAGGGAATATTTTCTTTTTGAAAATATTGCAGTAAATAACCATCATTTGCCGCAATTTCACCAACCCTACTTTGTGAATTTAATTTGAATCGTTTAATCATCGCCAAGGCATAATTTCTGCTATGCTCAAGCCAGCTTGATGAAAATGAACTAAAATAAGCATAAACAGCTGAAAATAATTCTTCGCGATTGGCATAATCTTCTGTTTGCACCAACCAACAATGCGTGCATACCATCACATTCAAGGGATAGTATTTTTCAAAGGCGGTAAGATCTTTTTCAGTCAGATAGGCATTGGATGGTGGTGCACTGCCTAAATTAGCAAATGATATTTCTAATTTTGTATCGCAATGCCTACAATTCATAAGTTAATCCTTCAAACGCGGATGATAGCAAGGGATGCCTTCTATCTCTGTCAGATAATTCTTTAATTTCTAAAGGCCAAGCAATATTAATCAAGGGATCTTGCGGCAAAATACCCTCTTCTGCTTTTGCCTGATAGGCAGCTGTATGGAAATAGAGTAATTCACAATCCGATGTCAGCGTTTGAAATCCATGAGCAAAACCCTTGGGGATTAATAAACTATTATTTAATTCCGCCGATAAAATTTCTGCATGCCATTGCAAAAAGGTCGGTGAATTTTTTCGTAAATCGATTGCCACATCAAAAATACGTCCGCGCAGGCAATTAACTATTTTAATTTCAGCATAGGGAGGATGTTGATAATGCATGCCCCTCACTGTGCCGCAAACACGAGTCAAGGTTAAATTGATTTGTGATAATACTTCTGTGACACCATGAGCAGCGAGCATTTCCTGGCAATACATACGCTGCAAATAACCACGCTGATCGCTGATTGGCTGGCGATGGATTAATTTAAGACCGGCTAAAGATAAATTTTCTATTTTCATGCGCTTCCTGTGAAATGTGCAATTTGCGCTCGACTTGCAGTCAGCATATTTTCATCTCGCAACCATTGTTGATACCATTCAACTGTTTTTTCTATGGCTAAGGGCAGGGACCAACGTGCTTGCCAAGCGAGATTTTCTTTGACCTTGCTAGAATCCAAGCGTAATAAAGAAGCTTCATGCCGCTGTGCTTTTTCATTAGGCATATTGATAGACACACCCAATAATTCGCAGACCTTGCCTGCCACTTCACCAACCGATTTTATATCCGCTTGTTCAGGACCAAAATTCCAAGCTGTTGCAAATTCCTTCCCTTTCTCACTCAGTAATTTTTCTGCCAGTAAGACATAGCCATGAATCGATTCTAGTACATGCTGCCAAGGACGTATCGCTTGCGGATAACGAAGATTAAGCGTGGTCGATGCGCAAAAGGCTTTGATACAATCGGGGATGAGACGATTGTCAGCCCAATCACCGCCTCCAATCACATTACCAGCACGGGCCGTTGCAACATGAATAGGGCTTGATGAAAAATAACTGGCGCGATAGGCAGCACTCACTAATTCTGCGCATGCCTTGCTACTACTATAGGGATCGATACCGCCTAAGCGATCCGTTTCTCGATAGGGATAAATCCATTCACGATTTTCATAGCATTTATCAGTCGTAACAATCAAGGCTGCACGCACACTATCACAATGGCGAATGGCTTCTAGTACATTGGCTGTTCCCATGATATTGGTTGCATAAGTCTCTAAGGGAGAATCATAGGATGATTGAACTAAGGGTTGTGCAGCAAGATGAAAAACAATCTCCGGTTTGATTTTTTGTAGCAAATTATTTAGTTTAGTAAAATCTCGGATATCAGCGCGATGATCAGCCTCAATAATTGATGCGATCTTAGCGACACTAAATAAATTAGGATCAGTTGGCGGATCCAAGGAAATACCCTGTACTTTTGCACCTAGATCACTCAGCCATAAACTCAGCCAACTTCCTTTAAATCCTGTATGCCCAGTGATGAGAACAGATTTATTTTTCCATTGCTGATTTACTGGCTGCATGACACTGCTCGCAATATTCGATCTTTCTCTTTTGCGATCACCCATGGCGCATTGCCTCGCCGCCAAAGTTCTTCCAAATGATTTCGATCTCGCAAGGTATCCATGGGCTGCCAAAAACCATTATGTCGATAAGCCATGAGTTCTCCCGCAGCAGCAAGTGAAGTGAGAGGTTCAGCTTCCCAACTAATATCATCACCGGCAATATATTCAATCACTTTGGGCGATAAAACAAAAAAACCGCCATTAATCCAACCGCCCTCACCTTTTGGTTTTTCAATAAAACCATCAACGATATCATTATCACCCAAATCAAGAGCACCATAGCGGCCAGGCGGCTGCACCGTCGTGACCGTCGCTAACTTACCATGCGCGCGATGAAAGTTTATTTGTGCTTGAATATCAATATCACCCACACCGTCACCATAGGTAAAACAAAATAATTCTTCACCGGCAAGATAGGAGGCGACGCGTTTTAAACGCCCGCCCGTCAAGGTATCTTCACCTGTATCGACCAGCGTGACACGCCATGGTTCTGCATGACGATGATGCACTTCCATACGATTATCACTCATATGAAAGGTCACATCGGATCGATGTAAAAAATAATTAGCAAAATATTCTTTGATGACATAGCCGCGATAGCCGCAGCAAATAATAAAGTCATCGATACCAAAGGCGGAATAAATTTTCATGATATGTAATAGAATGGGCTCGCCGCCGATTTCTACCATGGGTTTTGGTTTTAATGAAGTTTCTTCACTAATGCGAGTTCCCAAGCCGCCAGCTAAAATGACCACTTTCATAGGGCATTATTCCTTCCTAAATAAAGGCAGAGCTCCTGATAGGCAAGACGAAATTCTTTTTTGCTTGTCAGCCAAGCTAATTCCTTTCTTAGCGCACAATTCCATGGATACTGGGTCCGCTTATAAATATCACGATTCAAACTTTTTAAATAAAAGGGCCAGTATAAAGAAGCTAGTTTCTTAGGCAGCCATTTAAAAAATTTGAATAACTGCTCTTCCCAATGCACGCGTCTCGCACTTTTCAATTGATTGCAAACATTATCAGTAAACATATTCGGTTTTCGGAAGGAATCTTGTGGCCAGCAAGTTTGCAGTACAGAATGAAAATAAGCGGGTGGACAGCCTAGACCAAAATACATGGCATGGGCAATATCTAATATTTGATTTAAATCCGTCCTAGCATGCGTTTTATCGCTAACATGTGTTTGATAAAACTGCCACAGCTCTTCGCGATATTGCAGATAATGCTGCATAAACTCACTTCTATCTTCAGCAAACCAATAATAAGTTTGCCACTTGTCTCGAGAGGTATCTGCAGGATCACAATGCTGACGTGCCGCATAAAAAACAGGTAAGCGATGACTTTTACCTAATAATAAAGCTGAGGTCGCTTGAAAAAGTTCTTGATAATGCAGGCTAGGATTTTTGCTGACCGCAGAAAAAATATCAATCGCTTGTGTAGTACGAAACACACCATAGAAAAGTGATTCATATTTTTGAAATAATCTGAAGATGCGAGCGCCAGGATCTTCAGCATTAATACCCTTGCTTGCATATTCTATATGTAAATTCACATCATGATTGACTTGATGAAAATTAAGATAAATTCCGTCTGCACAAACATAGTCATCATTTTCTTGCAAAAATGCTAATGCCTGTTGTAATCCTTCTATGAAAACTAAATCATCATCTGCGCAAAATGCACAATAGGCTGTCTTTACTAATTTTAATCCTGCTAATAATTTTGATGCCACAGGAGTAGAAGAAGGAAAGTAATGGTAGGTGATGTGCTTTGACAAGCCTTCACAAGTTTGCTGATTTAATTTAGCCGTAGCCGCTTCACTTGAATCCAATACCAAAATAGACGCATCGGTATTTTTGCTGGCATAGTAACTTAGCAAACGTGTTAAATAGTGATGCCTATTGTAGGTTGGAATGATAATAGTAATCTGTTTTAACTCATCTTTAGGCATGATTTTCCACACTTTGACAAGTAAATTTAATGGAATGCATGGGAATACCAACTAAACCATGTCTTACACCAGAAGTAACAGAACGAAATGCGAGCGCATTATTGAGTGTTTGCAGCAAGACTGCGCTATCTTCTTCTCCAATTGCAATGGCTGCACGCACAACATAATCACCCACAGGCAGTAATGGCATTTGATAATGAAATTCAGCTGTAAATTTTGTCCCTTGCTTCACAATGACGGGCTGTTCCAGCGTCATTAAATAAGTATTGTCAGCAAAAAGAATCTGGCCTAATCGATCCATTACTTGAAATCCAACAATAGGTGAACGCAATTCACGTTCAGCCAAAACTTCAATGCTGAGGGTCACTGCTTCACCGCCTATAATCCAGCCAAGCGCTGTGCCTTCTTCATCTTCTAAGGCAACACTGGTAATTTTTGCACCGCCTGTATCAATTCCCACACTGGTAAAATCAATCCGTGGAATTTCAATATCATTGCGTAAATAGTGAAGATTATTTGCGTCTCTGTGTGCATCAATTAATGGCTTGGGCTGCTTTGCATTCATTAGCTTGCTTAACTTGGGCTGCCCTAATACAACTTCAGATTTTATTATTTCATCATCAGCAAGCGATGCTTCTGCTTCATCCTCTGCGGTCAAACTTTTTATTTTATCAACATGAGATTTATCCAAATAAGCTTGCGTCACTTTTGATGCGGGGCCGATTGATTTAACCACACCCCGCTCCAACCAAACGGCATGCTCACACAAAGAAACGACGTCATTGGTTGAGTGAGAAACAAAAAGAAAGGTTCCTTTTTTTAAAAATTCGCGAATGAATTTCATACATTTTTGCACAAAGAAAACATCGCCTACCGCCAAGGCTTCATCAGTAATAATAATATCAGCATCCACATGCGCAATGATGGCAAAACCTAATCGTGATAACATACCACTAGAATAAGTCTTCACCGGTTGATCGATAAATTCATCTATTTCAGCAAAGTCAACAATAGACTGATAGCGTTCATTAATTTGCTTACGTGATAAACCTAATAAAATAGCTTTGAGATAAATGTTTTCTTTACCGGTAAATTCACCATTAAATCCACTGCCATAGTCAAGAATGACGACCTTACCATCGACTTCGACAGAGCCGCGAGAAGGTCTTAAATTACCCGAAATAATTTTAAGCAAGGTTGATTTGCCACTGCCATTCACACCGATAAAGCCCCAACTTTCTCCCTTGCGAATATCAAGCAAAATATCTTTTAAGGCATAAAATTCAGGAAAATCGAGTGATTCATTTTCTTTTATGTTTAGCCATTTGGCTGGCAAAACATGACTGAGTAATCTTTTTAATGATACCCTGAGTCGATTGCGCGGCGAACCCCACAAACGATAAATCTTTGATACATTTTTAACACGAACAGCAAAACAGTCCGAAGACATGCAAAGTCCCACCCTATTTAATCCATCAGAAAATTTTTCATTATTTTGATTTTTTGCGGCACTATTCTCTTTAACTTTTTCAATATTAAGGCCGATATCTTTCTTTTTTTATAAGCATATGCTGATGATCGCATTACTTTTGTATAAAAATCTGCGAGTCTCTCTGCATTCGCCATGATTGATAAACTCTCTATTGATTGATCGACTTTCTTTTTCATCGCGGCATCGCGCTTTAATGTTTGTAATCGAGATTTAAAATTAGGCTGCATAATTCCTTTTAAATCGACACACACACCATAGCGTTTTAATAATTTATAATCAAAAGCAACTTCATCATTGATTAGCACAGGCAAATGCGCATCAAGATAATCTGCAATTCTACCTGAATAGCATTTTTCAACATAAGTTGGTTTAAAATGGCTATAACGCTGACCGAATGCCTCACAACCACCCGAGATAATACCAAAATCATATTGAGGTAATTCTTTGGCAAGCTCCTCAACAGGCAAACTATCATGTATGTGCAGATAGGATGTCATGCGCTCAAGTTCTAAAAATTGGGCATAATCTCGCTCGAAACTGACATTGGCAACTTCAGCATGATCTTTGCGATAGCACCATGGCGGATATAAATGCAAATGAATATTTTGAGCTGTAATTTGCGTTGCCAATTCCAAATAACAGCAGTCATACATGCCATAAGTTTCTAAACTAATCGTACCAACTGAGACAATGTGAATTTCATCATCCTCTGCATTGTTGGCACGCGGCGTATTATTCCAACAATATTCAGGATAAAGTAATAAGTGAGGCGGTAGTTGGCAATGATCGATTTTTTCAGCCGCTTTAACTTGCAAATCACGCCCGCAAAAACCATCTGCCAAAGCGAGAGCTTCTCTCGTTGGCGCATAACGTTCAGGACAATAATCCATTAAGGCGGGCGTAAAGACATCATTAAGATCAATCACGACCGGCGCTATTTTATCGCGGCAAAATAGCATCACATAATCATCAATTGCGCCAGAGAAGACATGGACAAGACGCGGTGCCAATTGACTTGCATGTTCATGCGCCTCTTCTGCAGATTTTACTTCATAAATATAATCAAAATATCCTTCCGGCTTAAAAGGAGTGGAATTGTAATAAATCAAGCCAAGCAACCAACCCTGCGATTTCAAGGCAGAAGCCATTTTAATTTCTCTTTGCCTTAATTGGGAAGTCACAAACAGCACTGATTTAGGCTGTAATCTTAAGTTCTTTTTAGCATCGTTTACAAATTCCATTTAATCAGCCTCATCAGTGTATACACAGCCTGTCACTCGGGAAAACCATTGCTGCCATTAAGTTGAGAAAGTGTTTATCGTGATAAAAGCGT
>JABDDF010000044.1 GCA_013287745.1 Gammaproteobacteria bacterium
TGCTAAAATCACCGCCTCTCTTCCTCTAGCAAGGATTCTACATCGTGCGCAAACCTCTAATTGCCGGCAATTGGAAAATGCATGGTTCACTGCCGCAAGTTGACACCCTGGTGCAAGGCATCACCCAAGGTGCCAAAGCCGACCCAAAGATCGATATCCTCGTCCTCCCCACCTTCATCCATCTTGCCCAAGTTCATGCCTTACTCTCTCATAGCCCCGTGATGCTAGGCGCGCAAAATCTTTATCTAGGTCAGCAAGGTGCTTTCACAGGTGAGGTATCAGGCACTATGCTCAAAGAAGTCGGTTGTCAATTTGTCCTCATTGGTCACTCAGAACGCCGTCATTTATTTCATGAAGATTTGGCCTTGGTCGCGGCAAAATTTAAGGCAGCGCTTGAGGCGGGTTTGAAACCCATCCTATGCATAGGTGAAACCCAGCAAGAACGTGAGCAAAATCAAACTGAAACGGTCATTCGTTCGCAATTAGAATCCGTCATCCAATTCGCCGGTATTAGCGCTTTGCAACAAGCCGTGATTGCCTATGAACCTGTCTGGGCCATCGGTACAGGATTAACAGCGACCCCTGAACAAGCCCAAACAGTTCACGCCACTATTCGTGGCTTGATAGCGCAAAATAATGTTGATCTCGCAGACACAATTCGTATACTGTACGGCGGCAGCATGAAAGCTGAAAATGCAGCTTCACTTTTGGCCATGCCTGATATCGATGGTGGTTTAATTGGCGGTGCATCCTTGAATGCGGCCAGTTTTCTTGCAATTTGCAGTGCTGCAGAAGCTAGTTTATAAGGGCGGTTAGCATAATGTACCAAATTATATTACTCATACATGTTTTTATCGCAGTTTGCATTGTGGCATTGGTTTTAGTGCAGCAGGGCAAGGGTGCGACCATGGGAGCTGCCTTTGGTAGTGGCGCATCACAAACAATATTTGGCGCCCGCGGCTCGGGTTCATTTTTATTTAGAATTACCATTGGCTTTGCCATCGTATTTTTTATCACGAGCATTGCTTTGAATTATGTTGCTATGCGCGCTTACAAAAGTGAAAAAGTGATCACCTTACCAACAGGGCCTGTAAAACAGATACCTGTGCAGAATTTGCCTTTGCAAATTCCAAGTAAGCAGCAATAAGTTTTAGCCGACGTGGTGGAATTGGTAGACACGCTACTTTGAGGTGGTAGTGGCGCAAGCTGTGACGGTTCGAGTCCGTCCGTCGGCAATAATGTTTGATGTGAGTGCGGTGATTAGATTAGATGTTCGTCGTTATAAAGGCGTTCGTCGTTGTGAAGGCGTCCGTCGTTGCGAGGAGTGCTTTTTACGACGAAGCAATCCAGGCTTCGACTTTTATAAAAAAGCAATATTTGATAAAAGTCAAAGCCTGGATTGCTTCGTCGTAAAAAGCACTCCTCGCAACGACGAACATTTCCGCAACGACGGACGCCTTCACAACGACAAACACCCGCACAACGACGTCACTTGTTAGAATGAATTGTGTTCCGCTTAAAGGAGAGAGTCGGTTGCTGCAAAACTATTTACCCATACTAATCTTCATGGTAATTGGCTTGGGAGTCGGTATGATTGCTCCTTTGCTGGGTTATTTACTTGGCCCCAAACGTCCCAATCCGGAAAAACTGTCTGCCTATGAATGCGGCTTTGATCCCTTCGGCGATTCGCGCACACCTTTTGATGTCCGCTTTTATTTAGTCGCCATCCTCTTTATTCTTTTTGATTTAGAAACAGCATTTTTAGTACCATGGGCTGTCGTTTTCCGTCAATTAGGTTGGTTTGGTCTCATCAGCATGGCTATCTTTCTAGCTTTACTGACCGTGGGCTTTGTGTATGAGTGGAAGAAAGGCGCCCTTGAGTGGGAATAAAGATAAATGACAAAAAGGGGAAGCTATGCCAATAGCAGATATAGTCAAACCAGGCTTTTATCTAACTAGCGTCGAAAATGTTTTTAATTGGGCGCGCTCAGGTTCCTTGTGGCCCATGAGTTTTGGTCTAGCCTGTTGTGCTGTAGAAATGATGCATGCAGCCGCTTCCCGCTATGACTTAGATCGTTTTGGTGTCATCTTTCGTCCTAGTCCTCGTCAATCTGATTTAATGATCGTTGCAGGCACGCTTTGTAATAAAATGGCGCCCGCCTTACGTAAAGTCTATGAGCAAATGGCAGAACCGCGTTGGGTTATCTCCATGGGTTCCTGTGCTAATGGCGGCGGTTATTATCATTATTCCTATTCTGTTGTGCGCGGCTGTGATCGCATTGTACCCGTTGATGTCTATGTCCCTGGCTGCCCGCCAACCGCTGAAGCTTTGATGTATGGCATTATTCAACTACAAAATAAAATTCGTCGTAATACAGAAATAGAGCGCTAAAAGGCAAAAATATGACTGATTTATCTGTCTTATGCACCCAAATTCAAGCTCGTTTTACTTCCGCATTAACGAGTGCGGTGCTTGCAAATGATGAATTAACCATTGAAGTTTTACCCGAACATTTACTGACTCTTTGTCAGTCATTGCGTGATGAAACAGAATTTGATTTTAATTTATTACTCGATGTTTGCGGTGTCGATTATTTGCATTATGGTTTGAGTGATTGGGAAACAGAAACAGCGACTGCAGCGGGCTTTAGCCGAGGTGTCACCGCCATGAATATTCGCGATGAATCAGCCAAGACAAATCGCTTTGCCGTTGTTTATCACTTATTATCACTCACTCACGGACATCGCCTGCGTGTACGTGTCAATTTGCCCAATGACCGAGAATTAATGGTTGATTCCGTCATGTCTATTTGGCCTTCAGCTAATTGGTTTGAACGTGAAGCCTTTGATCTCTTCGGCATTCTCTTTCGCGGTCATCCTGATTTGCGCCGCCTTTTGACTGACTATGGTTTTATCGGTCACCCCTTTCGCAAAGATTTTCCCATGATTGGTAAAGTAGAAGCGCGCTATGATGCCAAATTAAAACGTGTCATCTATGAACCGGTCAGTATTGAAGCGCGTGTACTTGAACCCAAAGTAATACGCCGCGACAATCGTTACTTGCAAGATGAGGGCCAGAACCATGGCTGAAATTAAAAATTATGTTTTCAATTTTGGCCCGCAGCATCCTGCTGCTCATGGTGTGCTGCGTCTCATTCTTGAAGTCGATGGTGAAACCATTGTGCGTGCTGATCCCCATGTTGGTCTATTGCATCGCGCCACAGAAAAACTCGCAGAAACTAAGCCTTTTAATCATACCATTGGCTACATGGACCGCTTAGATTATGTTTCCATGATGTGTAATGAACATGGCTATGTATTAGCGATAGAAAAATTATTGGGCATCACACCGCCAGTTCGTGCGCAATACATTCGTGTGATGTTTGATGAAATCACGCGCGTCTTAAATCATTTACTCTGGCTTGCTGCCCATAGTTTAGATAATGGCGGCATGGCTGTTTTCCTTTATTGTTTTCGTGAACGTGAAGATTTACTTGATTGCTATGAAGCTGTTTCAGGTGC
The DNA here is from genome assembly GCA_013287745.1 of Gammaproteobacteria bacterium. Lineage (GTDB taxonomy): Bacteria > Pseudomonadota > Gammaproteobacteria > DSM-16500 > DSM-16500 > Aquicella. Next base: position 3,523 of record JABDDF010000044.1, read on the forward strand.
AAGAATGCATGCGACTTATTATCGTCCGGGCGGTGTCTATCGTGATTTACCCGATAAAATGCCGCAATTTGTGCCTTCAAAATGGAACAATGCCAAAAAGACAGCAAAATTAAATGAAAATCGCCAAGGTTCCTTGCTCGATTTTATTTGGGATTTTACTGAACGTTTTCCTACTTGTGTCGATGAATATGAAAGTCTCTTAACGAATAATCGTATTTGGAAACAGCGCACCGTCAACATTGGTATGATTTCGCCAGAACGTGCCATTGCGCTGGGATTTACTGGCCCTATGTTACGCGCTTCTGGTGTTGCCTGGGATTTACGTAAGAAACAACCTTATGAAGTTTATGATCAAATGGATTTTGATATTCCTGTTGGCAGCAAGGGTGATTGCTATGATCGCTATCTCGTACGTGTCAATGAAATGCGTCAATCCAATCGCATTATTCGTCAATGTGTGGAATGGCTGCGCGCGCATCCAGGCCCTGTCATGATTGATGATTACAAAGTTGCACCGCCGCCGCGTGAAGAAATGAAAATTAGCATGGAAGCCATGATTCATCATTTCAAAAATATGACAGAAGGTTATGCCGTGCCTCAAGGTGAAGTGTATAGCGCCATTGAACATCCCAAGGGTGAATTTGGTGTTTATCTTATTTCTGATGGCGCCAACAAACCCTATCGCTTGAAAATCAGAGCGGCGGGTTTTTCCCATCTAGCAGGATTAAATGAATTGATTAGCGGTCACATGATTTCAGATGTGGTTTCTGTATTGTCTAGTTTAGATATTGTGTTTGGCGAGATTGACCGATGATGACTGAACCGGAAATAAATAATTTATTATCTGCTTCCGTGCGTGAGCATATAGATCAATGGATCTTACGCTATCCGCCAGAACAAAAACGTTCAGGTGTATTTGAAGCGCTGCGTGTGGTGCAAGAAGAAAATCACGGTTCATTAAGCATAGAACTAATGGATGCTGTCGCAGATTATTTAACAATACCGCGCATGGCAGTCTATGAAGTCGTATCTTTTTATACACTCTATTTCACTCAGCCTGTTGGTAAATATCAAATTGATATCTGCACAAATATTTCTTGTCAATTAAATAAGGCCGATGAAATCGTCGCGCATTTCAAGCAATGTTTAAACATTGAATTAAATCAAACAACAGCAGATGGCCTATTTACTTTGCGTGAAGTGGAATGCTTGGGTGCTTGTGTCAGCGCGCCCGTTTGTCAGATTGGCAAACAATATCATGAAAAATTAACAAGAGAAAAAGTAGAAGAGTTATTAGCGGAGTATCGAAAGCATGGCAAATGAAATTTGTTTTCGTACTTTACATTTCGATAAACCATGGACATTAGAAACCTATTTGAGTGTCGGTGGTTATGCGCAATGGAAGAAAATTCTGCAAGAAAATACGCCGCCAGAAAAAATTGTTGACGTGGTAAAAACATCAGCCTTACGTGGACGCGGTGGTGCAGGATTTCCAACCGGTCTCAAATGGAGTTTTATTCGCCGTGATTTACCAGGACAGAAATATATTTTATGTAATTCTGATGAGGGCGAACCTGGCACTTGCAAAGATCGCGATATTCTCCGTTTTAATCCACATCAAATCATTGAAGGCATGGCGATTGCAGCCTATGCCATGGGTGCAAGTGTTGCTTATAATTATATTCGCGGCGAATATTGGGAACCCTTTGAACGTTTTGAAGCAGCCTTAAAAGAAGCGCGTGAAGCAGGATTAATCGGAAAAAATATTTTAGGATCCAATTTCGATTTTGAATTGTATTCGCATTTAGGCGCGGGCGCTTATATTTGCGGTGAAGAAACAGCCTTGATGGAGTCGTTGGAAGGCAAGCGCGGCATGCCGCGTAATAAACCGCCTTTTCCTGCAGGACGTGGTTTATATGGACGTCCCACCACCATCAATAATACGGAAACCTATGCGTCGATTCCTGTCATCATGGAAAAAGGCTGTGAATGGTTTTTGAATTTGGGCAAACCAAAAAATGGCGGCTGCAAAATATTTTCCGTGACAGGTCATGTGAATCAAGCGGGTAATTTCGAAGTGCCTTTGGGAACGCCATTTAAAGATTTACTCGCTATGGCTGGCGGTGTGCGCCATGGTCATCGTTTAAAAGCCGTGATTCCGGGCGGTTCTTCCATGCCGATTTTACCTGCCGATGTGATGATGTCACTTGATATGGATTTTGATTCACTGCAGCAAGCCGGTTCAGGTTTGGGATCAGGTGCTGTGATTGTCATGGATGAAACCGTTTGTATCGTCAAATTATTAGAACGTATTTCAAAATTTTATATGCATGAATCCTGTGGTCAATGTACGCCTTGCCGTGAAGGAACAGGTTGGTTATATCGCTTAACGCATGCCATTGAACAAGGCAAGGCAAGTAAAAATGATGTGGAAAATTTGCGGCGTGCAGCAAAAAACATTGAAGGACGTACGATTTGTGCCTTTGGCGAAGCAGCCGCTTGGCCAGTTGGCGGCTGCTTAAAATATTTTTACGATGAATTTATTTACCATGTTGAACATGGTACCTGTCTACCTGAAACGAGATGTTAGTCATGGCTGAAATCGAAATTGAAATAGATGGAAAAACATTCGCGGCACAGCCTAATCAAACTGTGATTCAAGTCGCAGATGCTGCCGGTATTTATATTCCGCGTTTTTGCTATCACCGAGATTTATCGATTCCTGCTAATTGCCGCATGTGTTTAGTTGATGTAGAAAAATCACCGAAAGCCCTACCTGCTTGCGCAACACCGGTGATGGCAGGCATGAAAGTGTGGACAAAATCAGCGAAAACCATTGCAGCTCAACGCGCTGTCATGGAATTTTTATTAATTAATCATCCACTCGATTGTCCCATCTGCGATCAAGGCGGTGAATGTGAATTGCAAGATTTGGCAATCGGTTATGGTTCGGCACATTCGCATTATGATGAATGTAAACGTGCAGTCGCTGATGAAGATTTGGGTCCCTTAATTGCAAGTGATATGACACGCTGCATTCAATGCACGCGCTGTGTGCGCTTTGGTGATGAAGTCGCTGGCTTTCGTCAATTAGGTGTCATGAATCGCAGTGAAGATGAAGCGATTAGCACTTATGTTAAACGTGCGATGACCTCTGAAGTATCGGGCAATATCATTGATTTATGTCCAGTCGGTGCTCTTACTTCCAAGCCCTATCGTTTTACTGCGCGTCCTTGGGAATTAGATCAAGCAGCGAGTATTGGTCCTCATGATTGTATTGGGGCAAATATTAATGTGCATACACGCTATGGCAAAGTGATGCGTGTTGTGAATCATACATCCTGGCTTGCTGATCGTGATCGTTTTAGTTATACCGGTTTATATCATCCAGAACGCTTAGAAGAACCCATGATGAAAATGGATGGGCAATGGCAGGCAGTTGAATGGCAGCAAGCTTTTGAATTTATCGCTAATCAATGGCGTGATGTGATTGCTGAACATGGTGCAGATAAAATCGGTGCGCTTGCCTCACCCAATTCCACGCTAGAAGAATTTTATTTATTACAAAAATTAATGCGAGCGCTCGGTAGTTCGCATATCGATCATCGTTTGCGTGAAGTCGATGTCAAAGATCAAGCCGACATGCCAGCCTTTCCTGGTTTGTCGATGCCCATTAATGATTTAGCACAATGTGATGCCATTATTTTAATTGGTAGCAATATTCAAAAAGAACAGCCGCTCGCTGCTTTGCAATTACGCAAAGCTACTTTAAAAGGTGCAGCGATTATTGCAATTAATGCAGTGGATTATGATTTTCATTTTCCTGTGATGATGAAAAAAATTGTAGCACCTCATCAGTTTGCACAAGTGATTGTGGAAGCAGGTGATGAAATTAAACAGCAATTGCTGGCTAAGCAAAAAATTTGTGTCTTATTAGGCGCACAAGCCTTGCATCATCCACAAGCATCCTTAATTCGTTATTTATCGCAGCAGCTTGCTAAACAAATGGGCGCTCAAATGGGATTAATGACAGATGGCGCAAATAGCGCGGGTGCTTGGCTTGCTGGTGCTATTCCACATCGACATGCAGGCGGTGAAGCTTCTCATCATGAAGGCTTGGCAGCACAAGACATGCTGCACAAAGCGCGTAAAGCTTATTTATTAATGAATGTGGAACCCGATTTAGATTGCGCGAATGCTGTGTTGATGCAAGAAGCTTTGAAACAAGCAAAATCTGTTGTGGCTTTGTCTTTGTATCGCAATCCAGTTTTAGATCAATGTGCTGATGTGATTTTACCCATGGCAGCGTTTACGGAAACGGCAGGTACTTTTATTAATGTTTCAGGCGAATGGCAATCATTTACTGGTGTGGCGAAATCCTTTGCCTCTTCACGTCCTGCTTGGAAAATCTTGCGCGTATTGGCTAACTTTTTGCATGTAGATGGCTTTGATTATGCGAGTGCAGAAGAAGTTAAACATGAAGCGGCTGCTTTGATTCATAAAAAAGAACAGCGTGTGGATTGGTCTTTAGCAGCACAAACTTTTTTACCCTGTTTACCGGGGGCAAATAAAAAGATTTCACGCATTGGTGATATTCCCTTATATGCCATTGATAGTATCGTACGTCATGCTGTACCGCTGCAGAAAATGCAGGATTTAATGGATCCAAATTTACTCTCTGTGCGCATGCATCCAGAAACAGCGGGTGCCTTGGGTTTGCAAGAAGGTGAAATAGTTCGTATTCGTCAGCAGGCAAGTGAGATAGAATTGCCGCTATTGTTTGATAGGCGGATTGCTTTGGAAAGCGCGTGGATTGCAGGTGGTATTGCAGTGACTGCGGGCTTAGGTGAGTTGTTTGGAGAGGTGGAGATAAGCTAAGAGTGTTTGTTGTTACACAAACGTCCGTCGTTGCGAGGAGTGCTTTTTACGACGAAGCAATCCAGGCTTGGACTTTTATAAAAAAAGCAATATTTGATAAAAGTCAAAGCCTGGATTGCTTCGTCGTAAAAAGCACTCCTCGCAACGACGGACGTTTGTGTAACCATTTATACGAGTGCATTATGCTAGAAAGTATATTTTTAATTGCGATCATCGTACTAAAAGCACTAGCCATCATCATTGGCCTAGTGGTGGTCGTCCTTTATTTAACTTATTTTGAACGTAAAGTCATTGGCTACATGCATGTGCGCATCGGCCCCAATCGCGTTGGTCCGCGCGGCTTATGGCAACCCTTTGCAGACACCATCAAATTATTGACAAAAGAAATTATCATTCCAACACCCTCTAATCGTTTTCTTTTTGTATTTGCACCTATCATTAGTTTTTCAACGGCGCTGATTGGCTGGGCCGTCATTCCTTTTGATCAAGGTGTGGTGCTTGCCAATATTAATGCGGGTGTCTTGTATACCCTTGCCATTTCTTCCTTGAGTGTTTATGGCATTATGATTGCTGGCTGGGCATCCAATTCAAAATATGCCATGTTTGGTGCCCTGCGCGCAGCAGCGCAATCGATCTCTTATGAAATTGCCATGGGTTTTTCCTTAGTTGGCGTGATGATGGCGGCGGGTTCCTTAAATTTTCAAACCATAGTCGCTGCACAAAATGGCGGTATCTTGCATTGGTATTTTCTCCCTTTATTGCCTTTGTTTATGGTGTATTGGATCTCAGGTGTGGCAGAAACAAACCGCTTACCTTTTGATGTAGCAGAAGGCGAGTCGGAAATTGTCGCGGGTTTTCATGTGGAATATTCAGGCGTCACCTTCGCCTTATTTTTCTTTGCTGAATATGTCAATATGACGCTGATTTCGACGCTGATTTCCCTCTTATTTTTAGGCGGTTGGTTGTCACCCTTCCAAGGTCTTCCCTATCTTGATGCAGCCTTTGCTTGGGTACCTGGCCCCATTTGGTTACTCATTAAAGTGAGTTTTTTCTTGTATTGCTATTTATGGTTTAGGGCAACATTTCCACGCTATCGTTACGATCAAATCATGCGTTTAGGTTGGAAGGTGTTTATTCCACTGACCTTAGTGTGGGTAGTCGTGATTGCATTGGCTGTGCATTTTCAAATAAGTCCTTGGTTTTCGGTAAAGGGTTAAGGTAAGAAAATATGTGGCAACGATTGGCGCAGTATATAAAAAGTTTTTCCTTCTGGGATTTGCTAAGTGGCATGCGAGTCACGGGTAAATATTTTTGGAAAACAAAATTTACTATTCAATACCCTGAAGAAAAAACGCCAACATCACCGCGATTTCGCGGCTTGCATGCCTTGCGCCGCTATCCCAATGGCGAGGAACGCTGCATTGCTTGCAAATTATGTGAAGCTGTTTGTCCTGCTTTAGCTATTACGATTGAAGCTGAGTCACGTGAAGATGGTACACGTCGCACCACCTTATACGAAGTTGATTTGTTTAAATGTATTTACTGCGGTTTTTGCGAAGAAGCCTGTCCAGTCGATTCCATTGTCTTGACTGATATGGCGGATTATCACTTGGAACATCGTGGTGAAAATATTTTGACGAAGGATAAATTATTGGCCATTGGCGATCGCTATGAAGAACAGATCGCTAAAGATCGTGCTGAAGAAGAGAAGTATCGGTAAATGAGAATACCAACATGCTAGAATTATTTAACCCCATGCACATTATTTTTTATATTTTTTCAGCAGTAGCTGTCTGTTCTGCTATTGCTGTTATCACCGCACATAATCCTGTGCGAAGTGTTTTATCGCTTGTCGTCACCTTTTTTTCGATGGCAGGGATTTGGATGATGTTAGATGCCGAATTTCTCTCACTCATTTTAGTGTTAGTTTACGTGGGCGCAGTCATGACCTTATTTTTATTTGTGGTCATGATGTTAAATGTAGATACGGAAAGTAAAAGCAGCAGTTTCATCCGTTATTGGCCCTTTGCCTTGATTCTCGTTTTATTGATTATAGGCTTGACGATTGCAGCCCTAAGACCAGTCTCATTAGGCTTGCCGCAAATGATGCCGGTGCAAGTGGATAGCAATGTCAGTAATTTGCAAGCGCTCGGTGCTGTGCTTTACACCGATTATGCCTATCCCTTTGAAATTGCTGGCGTCATCTTATTAGCTGCTATTATTGCGGCAATCACACTGGCACATCGTGGACCTGTGCATCGCAAAGTGCAGGATCCACGCAAGCAAATTGATGTTCGTCCTGAAGATCGTGTGCGTTTGGTTAAAATGCCAGCTACACCGAGGAAGCCGTCATGATGCGATATGATGTTTGTCATTGTATAAA
>JABDDF010000045.1 GCA_013287745.1 Gammaproteobacteria bacterium
AACTTACTTGCATACTTCTTCTCAATACGAGATGCAGCCGAAACCAAGGCCTTTGCTTTTTTCTTTACACCTTTTAACAATTGTCGTTCAAGATGAGAAGCCGCTTCTGCATAAGCATCTACCCTCGCTTGCTCGACCTTAGCTTTCATGACTCGAGCCTTGCTTGCCAACTTACTCTTATAAGAACGGCCCAGCTTTTGCGCTTTTTTTAAGGCAAGACGCAATTGATTTCTACTCTTGCCCGCCTTACGCTGTAACAATTTAACTTTTTTTGCTAATTTTCGAAGTAAAGCTTGGTGATTTTTTTTTCACTGCCATGTGATTTTAGCTCCCTAGCTTATAAAGAACTGTCTATCCTTGGACTAACACAGGCTTGCCTGTTACTTGCGTTTGCACAAGACCCGCGTTGCTATCTGTTTCATGCACCGCATCCAACAAAGAAAGTAAATATTGTAATTTTTCCGTATTCTTTTGCTTGTCCGTATTTAATCCGACATTTTCATAATGTAAACGCATTATTTCTTTGCGCGCCTCATCCAATTCTTTGCGCGCTACTTCTAATTCTGAAAACAATGCCATCATTTTTTCTTCTAACTTTTGTAATAAACTTTCAGTCATGCTGCCTTCCTTTTTTGCATTTCAATAATTTAATTCCATATCATAGTCTATTTTTTTAAAAATAGTAAATTTTTTTCCGCGAGCTTTATGACGACAAAGGAATGAAGGCAATGGGCGCATTCCTTTCTTCTTTAGCTCCTAATAAATGGAAATGCGCGGAAGGCATTTCTAGCATGCGATAGCCCGTAAAATAGGGTTGGAGTAAAGCAGCATAGCGTTTGCGGCTAATAAAAATGGTATTTGCCGGCTTATTATTTTCAATTGACCATGCTTGCATTAAACTAGCTGTCGTTTGCTTATCACGCTCACTTCCCTTGATGTTATAATTCGTGGTGTTAGGCGGCAATTGCAAATAGAAATTTAATTTCGATTCCGCATCCAGCATCACAATATTCCATGTCTTCCATGGTTTTAATTTGCCAGCCTCATCTTTTAAAATAGTCGCAAAGCGGTTTGCACCATAATGAGAAAAATACCAAGCTGGCAATAGATCCAACATCGTAAAGATTACTACGAATGAAATGAGGGTGACATAGACAGAAGATACAAGACGCTTGATGGAAGCTGACGCTAAAAGCCAATCTGCCGTAAACAAAATAGCAAAGGGAACCAGCGGCAAGATATAATAACTCCGTCTTGAACCTGACAGTGTAAAAAATAAAAAGATGATAAAGGTAACCCAAGCGAGCCATTTTGATGATGGGCTTAAATTTTTCCATCTTGCTGGCAGAGAAATACAAGCGGGAATAAAAAATAAGGCCCAGGGTAATAAATAAATGGGTAGATAAAGAAAATAAGTATAGATAGGGCCCTTGTGATCGAAGGGTTGAAAGTAACGTAAAATATTTTCTCGATAAACGAGATATAAACCACTTTCTCCATAAGCCTTGCCGCCAAAATAAGTAGAAGCCATAAATGGCAATAAATAAATAATCAGAGCAGGTACAAGTGCGAGTAATAAAACGGGACGCAAATGTCTGCGCCAAGATTTTTGCAAACACATATCGGTGAAAACGACAAGTAAGGGCACTACCATGCCAACTAATCCTTTACACAGGGAAGTCAGTGCAACCACCATAAAAAAGATAGCATAATCAAAAAAACCAGCTGTATCACGTTTTTGCATATACCAGGCAACAGCAAATAATGAACCTGCTAGATTAAGCATATCTGCGCTGCTGGTGCGCGCCCAAAATACGAAATAAAAAGTTGTCAGCAGCAACCAGCCTGCTAACAAGCCTAATTGCCTATTCTTTAATGTTGACCCCAGTTGATAAATCGACCAAATAGCCAGTAAGGCAGAAAGCGCCGAAGGCAGGCGCAAGGCAAAGGTCGTTAAGGAACCCGTTAATTTTGCAATCACGGCAATGAGCCAATAAGAAAGCAAGGGCTTGTCGTAATATTGATTTTCACCTAAATAGGGATGCAAAAAATCATGACGGTAAAACATACCAGTAACAATATCCGCCCAGCGATGCTCCTGGGTCCAAATATCCCGTGCACCCAAATATGTGAACAACAATAGCACTGCCGCAATGAATAAATAGCGAAATTTTCCTTCATTGCCCCACAGAGAATTGGCTATCGCAATCGGCTTCATTCCACCACCCCATTCTATTTATAGGAAAGGCCCAATTATACCTGGACAAATTATTTTCTATCAACTATAAAAACCTATATTGAAACTAGGAGAAATCACTATGTTCACAGGCAGCATGGTCGCACTAGTCACACCTATGCATGATAATGGTGCTATTGATTACAAAGCACTCAATGAATTAATTGAGTGGCATATTGCTGCCAAAACGAATGCGCTTATTATTGCGGGCACGACTGGCGAATCAGCAACCCTTGAGCCTGATGAAAAATTTGAATTAATTTCACACGTGGTCAAACAAGCAGCAAAACGTATTCCCGTGATTGCAGGGACTGGCACCAATTCCACCGCTACTTCTCTCAAATTAACAGAAAATGCAAAACGCGCGGGTGCAGATGCCTGCTTATTAGTCACCCCCTACTACAATAAACCTACACAAATGGGCTTATATGAACATTACAAATTGATCGCCGAAAAAACCACCCTGCCCCTCATTTTGTATAATGTACCCAGTCGAACAGCCTGTGATTTACTGCCAGAAACAGTAGAACAATTAGCCAAAATAAAAAACATTATTGGCATCAAGGAAGCGACTGGCAAAATAGAACGTGCAAATGAAATCTTAAAACGCTGCGGCAAGCAATTTGAAATATATAGCGGCGATGACTTAACAGGTCTTAGTTTAATGCAGCATGGTGCTCGCGGCGTCATTTCGGTGACGGCAAATATCGCGCCGCATAAAATGCAAGCCATGTGTCAGGCTCAATTGCAAGGCGATAGTGCTCTCGCTGAAAAATTAAACGCAGAACTTATGTTACTTCATCAAGAATTATTTGTAGAATCTAATCCTATTCCTACGAAATGGGCATTATATTCTTTAGGTAAAATTCAAAATGGTATACGATTGCCGCTATTAGCACTAGACAAGAAATACCAACATAAGATAAAAGAAGCGATGCAAAATGCAGGAGTTCATCCATGACAAGATTCACAGGTATTTTTATATTAGTATTACCCTTATTATTAAGCAGTTGTGCTTATGTAAATAAACAAAGCATTCTCTCAAATCGAGACAGGCAATATTTATCTGCAAAAAGCATTCCACCCCTAAGAATGCCGCCCGGTATTTCTTCTGATGCGATTCAAAATCAGTATCCCGTATCAGATCAGTATTATCCTGAATCTGCAAAAAGAGTGAGTATTGTACCGCCAGGACTGGTAACGCGATAAATACTCGGTATAATTTCCTCCTCTGGAGAGGTACCGAAGCGGTCATAACGGCGCCGACTCGAAATCGGATGGGGGGTTTATGCCCCCACGAGGGTTCGAATCCCTCCCTCTCCGGTATAAAGACCTCAGCCCCCTAACAATTTATATGGCTCCTCCTAATAACCGCACAACACTCAAAAGCAATTCTCTATCTTCATTCACCAAAAATTCTAGAAACTTATCTTTTTTAAGCGTGCGCTCTTGCACATCAATAGGGATAAATCGCGACATCTCATCCATGAATTCCTTACCTCTGACAATACTCTCCAGACGTTTAATAATATCATTTAGCTTTTCAGGATAATTCTCAACCTTGTAATCTTTGATTTTTGCCAGCACATATTCTTTATTAATTTTCGCACCATGCTGCTTTAACCAGCGCAAATCCCAAATATCACGATGCCTGATATATTTCTGGCAACTGGGCAATGAAACAAGTTTATCCGCCATAATTTCATCGAGAGATTCAGTCATGATTAACATATCTTCATAACCATCCGGGAGGAAATCATAATTTTGTTTTACTGCTTGCGGCACACGAGAGTATGCAGAAACATTGGCGATCTCTAGTTTAATTTTTTGCGTTGGTAAATCTTTTCTTTCTGGTGCCGTAGTAATTCTTACTTGCCATTTATCAACCTTAATATCTTCATAATCAGCATCGGTTAGCATTTCCTTTGGTTCTTTGACAGTAATTTCTAAGCCGTATCGATCACCAATATATTTTTCAATACACTTTTTAATACCCTGTACTTTTGCCGAGGAAAAATCACGTCCACCAACAAAATCCAGGTCTTCACTAAACCTTGGTGCGCCGTAACATAAACGCAAACTTGTTCCGCCTTGAAAGGTGAGATCATCCAGCAATCCATTTTTTTCCAGAGAAAATAAAATATCGTAATGTAATAACTCTTTGGCAACCACAGGTCGCATATGCGCAAGCTTGTTATCATTCATCGCGCGCTTTACTAAAAGATTAAAATCTTCGATATCACTCATCGTCATCTTCCTGCTGTAATAAATTAATATTTCTACCAACACGTCTTAAATCACGGATAGCAGCTTGTTTATTTGCAACGCGCAACGGCCGCCCTGCGACATCTTTGATAGAATTAAGTATATCGGCTACAGACCTTTTGGTATGCGTGAACTCAATCACTCCATATGGGGTCTGATAAGTTCCTTTTCTGCCAGTCGTCATAACGGTCAGACGATCAAGAGGGATTTGTGAGATCACCCCATATTCAGACAGTATGGATTCCAGACTCACGTAATTGTATTCACCACGACGCAGTGCTTTTGCAACATGCTCGATGACATAACTATCCTTGCTTTGCGCAAAGTCATTCACATAAATACCTCTACATGCACGCACCAATAACCCAGCCTTGACCAGCCGATTCAGGCCCTCCTCCAAGGTTTTCTGATTATCTTCAGGGAATAACTTGGAGAAATCATGTTTGCTAAACACGAATCTGCCTTTCTTGTCAAAATCCCTAATTACATGAATTGCTTGCAGTTTTTTCATATATAGCCATTTATGTCTACGATTATACTATTTTAGTATAGTATATCTGTATACATATGCAAATATTTAAGTAGACGATTATACTATTTTTATATCGTATTTATGTATACTTAAAACTCAAATGCGATTGATACCCTCGAATATTTTTTAATGCAGAAAAAATATAATTGACTGATTTCCAAAGATAATTGACAATCTTGACGCAGCAATTAAGCATGCAAAATCAACACGAGAACTCATCATGGAAAAAGCCGATCAAATCATTCATGCCAAATGGATCATCACTTGTGAAGACCGAAATCGCGTTCTAGAAAATCACGCCCTTGTGATTAAAGATGGAAAAATTCTAGCGATTTTACCTAGTAAAAATACAGCTGAATTATATCAGGCGGCCAGCGAGCAACACTTTAGTACACACACGATTATTCCTGGTTTGATTAATAGCCATACGCATATTGCGATGAATTTATTTCGTGGTCTCGCTGATGATCTTGAATTAATGGATTGGCTCAATAATCACATTTGGCCAGCAGAAGGCAAATGGGTCAGTCATGATCTTGTTTATGACGGCTCACTACTTGCCATGGCAGAAATGCTTCGCGGCGGTATCACTTGTTTTAATGATATGTATTTCTTTTTAGATGCGACAGCAGAGGCAGCAGAACGTGCGGGCATGCGCGCTCATATTGGTCTCACTGTCATTGATGTTCCTACCGCCTGGGCAAAAACGCCAGATGAATACTTTGCAAAAGGCTTGGAATTTTATCAGCGCTATAAAAATCATCCCCGTATCACGCCGACCATGGCACCGCATTCGACTTATACCGTGTCGATTGAAAATTTAATTAAAGTAAAAGAACTCGCTGATCAACATCAATTAAAAATTAATATTCATTTACAAGAAGCGCCTTCTGAAGTGGAACAATCCATTAAACTTTATCAAAAACGTCCCTTGCAGCGCATTCAAGAAATCGGCATGGTCACTGATAAGCTCATTGCGGTACACATGACCCAAATTAATGCTGATGATTTTGCCTTATTAGAGCAAAGCAAAGCGAGTATTGTGCATTGCCCCGAATCTAATATGAAATTAGTCAGTGGAAGCTGCCCAGTAGAACAACTCTTGCAGCGCGGCATTAATGTTGCGCTTGGCACAGATGGTGCTGCTAGCAATAATGATCTCGATATGTTTGGCGAAATGCGCTCGGCTGCCTTTCTTGGCAAAATGACGGCCAATGATCCTAAAGCCGTTTCTGCAGAAACCGTGTTAAAAATGGCGACGATTAATGGCGCTAAAGCCTTAGGGATTGATCATCTCACGGGTTCACTGGTCCCGGGCAAGGCAGCGGATTTTATTGCGCTTGACTTAGAACAAATTGAAACACAGCCCTTATATCATCCTGTTTCTCAAGTTGTTTATGCAGCCTCTCGCCACCAAGTCACGGATGTTTGGGTTGCTGGGCAGCAGTTGCTCAAAGAACGGCAACTCGTCAATGTGGATGAGGGTGAAATAATCGCAAAAGCAAAAGAATGGCGTGATAAAATCCAGCAGAAAGAAGCGGTTATATCTTAAAACCCTCACCCCCTGCCCCTCTCCCCTCGCAAAAAGCGCTCCGGGAGAGGGGAGCGTCCTAAGTTATTTCGAGGAGAAAATTTAGGACGCTCCCCTCTCCCGGAGCGCTTTTTGCGAGGGGAGAGGGGCAGGGGGTGAGGGCGCTTTTTGCATCGTCTCGAAGGGTTTACTATGCCCAAACCCCAAAAAATCAGGTATAATGCGCGACATTTTGAATCCCAGCACTTTATTAACCGAGGAAGTTATATGCCAACTGAACGTACCCTATCTATTATCAAACCTGATGCGGTTGCTAAAAATCATATCGGCGCCATCATCCATCGTTTTGAAAAAGGCGGCTTACGCATCGCTGCCGCTAAAATGCTGCACCTTAGCAAGACACAAGCCGAGCAATTTTATGCCGTGCATAAAGAGCGTCCCTTTTTTCCAGGGCTCGTTGCCTTCATGAGTTCAGGCCCCGTTTTAGTGCAAGTATTAGAAGGCGACAATGCGATTGCCTTAAATCGCCAAATCATGGGTGCGACTAATCCAAAAGATGCAGCAGCTGGTAGCATTCGCGCTGATTTCGCCACCTCCATTGATCACAATGCAGTGCATGGTTCTGATGCGCCTGATACTGCAATGCAGGAAATTGCCTTTTTTTTCAAACCAGAAGAAATTCTTGCACACATCAAAGAAAGTGAGCTTGCCTAAATGACTGCCCTTTCGCCAATCAACAAAGTAAATTTATTAGGCTTGGATAAAAAAGCCCTGCAACATTATTTTGTGCAAATTGGCGAAAAACCCTATCGTGCAGAACAAATCTTAAAATGGATACATGTCAATGGCGTTAATGATTTTCATGCCATGACAAATATCAGCAAAAGTCTACGACAAAAATTAGCAGACACAGCAGAAATTAGCACACCGCAAGTATTATTTGAAAAAGCAGCCAGTGATGGCACGCATAAATGGCTGCTTAAATTGCACGATGGTAATTGCATCGAAACTGTATTCATACCTGAGAAAACGCGCGGCACCTTATGCATTTCTTCTCAAGTGGGCTGCATTTTAAATTGTGATTTTTGTTCCACCGGTAAACAAGGTTTCAATCGCAATCTCACCAGTGCGGAAATCATCAGCCAACTTTGGATTGCGGCACGCCATCTCTCCGCAAGTAATGGCGTCCATGATCATGCCATCACCAATGTTGTCATGATGGGTATGGGCGAACCTCTTCTCAACTTAGATAATGTGCTGCCCGCCTTAGATTTGATGTTAGATGATCATGCCTATGGTCTTTCTAAGCGTCGAGTGACTGTTAGCACAGCTGGCGTGATACCCGCTTTATCACAATTACGCGCAGCAAGTGATGTGTCGCTTGCTGTATCCTTACATGCACCAAATGATGAATTACGTAATCAACTCGTGCCGCTCAATAAAAAATATCCTCTCGCTGAATTAATGAAGGCTTGTCGTCAGTATTTTAGTGATGATAGACGCTCTATCGTCATGGAATATGTCATGCTGGACAATATTAACGACAGCCCCATGCATGCCAAGCAATTAATCAAACTATTACAAGGCATGCGTGTCAAAATTAATTTAATTCCTTTTAATCCTTTTCCGCATACGTCCTATCAACGTTCTAAAACAGAAACGATTGAAGCTTTTCGTACTTTACTTCTCAATGCGGGCTATAATACAACTGTTCGCAAAACCCGTGGAGAGGATATCGATGCAGCCTGCGGCCAACTGGTGGGTGAAGTTAAAGACCGTACGCGACGACATGAACGTTATTTACGCAAACATCAGTCAAGTCATGCCAGTTCAATCCACACAGAAAACTAACAAAAATCATTTGGCAGTAAGGACTGATCGTCATATGATTAACTTATCTCTATCCTTCATGACAGAACAGGATGTTCTATGACAGACAATACTCAAACGCCAGAAGCTAAGTCTTCAGATACTAAACACACTCCCTTCAGTAAACGTTTGCGTAATGCTCGTGAAGCATTGGGCTTGGAACGTAAGGATGTCGGAGCCCAATTACATCTCAATGAAAAAATCATTATTATGATGGAGAACGACCGTTACCCCATCGACCTACCTCCTACCTTTATTCGCGGTTACCTGCGTTCTTATGCAAAGCTTTTACAAATTCCTGAATATGAAACCAGACAGGCAGTAGACGCAATTAAGTCAACTAATCAGCAAACATTAAATATCAAACCTTCTTCGCCACTCACTTCTAATAACTATTTTATGCAGTTATTCACTTATCTCATTATATTGACTGTGGTGGGATTAGTGGGTGCTTGGTGGCACACGCATTCTATGCCGCCACTTTCTACGATCGCAAAAAATACTTTGTTATACCTCCCAGCACCCGTTAATGAGAATAAACCCATACAACAGGTCAACAATACTAATGACGCAGTAACTATCCCCACAACGATTCAACAAGCGCCTATTTCTCCTTATGCACCCGCTAGCACCTCATCAGAAGCTCAAGTCATTAAACCACCGCTCGCACCCGTCATTCACCCTGCAGCCGCTTCGCCTGAAGCAAAAGAACCGATTCCTGCCGCACCAGCATCAAGCAAACAAGCAATCTCTGCCAATAAAGCAAATACAGTACTGGATAATATCGATGATAATTACAATGATGCTGAGGATACAAACGACGATGAATAAACTAGGGTATTTAATTGAATCACGCTACAATCTAGCGATTTGAGGAGAACCTTGTTGTGGCGACCATGATTCAAGCTGTCCGTGGCATGAACGATATCCTCCCTGCCGAATCACATCTTTGGCAGCATGTAGAACACATCTTCCGTCGCATCACAAATAGTCATGGCTACCAAGAAATCCGTTTTCCTATTGTTGAAAAAACAGAATTATTCAAACGATCGATTGGTGAAGTCACTGATATTGTAGAAAAAGAAATGTATACCTTTCTTGACCGTAATCAAGAAACGCTAACGCTTCGGCCAGAAGGCACGGCTTGCTGTGTGCGCGCAGGCATTGAACATGGTTTATTGCATAATCAAATTCAACGCCTATGGTATGCAGGGCCATTCTTTCGCCATGAACGTCCGCAAAAAGGTCGATATCGTCAATTTTATCAATGTTCCGCCGAAGCATTTGGCTTGGCAGGACCTGACATTGATGCTGAACTGATTCTCATGTCTGCCTTACTCTTAGATAAACTCGATCTTAAAAGCCAGGTTAGCTTGCAAGTCAATTCCCTGGGCACGTCGGCATCTCGGCAAAGTTATCGCAAGCAATTAATCGCTTACTTAAACGATAATCGAAATCGTCTTGATGAAGATAGCCAGAGACGTTTGCATCATAATCCTATGCGTATTCTTGATAGCAAAAATCCGGAAATGAAGACGCTCATTCATCATGCACCCAAATTACTTGAACATTTAGACAGTGAATCGCTAGCGCATTTCGAACAATTACAAGACTATCTCACGGCTGCCGGGCTTTCTTTTGAAATCAATCCCTGCCTAGTGCGCGGCTTAGATTATTACACTAAAACGGTATTCGAATGGGTCACAGATCAACTCGGTAGTCAAAGCACCATTTGCGCTGGCGGACGCTATGATGGCCTCGTAGAGCAATTGGGTGGCAAGGCCACACCGGCTGTTGGTTTTTCCATGGGCATGGAACGTCTTATTTTACTCATGCAGCAAAATGGCAGCCCTCATGCCATTGATACGCGCCTGCAAGCCTATCTCATCACTGATGGTGAAAATGCTTTTAAAGCGGCGCTAAAGTTGGCGAATTATTTACGCAGCAAAGTAACAGGACTACGTTTAACCACGCATTGCGGCGGTGGCAATCTCAAAAATCAATTTAAGAAAGCAGATAAAAGCGGTGCACAATATGCCATCATCATTGGCGAACATGAATTGAAAACCCATTCTGTTTCTCT
>JABDDF010000046.1 GCA_013287745.1 Gammaproteobacteria bacterium
CAACTCATTCTCCGGCGCAAGTTTCGTCGATTATGCGCTTGATAAAAATGTGGAATTAATAGGAACAAGCCGATCCAAAGAACCGGTGGCTGCTTTATTGCCCTATAAATGGCGTGACCATCAAAAATTCACCTTCCATCAACTCGATTTGAATCAAGATTTACCTGCCATCCTCGATTTGATCAAACAAGCCAAGCCAGATTATATTGTCAACTTTGCGGCACAAAGCATGGTAGCAGAAAGTTGGCTCCATCCTGCCGATTGGTTTATGACAAACACCGTTTCAACCATCAAATTACATGATGCCCTGCGTCAATGTGATTTTCTCAAGCGCTATGTCCATGTCTCAACGCCTGAAGTTTATGGCTCTTGCTCAGGTTTTGTGAATGAAGAATTTCCCTTTAATCCCAGCACGCCCTATGCTGTTTCACGTGCTGCGGCTGATATGAGCTTGCGTACCTTTCATGCTGCCTATCAATTTCCCGTCGTGACCACGCGTGCTGCTAATGTCTATGGCCCAGGCCAGCAATTGTATCGCATCATTCCTCGTACTATTTTATTTATTATGTTAGGACGTAAACTGCAATTGCATGGCGGCGGTGTTTCTACGCGTTCCTTTATTCATATGAAAGATGTTTCAGAGGCAACTTGGCGTATCATGGAAAAGGGTGATAATGGTCATACTTATCATATTTCGACTAGTGAAGTTGTTTCCATTCGTGATTTAGTTGCGCGTATTTGCACGAAATTAAATGTGCCCTTTGAACAGCATGTTGAAATCGTCGGTGAAAGACTAGGTAAGGATGCAGCCTATCATTTGGATAGCAGCAAAGTTCGTCAAACATTGAATTGGCAAGATCATGTCTCACTCGATCAAGGCTTGGATGACTGCATTGCCTGGGTCAAAACACATTTTGATACATTGAAATCTCAACCCTTTGACTATTCGCATAAGCCATAAAATCTATGATGAATACCATTAAAGAATTAGAAGACCGTGCCCGCATTTTGCGTGCAAGAATTATCGAAACTTCACACAAGGCCAGTGTGCCGCATCTTGGTTCATGCCTATCCTGTGTTGATATTTTGACGGCGCTTTATTTTTCAGTATTGAAAATTGATCCGGCAAAAGCCACAGCCAGTGAGCGTGATCGTTTTATTTTAAGCAAGGGACATGGTGCGCCAGCCTTGTTCCAAGTCTTAGCTATGCGTGGCTTTTATCCTGAACATCGGCTAGATCATTATGGTGAAGATGGCGGCATTTTTGCAGAACATCCACCTGCACCTGGTATTTTACCAGGTATTGAGGCGGCAACGGGATCACTTGGACATGGCTTGCCTATCGCATTGGGTATGGCGCTTGCTGCACGCATTCAGCAGCAAACCTATAATGTCTATGCCGTCTTAAGTGATGGCGAATGTAATGAAGGTTCTGTTTGGGAAGCAGCACTCTTGGCTGCAGCACAGCGCGTGAATAATTTATGTATCATTATTGATTTTAATAAATGGCAGGCGACGGGAAGAAGCCGTGAAGTGATGGCACTTGATCCTTTACCAGAAAAATGGCGAGCCTTTGGTTGGAATGCCAGTGAAATTGATGGGCATGATATGTCGCAGTTACTCGAGACCATACAGCAATTTCCTGCAGTAAATAATAAACCGACTGCAATTATTGCCCACACGGTAAAAGGTAAGGGCGTTTCTTTTATGGAAGATAATAATAATTGGCATTATCGCACGCCATCTGCAGATGAAGTGCTGGCAGCGAAAAAAGAGTTGGGATTAGCAGAGGTAGAAGCAGCATGAGAAATGCATTTGCAGATGAAGTCACTCAATTGGCAAAAGTCGATAATCGTGTTGTCTTATTGTCAGGCGATATTGGCAATAAATTATTTGATGATTTTAAGCAGGTTGATGCCGCGCGTTTTTACAACTGCGGTGTGGCAGAAGCCAATATGATGGGCGTGGCAGCAGGCATGGCCTTATCGGGATTGCGTCCAATTATTTACACCATCACACCCTTTACCACCACACGCTGTTTTGAACAAATTCGTGTGGATGTTTGCTACCAACAAGCCCCCGTGATTATTGTTGGAACGGGTTCGGGTTTATCGTATGCAGAATTAGGCCCCACACATCATTCACTGGAAGATATGGCGATTTTGCGCACTCTGCCTGGCATGCAAGTATTAGCGCCCTGTGATGCTGCTGAATTACGCTTCATTTTACGTGCCGCACTCAAGCAAGATCATCCCGTTTATATTCGCATTGGTAAAAAAGGTGAGCCAGCCATTCATGCAGAATTAAATGATTTGCAATTAGGTAGGGCGATTGTCGTGCGTAAAGGCCAGGATGTTGCCTTATTAAGCGCAGGCACTGTCATGCCGGAAGTATTGAAAGCAGCAGATATCTTAAAAGCAAATGGTATTAATGCAGAAGTTGTTAGCTTTCATAGCATTAAACCCTTGGATCTTGCTTATCTAACTGAAGTTAAACAGCGCGTTAAATTACTAGTCACTATTGAAGAACATGGCAGGATTGGCGGTTTGGGCAGTGCCATTGCTGAATGGTCGCATACACAGACAGATCCTGGTGCCTTGCTAAGTATAGGTACGCCAGATGAATTTATGCATGAAGTGGGTACGCAAGAATATGCGCGATCGAGATATGGGTTGGTTGGGGAAAATATTGCGGTGAGGGTGATGGAGAGAGTGAAGGTTGGTTGAAATATACCCTCACCCCCTGCCCCTCTCCCCTCGCAAAAAGCGCTCCGGGAGAGGGGAGAGTTCTGAATTTTCTCCGCGAAATAACTTAGGACGCTCCCCTCTCCCGGAGCGTTTTTTGCGAGGGGAGAGGGGCAGGGGGTGAGGGCGCTTTTTGCGTCCTCTCGAACGGTTTAAAGAAAAGAGTAAAACTATGCTAATTGCCTTTGATTTTGATAACACCATCGTCAGCTACGATAGCCTTTTCCATAAAGTTGCAAAAGAACAAGGCGTCATTCCTCATGATCTCGCCGTCAATAAATTAGCCGTGCGTGACCATTTGCGCGCAACTGAGCGAGAAAATATTTGGACGGAAATGCAAGGCTATGTCTATGGTGCACGCATGAATGAAGCAGAAGCTTATGCCGATGTCATCAAGGTCATGCAAAATTTACAAAGTGAAAATCATCGCTTAGCTATTATTAGTCATAAAACCAAGCATCCCTATCTAGGTAAAAAATATGATCTGCATGCAGCAGCGCGTACTTGGATTGAAAAATATTTACAAATAGACAATCGTCCTCTCATTGCGAGCGACCATATTTTTTTTGAATTAACGAAAGAAGAAAAATTAGCGCGTATCGCCAGCTTGAATTGCGATATTTTTATTGATGATTTGCCTGAAATATTATTAGCAGCGAGTTTTCCAGAAAAAACACGGCGTTTTTTATTTGATCCTGAGCAACATCATCATGCCATTGCAAATCTTCAATCATTTGCTGCCTGGTCTTCTTTTGAAAGTTATCTGTCATGACACTAGCGCATTTAACAGAACAGGCAATTGCCTTACTCGAAAAAGCCCATTTATCCTCAGACATTGTGTCCATTGAACCCTGCCTGCATGGCGGTAATAATCGTACTTATCGAGTAAAAACCGATGAGGCTAGCTTTGCCTTAAAACAATATTTTAGACAAGCCGGTGATGAGCGAGATAGATTGGCAGCTGAATTTGCCTTTCTATCTTATGCAAATAAGCTAGCTAAAAATACCGTGCCCATTGCCTATGCTCAAGATGAGGTAGCAGGTTTGGCCTTGTATGAATTTATTGAAGGCAGGGCTTTTAAACCAGGTGAAGTGTCAGCAAAAGATATTGATCATGCGATTCATTTTTTTTGCGTACTGAATGAGGGGCGACATCATGAAGAGGCAAATAATTTGCCGCTCGCGTCTGAATCTTGTTTTTCCATTCAACATCATCTTAATTTAATTGATGCGCGTATTCAGGCTTTACAGCAAATTATACCTGATCAAGCAGAAGATATGAGAGCAGCTAAATTAGTGCGGCAATTGCAAATGCGTTGGCAGACTTTGGTCGATCAAATTAAACAAACAGCAATTATTTGCAGTCTCGATTTATTGCAATTATTAGCAGAAAATCAACGCTGCATTTCTCCATCCGATTTTGGTTTTCATAATGCATTAAAATTAGCAGATGGCAGTGTGCGTTTTTTAGATTTTGAATATGCGGGTTGGGATGATCCGGCAAAAATGTCTGGCGATTTTTTTTCACAATTAGCTGTACCCGTTTCTACGGATTATTTTGATCATTTTGTCCAGACAGTCATGTCATCTTTTAGCATGCCTGATGCATTAATCAAGCGCGCCTATTTATTGCGGCCAGTTTATCAGGTCAAATGGTGCTGCATTGCACTCAATATTTTTATTCCAGTTAATTTGGCACGACGGCAATTTGCCAAACCAGATTTAAATGTCATTGATTTAAAAAGGGCCCAGCTTGCAAAAGCGGAATCATTAGTTCATCAATTGGAAAGAACACATTATGGCTGATATAGATTTCATGTCGGTAGTACATAAAAGCACAAAGCGTGATTATCTTGCACGCGTCAATGATCCTGATTATCCCAAATCGAAAGCTTCTGCTCTAGCAAAGCAATGGGGCTATGATTATTGGGATGGCGATAGACGCATTTGCTATGGCGGTTATCGCTACATGGAAGGACGCTGGGAAAAAGTGGCGCGCGCCTTAGCAGCGCATTATCAAATTAAACCAGGCGATAAAATATTAGATGTGGGTTGCGGCAAGGGATTTTTATTATATGATTTTACCAAGGTTGTACCTGGCGTGGAAATTCACGGCATTGATATTTCTCAATATGCCATCGACCATGCCAAGGAAGAAATCAAAGATAAATTGCAAGTCGCGAATGCAACTTCTCTGCCTTATCCCGATCATTATTTTGATTTAGTGATTTCTATTACTACTTTGCATAACTTAGCTACTTATGATCTTGATAAAGCCTTGCGTGAAATTGAACGCGTGGGTAAAAAAAATAAATATATTTGCGTTGAGTCTTATCGCAGTGAAGAAGAAAAAGCCAATCTCTTATATTGGCAAGTGACTTGTGAAGCATTTTGTACGCCAGCAGAATGGGATTGGTGGTTTAAATTGACGGGTTATACCGGCGACCATTCTTTTATTTATTTTGAGTGAGAATAATTATGTTACCAAGAAATATGCAAGCCGCTATTTTAACTGAATTAAAAGCACCACTCACAATTGCTCGTATTGAATTACCAAGCTCATTAGCGGTAGGGCAGGTATTGGTTAAAATTCATTATAGCGGTATTTGCGGATCGCAATTGGGTGAAATTGATGGCGCAAAAGGTGAAGATAAATATTTGCCGCATTTATTGGGACATGAAGCATCTGGCACAGTCATTGCTGTTGGTGCTGGTGTTCGCCATGTTAAAGCGCAAGATAAGGTTGTACTGCATTGGCGAAAAGGATTGGGGATAGAAGCAGAAACGCCGCATTACACTTGGAATGGCAATAAAGTCAATGCGGGCTGGGTGACTACTTTGAGTGAATATGCCATTGTCTCTGAAAATCGTGTGACTGCTATTCCTGCTGATAGCGATTTAGAAGTGGCAGCCTTATTTGGCTGCGCAGTAACGACAGGATTTGGCATCATAGAAAACAATGCAAAATTACGCATTGGCGAATCAATCGTTGTCTTTGGCGCGGGTGGAATTGGTTTGAATATCGTGCAAGCCGCATCACTCGTGTCTGCCTATCCTATTATTGCGGTGGATTTGCATGACGATAAATTAAAATTAGCGATGGAAATGGGTGCAACGCATGTGATTAATGGTCGCCATGAAGATGTGCAGCAAGCGATAGCTGATATTTTAGATCGGAAGGAGTTGGATGTTTTTATCGATAATACCGGACAACCTAGTGTGATTGAATTGGGATATCATTTAACTCATGCACAGGGACGCGTCGTATTAGTTGGTGTGCCGCGCAAGGGCAGTAATATCAATATTTATTCTCTGCCCTTACACTTTGGCAAGGGCTTAAGCGGCTCGCATGGGGGAGAAGCGATTCCGCATCAAGATATTTCTCGTTATCAACAATTGTATCAAAAGGGCCGGATTAAATTGAAAGAATTGATTACGGATTATTATGACTTGCATGAAGTTAATGAAGCGATTCAGGCGATGAGGAATGGGATGGTGAGGGGGAGGTGTTTGGTGAGGTGTTAGTTTATATCCTTCGAGACGGCGTAAACAGCAGCCCTCACCCCCTGCCCCTCTCCCCTCGCAAAAAGCGCTCCGGAAGAGGGGAGCGTTCTAAATTTTCCCCCGCGAAATAACTTAGAACTCTCCCCTCTCCCGGAGCGCTTTTTGCGAGGGGAGAGGGGCAGGGGGTGAGGGCCGCTGTTGTTACAAACAATCCGCAAAAATCGCCTGCGAACGCGTAAAAATAGTATAACCCAAGATAGCAATGCCCAGTGACACCGCAAAAACATAAATTACCGAGTGAAGACTAGGCCAAACGCCATAAAGCATAGACTCACGTACATCTTCAATAATGACAGCAAGCGGATTCGCTTGGATAATCCATTTAATTTTTTTAGGGACCATGCTTGCGGGATAAAAAATAGGGCACATAAACATAAGCATAATAGTAATGGGTGACACAATGGCGGAAAGATCGCGTAAGAAAACAGCCAAGGCTGATAATCCCCATGAAATACCCAGTGTGATAAGAAAAACACAGAGGATATAAAATATAGATAAGATGGAACTGACGGGGATATGGTGTCTCGCAATTAGTAAAATCACCATCGTCAGAATTAAATTGATGACAAGCGTTAATAGGGTTGTTAATACAGTGGTAATAGAAATAATTTCAAGCGGGAAGGCGAGGCTTTTAACATAAACTTGATTAGAAATAATCAAAGAAGGGGCAGAGCCAATATTCTGTGCAACAAAATTAAAAAAACCCAGGCCAACAAAAAGGGCTAGTGCATAATCTAGCGGCGATTCAATGGCTGTTTGAGAAAAGCGGCCGCCTAGAATGACGCCAAAAACAAAATAGAAAAGAGAAAGCATGATAAGCGGTAAAATGACTTGCCAAGCAATTCCTAAATAACTTGCTTGATAAGCCGCGCGAAAACTTTGCGCTGTCATGGAAACAATTAATTCACGAAATTTATTTAAATCTTTTAATATGACCCAGGGATTTAAAGATCGTAAGGTGAATTGCTCGGGTATGCTGTCATAAACGATTTTGCTCATGATGAAATCCTGTCAATCTTAAATTGTTCAATTTGATTTTTTAATGTCTGATACGTCGGAAATTGCTGACATAATTCAGGAAAATTAACTTGCAATTTGTTGAGCAGCAATTCAGCCTCTTTGTATTGCTGTTCAATTAAAGCTTGTTCTATTTTATCAAAATAAGGTAGGAGTAAATAAGCCGTTTCTTCATTGCGATATTTGTCAGTGTCATAGAAGCGGCATGTTGTTCTCGCAGAATAATAAGGATCTTTATGCAATTTCAACCATTCGTTGATATCAATGGGTGATGGCGGCGATGCACTATCCGCTACTGTATTGCTAGGATCATTTTTCAATGCCAAGCCTGTTTCCAAGAGCTGCATGAGTAAGCCAGAAGTTTCTTGTTCATAAACCAATTTTTGATTTTCTTTGGCAAAGGGCAAGTATTCTGCATTATCGGGGATGGCATAAGCTTTGCAGGAACCAGGATTCATTCGAGTAATAAAATAAGGAAGGGTCGAAAAATTTGCGAGGGCTGCAAAACCACTGGATGTACCAATAAATAAATCACTCTTTAACATTAAAGTTAATTCATGTCCCAAGCCCATGCCAAATATTCGCAGACTGGCTACATTAGGCAAGCGTAAAATTTCTAAAGGTTTTTCTTGCAAGCGCCCAAGTGCAATAAACTGTACATGGGGATGTTTGATGGCTGCTTGTCTTAGAAAATCATACCATTCAAGAAAACTCGAATCTCTATCGTAAGTATGATCACCGGCATAACCAACATCCAGTCTGCGTAAGCGCAAATGAAAGGCTACAATTTTCTTGGCTGTAAATTTGCGTGCTATGATTTCATTCACATCAGCTGTGCAGCCTAAGGAAGCTTGTAGCAAGGGAATATAGCCTTTTTGTGCGGCAAATTGATTAATCGCTTCGTGAGAGTAAACATATTTAATAAAATAATTGTTGAGTGCTTGTTCAGGCAGGGTATTTTTAACGGCTGTTGGTGCGAAACGCGAAAGTATCTTTTTGATAAAAGGCTTAGCTCGGGCTTTTCGGTCTATCTTATTTAAAATTCGATTTATCATGCTGGCAGCAACGCGCTTTTTAACTAGAGCGAGATAGTCATGAAACGCTTCTAAATTAGCTTTGTCCTTTAATGTAGCTTGATGTAATTGCTCAAGCATGCTTTCTCGTTGACGAAAAATAAAAATATTACCTAGTCTAGGGTTGGTCCCAAAAGCACTGTAAAGTTCAGTAAAGAACAGTTCATAATTATCAGGATTAATGGAGCCTTGTTGATAAATACTGGCAGGATGTCTTTCATCAAGACATATGTAAATGTCAGCCTGTTTTTTACCGAGTTCATCACAGCGCATCGCTGTGCGAATATTCCAAGTTAAGACATCACCTAAGGCATAGGGGAAAAATTCAAAATCATAAATAGCAATCAATGGAGTTTCGGCAGTCATGATTAATTCACTTGATAAATTGTTTCAAAAAAATCTGTTTGAATAACGCATTGACGGGAATAAATTTCTTTCCATTGCTCAGGACAGGGATAGTCGCTTTTCTTTAAAATTAAATCATCAAAAGGATTTTGAGAAGCATCCCATTGTTTCATGTAAAAATGACCGCGGGTAATGCGATTAATTTGAGAAAAATACCAGCCAATTTGCTCAAGTTTCATTTCCCCAAAAGAAGAAATATTGATTGATAGATCGAAATAGTCATCAGGGATAAGCGCAAGTTGATGCGGAAGTAAAAAAATAATAGATGATTCTTCAATCTCATTTTGTATATTCGCAAAGGAAGAAAAATTTCTTGCTTTAAATACTTTGCGATGAGGAAAAATGGACGATAGATAGCGTTGAGCAATATAGATGGCAGGCAAAATGTCGACTAAAAATATTCGTGCTTTTGGATTTAATGATAAAATGACATGTGCATTTCTTCCATAACCGCCGCCAATTTCCAATATTTTTTTAACTGAAGAGAAGTTGACAGCTTCACTCATTGAGTAATATTCAATTAGCGAATTGGCCAAGTCTTGTGACATATTTTTGCCATTAAGGCTAACTAAAAGAGGATTTCCTTCACTGGGTTCTTCTAATTGTTCGAGATAGTGTTTGCGATCAATTTTTTTGACATATTCCCAGAGTAGAAAAATAAAATAAAAGTAACTAAATTGCTCTTGCGTATTGAAAGTAGGATCATGAGGCATCGCGTGGGCAGCCTGACGGCAAGTTTCGATCACTGTTTGCGGGAATAGGGATTCAACCGCTAAAATTTGCGAATCCCCTTTTTGTACCAAAAAATTAAAATAATTATGTCCAATGGTGCGCTTGAAATTATTATAGCCATGCTCAAGCAATTGATCGCAATTCTTTGCTGCCAGCAAGACCCAGCAATTAGAGGAATGATCTATATTATCATCGGAAGATGAAAACATGTTGTGTAAACGGATTAATTCATTAAAACCATTGCATCTTTTATTTTCATTTAGGATCTCCGGCCAATTTAATAAGCCAGCAATTTCATCGACTGCAATTTTGCAAGATTCGCTATTGCCTAATAAGGCCGAGGCTATATTGGTGTTATTTCCTACTGTGCTAATGAAGGCATTGACTATTTCGCTAAGCAATAAATTCTCTTTTTGTACCGCTTCTAGCGATAATTTTAACTGCTTAGTCGTAGGTCTTGGTAGAAGCAAGTTGATGAGCTTGCGCAAAATTTTTTTTGCATAGGAGGCAAAGGGTAATCGGTAGAGCAAGGATTTTTTGATACTCAATGCTTGGGATTTATCATTTTCCATTAACTTGGCCGCCTTTCATGTATAAAACTCATTCTTTTTCCCTTTCCATGTTTCGTTTGCATACTAATTGTTAGACCTAAGAAGTTCCAATTTTGGCGTT
>JABDDF010000047.1 GCA_013287745.1 Gammaproteobacteria bacterium
CAGCAGAGCCTATTCTTTTCAAGGTGCCTTCCTATGCCCTCTCTAACTGAATACCTCACCCTTGCCGCCCTCTTATTCGGCCTCGGCCTTGCAGGTATTATTTTAAACCGTAAAAGTATCATCGTATTACTGATGTCGATCGAATTAATTCTCTTATCAGTCAATACGAATTTTGTCGCCTTTTCTCACTTTTTGGGAAATAGTGTGGGCCAGGTATTTGTTTTCTTCGTATTAACTGTCGCAGCAGCAGAAGCTGCGATTGGGCTTGCCATTTTAGTTGTGCTTTATCGTAAACGTCATACGATTGAAGTCGAAAATCTTGATGCCTTAAAAGGATAATGAACGTGGATCAATCTCTCATCCTCATTGCACTCCTGATGTTATTATTACCGCTAGTCGGTGCTGGTATTGCAGGTTTATTGGGCCATCAACTCGGCCGCACCACCACACACAGAATAGTCAACAGCTTAATTGGTCTCTCCTTTTTTCTTTCCTTCTATCTCTTTTTTATTTTCGTGATCAAGCGCCATCTTGCCATCGATCATACTTTTTATACTTGGGCGACAGCAGGTGTGGTGCGTTTTAATGTGGCTTTTTTATTGGATCCACTGAGTGCCACGATGGCCATGATTGTTTTATTTATTTCCTTCATGGTGCATATCTACACCATCGGTTACATGCATGATGATCCTGGTTACACACGCTTTTTCAGCTATATGTCTTTATTTACTTTCTCAATGCTTATTTTGGTCTTAGCCAATAATTTCCTGCTATTATTTTTTGGTTGGGAAGGCGTGGGCTTGGTTTCCTATTTACTCATCGGCTTTTGGTTTAAGCGAGATTCTGCAGTCCTTGGCGGTTTGAAAGCATTTTTGGTTAATCGCATTGGTGATATTGGTTTTCTACTCGCCATCGCTGCTGTCTTTTTGTATTTTAATAGCTTGAATTATCATGATGTCTTTTTGCAAGTGCCCCTCATTACTACAAAAACCATGTCTGTTTTTAATCATCCCGTATCCGTGATCACTATCATTTGCTTATTATTATTTATTGGTGCCATGGCAAAATCCGCGCAAGTTCCCATGCATGTTTGGTTACCAGAATCCATGGAAGGTCCAACACCTATTTCTGCCTTGATTCATGCAGCAACCATGGTCACAGCAGGCATTTATATGGTCGCGCGCATGTCGCCCTTATTTGAATATTCACCCTTCATGTTAAGTACGATACTTGTTATCGGCGGCACAACCGCATTTTTTATGGGTTTATTAGCCATCGTACAAAACGATATTAAAAGAGTGATTGCCTATTCAACTATTTCACAATTAGGTTATATGGCGGTTGCCTTGGGTGCATCTGCCTATGATGCCGCTATTTTCCATTTAATTACGCATGCATTTTTTAAAGCATTATTATTTTTGGCTGCGGGCTCAGTGATTATTGCACTTCATCATGAGCAAGACATGCGTAAGATGGGCGGACTTGCTGCTTATCTGCCTGTCACTTATATCACCTTTGTGATTGGCACACTGGCTCTCTGTGCGTTGCCGCCTTTTTCTGGATTTTATTCCAAAGATATCATCATTGAAGCGGTGCAATTAAGTAGCTTACCTGGCGCTTATTATGCCTATCTTTGCGTATTAGCCGCGGCCTTTGTGACACCGCTTTACATGTTTCGTACCTTATTTCTCACTTTCCATACGAAATCACGAATTGAAGATTCACTAAAAGGCCATATTCATGAATCTCCCTGGGTTGTGTTAATTCCCTTGATATTATTAGCCATTCCTAGCGTGATTGCAGGACAAATGCTAATTGGCCCGATGTTATTTTCTCAAACAAAATTATTGGGCGATGCGATTTTTGTTTTGCCGCAACATAATGTGCTTGAAACACTAGCGACCAAATATCATGGTGCAAATACCATGGCACTTGAAGCGGGGACAACAGGGGTATTTTGGCTGGCCATGGCAGGCATTATCACTGCTTGGTTATTCAATGTGAGGTTTCCGCATTGGTCAGATATTCTTAAAAAACGCTTTTATTGGCTCTATGTGATTTTGCAGAATAAATACGGCTTTGATCAATTTAACCAAAAAGTATTTGTTAAAGGTACGCTGGAAACCAGTCATCTTTTCTATGATGTTGGTGATGTTATTGTGATTGATGGAATAGCAGTAAATGGCTCAGGAAGAGTGATTCGTTGGTTTGCCCAAACAATGCGCCGTATGCAGACGGGATATCTTTATCATTATGCCTTGGTCATGTTGCTGGGAATTTTATTTTTTTTATTTTGGTTTATGTGGGGATAATTTATGTTTGAACAACTTCCCCTGCTGACAATATTAATTTGGCTGCCAGTCATTGGTGCAATACTTGTGCTTTGCACCGGGGGTGATAAAAATGCAAATCAAGCGCGTGCCATTGCCGTTACCATAGCTGTTATTAATTTGCTGCTCTGTGTGCCCCTGTATCTCGGTTTTGATACGGGACGCTATGATATGCAATTTTTAGAAGATCATTTATGGATTAATGCCTATCAAGTTCATTACGCCTTAGGTATTGATGGTATTTCATTAGTGATGGTGATGTTGACTAATTTCACCGGCTTATTAGTTGTCATTGCCGGTTGTCAATCAATCAAAACGCGTGTTGCGCAATACATGGCAGCCTTTCTTATCATGCAAGGTATGATCATCGGCGTATTTTGTGCCATGGATGCCATTCTTTTCTATGTCTTCTGGGAAGGTATGCTGATCCCCATGTATCTTTCTATTGGCATGTGGGGCAGTGCTAATCGTTCCTATGCTTCAATCAAATTTTTCCTATTCACTTTTTTTGGATCTATCTTGATGCTGGTTGCCTTAATTTATCTTTACGACCAGACAGGTAGTTTTATGATTCAAAATTACTATGGCTTACCTCTAAGTCTTTCCGTGCAAAAATATATTTTCATTGCCTTTCTTTTTGCCTTTGCTGTCAAAGTACCGATGTTTCCTTTACATACTTGGCTGCCAGATGCGCATACTGAAGCACCAGCAGGTGGTTCTGTTGTGCTAGCTGCTTTGATGCTCAAATTAGGCGTCTATGGTTTTTTAAGATTTAGCATGCCGATTGTGCCGCAAGCCTGCCAAGAATTAGCTTGGTTGATGATAGTCTTATCACTGATTGCCATTGTCTATATTGGTTTGGT
The DNA here is from genome assembly GCA_013287745.1 of Gammaproteobacteria bacterium. GTDB lineage: Bacteria > Pseudomonadota > Gammaproteobacteria > DSM-16500 > DSM-16500 > Aquicella. The sequence continues at coordinate 3,194 of JABDDF010000047.1, forward strand.
TGCGATCGTGCAATCTGACATGAAAAAATTAATCGCCTATTCTTCCATTGCTCATATGGGATTTGCGACGCTCGGTTGCTTTATGGTCTATGATATTGTGACTCATACGCACGCGCTGCAAGATGCTTACATGAGTTTGGAAGGCGCAGTCATTCAAATGATTGCTCATGCCTTTGGCTCAGGCGCCATGTTCTTAGGTGTTGGTATGCTTTCTGAACGTTTCTATAATCATAGCCGATTAATTAAAGATTACGGCGGCGTGGCAAATAGCATGCCTGTTTTTGCAGCTTTTTTTATGTTGTTTGCTTTATCAAATGTGGGCTTGCCAGGAACTGCAGGTTTTGTTGGTGAATTCATGATTGTGCTTAGCGCATTTCAAACACATTTTTGGGTGGCTTTGTTTGCCGCGCTTACTTTGATTTTAAGCGCATCTTATACTTTATGGATGTATAAACGCGTATTTTTTGGCCCTGTTGGTAATGACTATGTTGCCAATTTTCAAGATGTGAGTTGGATAGAAAAAATAAATTATATTTTGCTTGCTGCGGGTGTGTTTTTTGTTGGCTTGTATCCACAAGCGATTATTGACGTGTTGCGCGTGACCATTGGGCATTTATTATTGCAAAGTATTCCGACGGATTTGGCAATGAATGTGTCGAAGCAAATATTTTTTGGCTCTCTTTAGGGGATGCCAGCGGAGCTTGTCATTCCCGCCTGCGCGGGAATGACAGGCCTGAGTTATGCTGAAATGACAGGCTGCTGGTATTCATTGAACGAGTATTTTTTAGTGAGACATAAACATGAATGATTTATTAACCCAACTTTCCATCGCCTTACCGGAAATATTTATTTTGGTCATGGCCTGTATCATTTTATTAGTCGATGCATTTCTTCCATCACCTTATCGCATCGTCACTTATCTGCTAGTGCAATTTACTTTAGTAGCAGCCTTCTTCTTGACACTGCCCAGTTTTGCCAAGGTGACTCAGCCCTTAATTGCATTTAATCAGCATTATATTTTAGACAAGCTTGCCGTCTTATCTAAATTATTTATTTATTTCTTTAGCTTTTTTGCCTTTGCCTATGCGCGTGATTATCTGAAAGCACGTAAGATCGCGCAGGGCGAATATTATTTGCTGGGTTTATTGTCAGTGCTCGGCATGTCTATCATGGCCTCTGCTTATAGTTTTTTAAGTATTTATCTCGGTCTCGAATTATTATCATTGCCGCTCTATGCCATGATTGCAATGAATAAGGAATCGAATTTAGCTGTTGAAGCGGCGATGAAATATTTTGTCCTGGGTTCTTTTGCCTCGGGCTTATTATTGTATGGTATCTCACTTTTTTATGGCTTGACTGCGAGTGTAGAAGTCATGACCGTTGGACATTTATTGCAAGAGCAAGTAAGTATGGCTGCAATAGTTGCCTTGGTCTTTGTAATGGCAGGATTGATTTTTAAATTTGGAGCGGTTCCCTTTCATATGTGGGTACCCGATGTTTATCAAGGTGCTTCAACACCGACGACCTTATTCATTTCAAGCGCGCCAAAAATTGCTGCCTTTGCTATTAGCGTCAGAATTTTAGTGCAAGCCCTGCCTAATTTGCATATCAATTGGGAACAAATGCTGATGGTGATTTCTATTCTTTCGATGTCATTTGGAAATCTTTTAGCGATTGCGCAAAGCAATCTTAAACGCATGCTAGCTTATTCTTCTATCGCGCATATTGGTTATACCCTATTGGGTTTATTAGCTGGGCCCTATGCTTCACAGGGCTATTCTGCAGCCATGTTTTATATTGCAACCTATGTTTTAGTTGCAGTAGGCGCCTTTGCTGTGATTACTATCATGGGTCGTGATGGTGTTGATTTTGATTCTCTAGATGATTATCGTGGTTTAAATGCGCGTAATCCCTGGCTTGCTTTTATGATGTTATTACTTTTATTTTCGATGGCAGGTGTGCCGCCGACAGTGGGTTTCATTGCTAAATTAGGTTTGTTAGAGGCCTTGGTACAAGCGCATTTAGCATGGCTCGCCGTACTTGCCTTGGTCTTTGCTATCATTGGGGCTTATTATTATTTGCGTGTAGTGATGCTCATGTATTTTGAAGAACCAGTAGAAAAACTTGAAAATAGGGCTATTTCAATATCACCTGAGATGCGTATTGCGATTAGTTTAAATGGTGTTGCGCCTTTATTGCTGGGATTATTGCCGAGTTATTTTATTGATTTGTGCCGGATTACGGTGGGGTAGGGTGATAACTCAGGCCTGTCATTCCCGCGTAGGCGGGAATGACAGGCCTGAGTTAAATGACAGGCAGAATCAACGGCGAACCTTACTGTATCGGCCCCAATTCCCGTAACCGATAAATCAGCGCCTCTATCGCCGTCCCCAATTCAGCGCTAACATTAATATCAGGCAGCGTGGAAATAGCAGCTTGTTGGTCCCGATGTATACTAAAATTAACAACAATTCCTTTTTTCATAACCAAGCTCTTTTGTTTAGATGATAGACTTGCTGTAAAACATAGCTGAACTGTCTTTAAGGTGGTATCAGTCATTGCCATTGAGAAATTTAAGTTATAGCTTACAAAATAAACGAGAACCAAGATGCGCCTAGATGATTTTAATTTTGAATTACCACCCGAATTAATTGCACGTTATCCTTTGGCAAAACGCAGTGCTAGCCGTTTAATTAAGGTGCAAACTCAAGGTGAAATAAGCCATCATTATTTCGCTGATATCCTTGCCTTCATTAATGAAGGTGATTTGCTGGTATTTAATGATACCAAAGTCATTCCTGCTCGTTTATTTGGATTAAAGAGTACGGGCGGACAAGTTGAATTACTGGTTGAGCGTGTGTTGGATCAGCAGCGCATTTATGCCCAATTAAGAGTGAGTAAATCACCCAACATCGGTGATTTTTTATTTTTTGCTCATGGGATACGTTTTGAAATACTCAAACGTCATGACAGATTTTATGAATTAGCTTATCACGGCACTTGTCCAACCGTCTTAGATGCCATTGAAATGATAGGGCAAATTCCCTTGCCTCCTTATATGCAAAGAATGCCTGAGGACAGTGATAAAGAACGTTATCAAACTGTCTATGCACGTTTTAAAGGATCAGTCGCGGCACCGACGGCGGGTTTACATTTTGATGCTGATTTGCTGCGGCAATTACAGGAGAAAAATGTGGAGATGGGATATTTAACGCTGCATATTGGTGCGGGAACCTTTGCACCAGTCAGGACAGAAAATATTAAAGAACATGTCATGCATCCTGAATATTTAGAAATTTCCCCTGTTTTATGCGAGCAAATTGATGCAACTAAGGCGCGTGGTAAGCGTGTGATTGCGGTGGGTACCACCAGTTTGCGTGCCTTAGAAACAGCGAGCCAAAGCGGTGACATTACTCCCTATAGCGGCGAAACCAGCATCTTTATTTATCCTGGTTATCAATTTCGCTGTGCCGATGTCTTGATTACCAACTTACATCTCCCTCGATCAAGCTTGCTCATGCTGGTCTCAGCCTTTGCTGGTTATCACAATGTGATGCATGCCTATCAGCAAGCGGTGAAAGAGGGTTATCGGTTTTATAGTTATGGTGATGCGATGTGGGTGGAGAGGGCATAATGTTGAAAAGTGCACTGTGGCTTGTCGTTGCGAGGAGTGCTTTTTACGACGCGGCAATCCAGGCTTTGACTTTTATAAAAAAGCAACCTTTGATAAAAGTCGAAGCCTGGATTGCCGCGTCGTAAAAAGCACTCCTCGCAACGACAAGCGCCTATACAACACATTAGATTCTATCCTTCCCAAACAAAACCGCTTATAATCCCCCCATTTCCCCCAGCACAAAAGGTGATTTTTTATGTTACAACAAGTAATTGATTTTTTTGTCTCTCCCGCTTATGCAGATAGCACAGCGCCTGCCGCTCAAGGTGGCGGTTTTTCATTTTTAATGATGTTTGCCGTCTTTTTCGTGTTCATTTATTTTTTTATTTGGCGGCCGCAAAGTAAACGCGCTAAGGAGCAGCAAAACTTGCTAGGCTCGCTCGCAAAAGGGGATGAAGTGGTGACAGCAGGTGGTATCTTAGGACGTATTACAAAAGTCACAGATCAATATTTGATTGTTAACCTAGCAACAAATGTCGACATTGTAATGCAACGTTCATCAGTCGTCGGTGTGTTACCGAAGGGAACAATAAAAACTATCGAATAGGATTTTTTCACGCTATGGCAGCCATACTTAACCGTTATCCACTTTGGAAATATATTCTCATTGTTCTTGTTATTGCGGCGGCATTTGTGTACGCAGCACCTAACTTGTATCCCAAAGTACCTGCTGTGCAAATCGGCGGTATGAATGGATCTGTTGTGAATGCGCAAACACAGACTGCGATTGATAATGCTTTACAATCAGCGGGCATTACTTATCAAGCGGCGCAATTTCAACAGCAAACCTTGGTCTATCGCTTTGATTCAACCGATACACAATTGCAAGCAAAGGAATTGATCCAAAAAATCTTGGGCGATAATTATCTGGTTGCTTTGAATTTGGCAAATACCACCCCTGCTTGGCTGCAATCAATCGCTGCAGCACCGATGAAATTAGGCTTGGATTTGCAGGGCGGTGTACATTTTCTCTTGCAAGTTGATGTCGATACGGTGGTCAAGCAGCGTATAGAAGGTGATTTACGCGGTCTTAGCCAATCATTGCGTGATGCGCGCATTCGTTATTCGGGCATTACCCGCCGCGGCGATAATCAAATTATTTTACAATTTCGCAGCCAAGATGCGATGGACGAAGCTTCGCGCTATGTGAGAAGCCGTTATAATGAATTCACTTGGGAAAAGAGTGGTAGTGCAGGGGCATTTGTGTTGCAAGGCACCTTATTGCCGGCCGCTATTTTCCAAGCACGTCAAGAAACGCTCGAACAAGCCATGAATACGCTGCGTAATCGTGTCAATGAATTAGGCGTATCAGAAGCGATTGTGCAGCAGCAGGGTGAAAGTCGTGTTGCCGTGGATTTACCCGGCATTCAAGATACAGCAGAAGCAAAAAATATTTTGGGTAAAACGGCCACCTTGGAATTTCATATGGTCGATGTTGAAACGGATGCTTCCATTGCAGCGAGTGAAGGTGGTTCGACCACGGATGCTCGTCTTTATAATTATGAAGGCCGGCCTATTTTGCTTAAAAACCAAATCATTTTGCGCGGCTCATCTATTGTCTCAGCAACTTCCGGTTTTGGTGAAGATGGACGTTCCAATGTGTCAGTGCGTTTAGGCGGTGCTGGCGATAGTCTCTTTACCAAAACAACGGCAGAAAGTGTGGGTAAACCCATGGCTGTGGTATTTGTGGAAGTGAAATCATCGCCGCAAATGGAAAATGGCAAGCAAGTTATCCATTATCAAACCGAACGCCGCATCATTAGTGTGGCAACGATTCAAAGTGTCTTGGGCAACAATTTCCAAATCACGGGTCTTCGCAATGCAGAAGAAGCACGCACCTTGGCTCTATTGTTACGCGCAGGTGCCTTACCTGCACCAGTCACTTACATTGAAGAACGTCAAATTGGCCCGACCTTGGGTAAGCAAAATATTCATATGGGTGTCTTGTCTGTTGAAGTTGGCATGGGCTTGGTTATCATCTTTATGGCATTTTATTATGGCTTGATGGGTGTGATTGCTGATCTTGCCTTGATGATGAATCTTGTTTTGATCATTGCTCTCTTGTCTTTATTAGGCGCCACACTGACCCTGCCAGGTATTGCCGGTATTATGTTGACAGTGGCCATGGCCATGGATGCTAATGTCTTAATCTTTGAGCGTATTCGTGAAGAAATTCGCCGCGGTATGGGTGTGCAAGCGAGTATTCACGCTGGCTATGAGCGTGCTTTCACCACCATTTTAGATGCCAATGTGACAACGCTTATCGTCATGCTTATTTTATTTAGTCTGGGTTCAGGCGTTGTTAAGGGCTTGGCAATTACCGTGACAGTGGGTTTGATCACCTCCATGTTTACTGCTATCGCAGGCACTCGAGCGATTGTTAATTTAATTTATGGCGGTCGTTCTTTTAAACATCTTTCAATTGGAATTTAATCATGGAATTTTTTAAACATAATACAAATATTAATTTTATGGCACAGCGAAAATGGGCTGCTGTGCTTTCTATTATTTTATTTTTATTATCCCTAGGTTCACTCGTGGTGCATGGATTAAATTGGGGTTTGGACTTTACCGGCGGTACACAAATTCAATTAGTATTTCCAACGGAAGCGGATTTAAGCAAGATTCGTACACAATTAAATACGGCGGGTTATCCTGAAGCCATTGTGATGAGTTATGGCACATCGAAGGAAGTATTGGTGACGCTAGTGCCGAAAGGAAAAAATACCCAAGTTTTATCAAATGACATGCGCACTGAAATTGTCAATCAAGTTAAACAAGCCTTACCGGATGGAACAGTGCAGCAAGTCGATTATATTGGCCCGCAAGTTGGCAAGGAAATGACGAGTAAAAGTTTGATCGCTATTTTATTAGCCTTGCTCGGTACCATGGTTTATATCGCGCTGCGTTTTGATTTACGTTTTGCCATTGGTTCGACTATTGCTTTGATCCATGATCCTGTCATTATTCTCGGCGTATTTTCATTTTGGAATATCGAATTTAATTTGATTTCACTGGCTGCCGTGTTGACTGTGATTGGTTATTCTCTCAATGATACTATCGTTATTTTTGATCGCGTCCGTGAAAATTTTCGGAAAATGCGAAAGGCCGATGCCTTGGAAGTCATGAATCAATCGATCAATCAAACCCTATCACGAACTATTATGACTTCAGTTTTGACCTTGGTGGTGGTGAGTGCGCTCTTCTTTTTAGGCGGCAGTTTGCTGCATGGTTTTGCACTGGCCTTAATGATTGGTATCGTTGTCGGAACTTATTC
>JABDDF010000048.1 GCA_013287745.1 Gammaproteobacteria bacterium
CCGGCGCCCTCTACCTCTACGATGGCTTTAAATTACTTGCAGTACCCGGCTTAAAGCGCTATGTCATCATACCTCTCATCATTAATTTATTTTTCTTTGTTGGATTTTTTTTACTGCTGCGTCATGAAATGGCTTTATTTAATTTATGGTTTGTCAATCATCTACCGCATTGGCTGCGTTGGATGACTACGATTTTATGGCTATTCTTTTTTGCGACATTTATTATTTTATTTCTTTACACCTTTATTACCCTTGCCAATATCATTGCCGCTCCTTTTAATAGTTTGCTCGCAGAAAAAGTAGAGTATTACTTGACGGGCAATCAACTAGCGCCGCGTAGTTTATGGGAGAGCATTAAAAATTCACCGCGAATTATAGCGCGTCAATTTGCTATTCTTGCCTACTATCTACCACGCGCCTTAGTCATCTTGATTTTATTTATTATTCCCATCGTCCATTTTTTTGCTGTCATACTTTGGTTTTTATTTAATGCCTGGTTTCTGAGTTTGACTTATTTAGATTATCCTAGTGATAATCATGAGGTGCCTTTAACAAAAGTAAGAGCATGGCAAAGTAAACAAGCTTGGACATCATTCGGTTTCGGTATTTCTGTCTTTGTTACTAGCATGATTCCATTTGTGAATTTTTTTACAATTCCAGCCGCAGTGGCTGGTGCAACTAAATGGTGGGTTTTATCGGAAAAAAATTGAATAATCATGCTATCAAATGCTTAGCTCGCATTTAAGAATTCATCGCAATTTCTATGCTATAGTTTAATTGTCAAAGAATTAGAAGTGGTTGTATGTGGAAACCGGCATTCAGTTATCATAAAATCATTAGATTTTAACGAGATGCAAGGGAATTGCGGGGTGGCTGTTCAACGTACTGGATGCTGGTTTGCACTATGAAAAAATATCGCCTACTTATCTTAATCTTCCTTTTTCTTCATTCTGCTACCTATGCATCATCATTCATCACACTTGCTGATATTCATTTTGATCCCTTTCTCAGTTGTACTACATCACCTTGTCCACTCATTGAAAAATTAAGACAAAATCCTGCAGCAAAATGGCCGCATTTATTAGCAATTGGCCAACAAGATGTAGCCAATCGCTATTGGCAGGATAGTAGTTATTCTTTATTAATTTCTGCATTAGCATCAGCAAAGCAAGTGACGGATACGCAGCAAATGCAATTTGTGTTGGTATTGGGAGATTTTTTGGCGCATCAATATAAGCGTCATTACAAAAAATTTTCCAGTGATAAGCAGTTAAAAGATTATCCTGCATTTGTGCAAAAAACCTTGGAATTTCTAGCAATGGAATTGCGTATGAGCTTTCCAGGTTTGGATATTTACGCAGTTGTTGGTAATAATGATTCATCAAAGAATAATTATGCGAGTATTCCCCACGGTGTTTTTTTTAAAGAAACAGCAATGACCTGGTCTGGATTAATCACTAATAAGAGTAATAGAGATAGCATGCAGCGTGAATTTCCTGACTGTGGTTATTATGCTTTTAATTTGCCATCACAGCACTTGCGTTTAATTGTATTAAATACCAATATATTTTCTTATAAAGCACAGGGACGAAATATTGCAGCAGCTGTTCAAACAGAGCTAACTTGGCTTTCTCATGAATTAATATTAGTGAAAGAGCAGCATGAGAAAGCCTTAATTAGTATGCACATTCCACCGATTTATGATATTTATACCACGCCATCGACTCGTCTCTTTACTTTGATGCAGTTATGGAAGCAATCCTATATGCAGCAATTTTATCAAGTCTTGCGAAGCTATTCGCCGCAAATCATGGGCATCGTTGCGGGTCATTTGCATATTGATTGGATGCATATTTTAACACTTGATAATATTGAAGTTCCGATAATGGGAACACCATCCATTAGCCCTCTTTATGGTAATAATCCAGGGTTTAAGGTTTATACTTATTCAGAAAACACTAATCAGTTTACGGGTTCAATGACATATAAATTAACCTTGAATGGTCAATTGATGGGAAGGAAGCAGCAATAATTCTTCACGTGACAGGGTGATATGCTATACTGTAGGCCGGATAAATAGACACAGAAATATCATCATGTTGCCAGCGCATCGTCTCACTATCGTGCAAAATAAAACTATTTTTATTTCATGTATTGTGCCTGTATTTAATGAAGAAGCGGTTATTAGAACTTTTATCATTAAATTACAAGAAGCCTTGCGTGATATGACCCAGCAATTTGAAATTATTATTGTTGATGATGGCAGTAGTGATAAAACAGTTGAAAAAATAAGAGATTTAATTAATGCGGGTTCTTCTATTAAGCTGCTTGGCTTATCGCGTAATTTTGGTAAAGAAATTGCATTGACAGCTGGTCTTGAACACTCTTCGGGTGATGTGGCTATTTTAATGGATGCGGATTTTCAGCATCCCCTAGAAGTATTGCCTATATTTTTATCCCGATGGGCAGAAGGCTATGACATGGTGTACGGTGTGCGCACTAACCGCGAATCAGAATCTTACATGAAACGTAATTTTGCCCGCTTATTTTATTGGCTCATGAAAAGAATGACGAATATTGATATGCCCAAGCATGCGGGCGATTTTCGTTTGCTGGATCGAAAAATTGTGCAAGCATTAAAACAATTTCCTGAACGCACCCGTTTTATGAAAGGATTGTATGCCTGGGTTGGTTATAAAAAAATAAGTGTGCCTTTTGTCGTACAAGAACGTGCAGCGGGTAAAAGTTCATGGCGTTTTTCAAAGTTGACAGAATTAGCCATTACAGGTCTTACCTCCTTTTCTGATGTGCCCTTACGTGTATGGGGATGGATAGGCTTTATTATTTCCGTGCTCGCCTTAATTTATGCTATTTATATCGTGACAGTGACCTTGCTTTTTGGTGCAGACTTACCAGGGTTCCCCACCTTAATCGTCGCTATTATGTTTTTAGGCGGAATACAATTATTATCAATTGGAATTTTGGGTGAGTATATTGCGCGTATTTTTACTGAAGTAAAGGCACGGCCGCGTTATCTACTACAAATTAAAGATGGCTTTGATGAATAAATTTTTAAAAGCAAATTTACCTTTATTTTTACAAATATGCCGTTTTGGACTGGTAGGCTTAACGGCAGCTGCCATCCATTTCTCTATGGTTGTTTTGCTCGTACAAACTTTTTCTTTACCGCCACTCATAGCAAATATCGGCGGCTTTATGGTGGCTTTTAATTGCAGTTATTGGGGGCATCGTTTATGGACTTTCCAGGATACACTGTCAATGCATAGTGTTGCCCTGCCTAAATTATTGATCGTCCAACTGGTGAATTTTGCCGCGAATGAAAGTTTGTTTTTCATTTTTTTATGGTGGAATTTACCTTATACGATTGCTTTATTATTAGTGCTAATGGTATTGCCTATTTTTACTTTTATCGCCAGTAAGTGGTGGGTATTTCGTATTGCTTAGTAAATTCACATCACCTGTTTTCATTAAAAAATAATAAGTCGAAGCATGCTGAGTAAATTGCTTGTAATATTTATCGCTGACAATGACAAACATGCGTTTACCACTAGACCAGCGCCGCCAAAATTCATTTTCTTGAATCAAGTAATCATTCGTTTTTTGAAAGGTCATTCCATACCATAATTCCCTCTGCCAATTATCTTTAGTCGCGATATTAGCTGCCTGCCAATCAGCTGCAATAGTCACTTGACGCTCAAGATATAAGGGTAGGTCTTGGTAATAATTAAAATAAGTGGCTACTTCATCCTGTGGTTTTATTATATTGCCTAATGCTAATGCGAGAGGTTTAGTGGAGGCTTGATTGAGATAGGTTGCACTTTTCACTAACAGTAAAAGAAAAATGAGATTAGTGGCAGTGAAAAGAAAAAACAATTTACCTAAGCTAATTTGCGTGTGGCAGATTAACACCGTACTTGTGCTGCAAATAAAAATAGCACTCATGCCATAAAGATAGGGAATCAAATGGGGTGAGATAGCAATCCATTGATAATGCGGCAAGCTCAGGAGTAAAACAGTCATGATCAAGCTAAATACGGCAAATAAGCCTAGGCAAAATGGCTTTGTAAAATCCCATGCTTCAGAAAGATAGCGTGCAGTTAGCAAGGCTAGTGCAGGAAATAGCGGTAAGATGTAACCTACAATTTTCGATGCGGGAATCGAAAAGAAAATTAAAATGATTGCTATCCATAATAATAAAAATAATTCGATTTGTGCTTGCTCGCGTGCTTGCCAGATACGCTGACATGCTTGCCATAATGCTTGCAATAAAAAACTTGTCCAAGGAAAAAAACCAATCAAGATAATGGGAAGATAAAACCAAAAAGGGGCTTGGTTATTAAAATTTGCATGAGAGAGAAAGCGCGTCACTTGCTGTGTAATAAAAAAATAATGTAAAAATTCAGGATTGGCACGCTGCGCTAAGATATACCAGGGCAGACTAATGGCGAGAAAGAGTAAGCTGCCGCGAATAAGATGCATCTGTTTGATCAGCTTGATGCGATCTGTGAGCAGCATCCAGCAGCCAAGAATGGCGCCAGGAAATGCAAGGGCAATTAATCCTTTGGTTAAAAAAGCGAGTGCAGCAAAGAAATAGCCCGCATAGAGAAAATAAGCACGCAAGCGTTCATGTTGAATGGCAGTGATGAAACATAAAAGAGAAGAGCTGATAAACACAGCTATTTCTAAATCTAAATCGGCATAATGTGCATTGGCAAAATACAAGGGAGCGGTTGCTAATATGATTGCAGCGATCAAACCAGTGCGGCGGTCAAATAAACGTCGGCCGCAAATATAGGTAATGAGACAGCCCCAAATGCCGCTTAAGGCAGGAAATACGCGCAAGGCCCATTCTTTTAAGCCAAAAAAATGAATGGCCGTGGCTTGCAGCCAATAATAGAGAATGGGCTTATCTAAAAAAATGACGCCATTGACTCGAGGGGTGATGTAGTCACCACTTGTTATCATTTCACGTGCTACTTCACTGTAACGGCCTTCATCTGGGGTAAATAAGGGATAAGCACCTAAGTAGAGCGTGTAAAATATCAGCAAAAACAAGCCTAAACTGATGATATCAGTAAGCCAGTCGCAGCGGGAGGCCAATTTTGTTCGTTGAACATGGTTGCAGCTAAGCATCTTATCTTTTAAGCTTCATTGACATGAGGAAAGGCATTGTACTGTGTGCAGATGATTATGGGCAAGCGCCAGCGATTTCGCAGGGGATTATTCAATTGCTGCAACAACGGCGCCTTTCAGCAGTGAGTTGCATGGTGAATTCGCCTTATTGGCAGGCAGATGCTACTTATTTGCTGCCTTTTACCGAGCAAGCCGATCTAGGCTTGCATCTTAATTTGACGGAAGGCTTAGCCCTGTCTCCCCTTTTTATTCAACGCTATGGATCGCAATTTTCTTCCTTATCAGTGGTATTAGCTAAAGCTTGTCTGCGTCAATGGGATGTGACCATCATTGAAAATGAGTGTCATGCGCAATTAGACCATTTTCAGCAAAAACTAGGCCAGTTGCCGCGTTTTATTGACGGGCATCAACATGTGCATCAATTTCCTGTGATACGTGAAGCCCTGCTTCGCGTTTATGAGCAGCGTTTACGCGGAGCGCATACTTATATTCGCTGGGTAAATCCTTCATTTCAGACCGCTTTTTGGCTGAAAAAAGCGATTATTTACGCCTCAGGTACAAGGGCATTGGCGAGGGCATTAAAGCAGTCTCATATAGCGCATAATTCGTCTTTTTCTGGTATTTATGATTTCAAACAATCATCGCATTATCCTGATTTATTCCCGCGTTTTTTGGCGGAAATAGGAGAGGGAGGTTTGATTATGTGCCATCCAGGCTTGGCTGATAAGGGGTCAGAAGATGCGATTGCGGCGGCGAGATATCAGGAATATGGCTATTTCAGCAGCCAGCAATTTTTGGCGGATTGTGAAAAGGAACAGGTTTATTTACGTGGCTTTTATCGCCCATAATTAATGCCTAGAAAGCTTTCATTATTTCATAAATCTGCTATAATCTACAATCATCAGTGAATTTCTGCACTAAGGTTTTTCCTCGGTAAGACATCTCAGATGTAGGTTTTTTGTTTAATTAGTAAAGGTAAAAGTTATGTCAGCACGTGAAAACGGAACCGTAAAATGGTTCAACAACAGCAAGGGTTATGGTTTTATTCAGCGCGATCAAGGCGGTGATGTATTTGTTCACTACAGAGCAATTCGTGGTGACGGCTACCGTACTCTCGAAGAAGGGATGCGAGTAGAATTCACAGTTACACAAGGCCAAAAAGGTCTTCAAGCAGAAGATGTTTCTGTTGTTAAGTAACTGATAATAAAATAGTATTTTTTTAAATTATTGCCGCTTGGGATTTGTTCTCAAGCGGCAATTTTTTTTGTATGTACCCTTCGATGTGGTGCAAAAAGCAGCCCTCACCCCCTGCCCCTCTCCCCTCGCAAAAAGCGCTCCGGGAGAGGGGAGAGTTCTAAATTTTCTCCTCGAAATAACTTAGAACGCTCCCCTCTCCCGGAGCGCTTTTTGCGAGGGGAGAGGGGCAGGGGGTGAGGGTTAATGGTTAATGGTATACAATAATTCCTGATCACACTATAATCCCCCCTCTCAAAACTAGGAATTACCATCTTGGCTAAACTAGCAGAACTCGAAAAAAAATTACTGCATTACACCGGCAAAGCCATCGCCGATTTTAATCTGATCAAGCATGGCGACCGCATCATGCTCTGTTTGTCAGGCGGTAAAGATTCCTTCACGATGTTAAGTATTTTGCGATTATTACAACAGCGCGCCAAAGTTAAATTTGAACTGCTCGCCTTTACCCTAGATCAAGCCCAGCCCGGTTGGAATGATACCGTCTTACGTGCTTGGTTGACTGAGCGCCATATTCCCTTCGATATTATTACGCGTGACACTTATTCCATTGTAAAAGAAAAAATTCCTGAAGGGCAAACCTATTGCTCGCTTTGCTCACGCCTACGCCGCGGTATTATTTATCGCTATGCGGAAGAAAAAGGTTTTAATAAAATTGCCCTAGGACATCATCGCGATGATTTGATTCGCAGCTTGCTGATGTCCATTTTATATAATGGCGAAATTCGTTCCATGCCGCCCAAATTATTAAGTGATAATCGAAAACACGTGGTGATTCGCCCCTTGGTTTATTGCCAAGAAGCAGATATTGCTGATTATGCAAAAGCCATGGCCTTTCCGATTATTCCCTGTAATTTATGTGGTTCACAAGAAAACTTGATGCGTAAACGGATTAAACTATTGATTGATCAATTAGCGCAGGAAAATCCAAAAGTACCCAGCAATATGTTGCATGCTTTGACTGCTATTAAACCCAGTCAATTGATGGATAAAAAGTATTGGGACTTTAAACAATTAGATAATCAACAAGAAAATGTAAATTCAATCGTCGAGGATGAGGGCGATGGTGCATGCGGAATGGAAGTCTTTGGCTTTTAATTCGAGGTTGCTATGTCTTCCAGTCGTGGTGCTTATTATTCGCAAGAGGCGAATTTATATTCTACATCTCTCAGTGGTATCAGTTTATTTCGACGTCATTTTTCTGAGTATTCAAGGCATAGTTCAGATGAATCATCTCAAGAGACTAGTGCTGCGGAAATCAATCAACATGTCAATTTATTTCGACGCCATTTTTCTGAATATTCAACGCTGAGTTCAGAAGAATCGCCTTCTGATGAAGTGATTAACATCAATGGGCTTGAATTACTGTCTAGTGAGGATAGTGATACGGATGATGAAATTATTGCTATGTTTCAAGAGGCGGGAATTAAAGTATCAGATGATGCACTTGATCCATTGCGAGGAGTAGATATATGCAACAGAGAGAGAATAATAACAATAATAAAATCATTTTTTGAAAAGTATGAACAATTAGAAGATGAAAGATTTAAAAAAAGGGAACAAGCGGAATATGAAAATACCCAGGGAATTGCACTTCTCTTGTCTCAAGTATTAATTGGCATGATGAGAGATTATACTTGGGCGCGTCTGTCCTATCGTAATCTAGATTATTTTCAAGGCAAGCTAGGATCATTTTGGGGAGAAAACCTAACAGAGGCTATTGGTACCTTCTTTCCAATATTGTGCACAATGAAAGTGATTAATCAGATTTATCACACTTGTTCGATTGAAAATAGACGTAAATGGGTAAAAACACTGACAGTGCTTGCCCTGGCATCATGGAGTTCTATTATTCTATGGAATGCGGCGCAAATGAGTGGTCAGGCAGCTTTTGAATGGTTGGGATGGAGTCAGACGGCAGCGGGCTATTTTTCAGGATTAATTACAGGCATCGTTGAAACAATTTGGCAAAATGCGATTGTCATCCCGATTTTTCTTAATCAAACATTTGAACCATTAGAAATTGCATTAAATACTTTGGGTGGTGCCGTATGGCAATGGGTGTATCAAGCAAATTTGCCAGTAAAGCTCGATAGTATTGAAGAAATTGTGGCAGCCTTAGAAGTAGCAGGTGCAGTTGCTTTTAGTACTTTATCAATGACTGGGCTTGCAAGGATAGTTAAGCATTATTGCACGAAAATGCAAGAAGAAAAAAGGCTTGAACGGCCAGCCAGTGTTGAATTAAGAGAAACAACTGAGTTGCTAGCCTCATCATCACGCTTGTTTCAACAAGTTGATGCTTCTATGATGGATACACAGCCTAAATCGCAACATCGTTATTCATATGGATAGAAGGAAACATGATGCGGGAAGATAGTATCATTGAGCAGGCTGCTCTATTGCCGACGGAAGTCATTTTGCCCGCTATTGCTGAACAATACAAAATTCATTATATGCAAGTGCAAAATAATAAAATAACAATGATTAGGCGCCCGCAGCAGGAATTAGTTTTGTTCGGGCAAATTGAAAATACGAATTTATGTCGGAAATTATTATTGCGCTGGCTTAGAATGCATGCAAAGCAGCATTTAATACCCTGGTTGGCAAAGTTGAGCGCGCAAACAAAAATGACTTATCAAGCGGTGAATATTCGTAGTCAGCGTAGCCGCTGGGGAAGTTGTTCGAGTGATAAGGCAATTCATCTTAATGATAAATTATTATTTTTGCCGCCACATTTAGTCACCCATGTGTTATTACATGAATTATGTCATACCATTCACTGCAATCATTCAAGTCAATTTTGGCAATTACTCGCTTCTTTTGACCCTGATTGGCAGGCAAATAAAATCGCGTTACACAAATTAACAAAGGATATTCCCACATGGACTTATTGATCCTTCCTATTGCGACACTTAAAGATAATTATGTTTGGACAGTCGTTAATACTAAAAAGAAGTGTGCTTTGATTGTCGATCCTGGAGAAGCGGAACCCGTCTTGCAATATTTCAAACAACATGATTTGACTTTATGCGGCATTTTAATCACGCATCATCATTGGGACCATACCAATGGAATTGCGGGAATAAAAAAGGTTTTTGATGTGCCCGTGTTTGCCAAACAAAAATCAATAGGCACGGTCATGGTGAAAGAAGGTGACGTGGTGATGATCAATGAATTTTTACCTAGCTATCACGTGCTTGAAATTCCGGGTCATACCTTGGATCATCTTGCCTATTACAATGAAGATAGTTTATTTTGCGGCGATACCTTATTTGCAGCGGGTTGCGGCCGCTTATTTGAAGGAAATGCCGAGCAAATGTATCAGTCATTGCAAAAAATGGCCGCTTTGTCTCAAGATACCAAAGTTTATTGTGCGCATGAATATACGCAAAATAATTTGAAATTCGCTGAGCAAGTTGAGCCTGCTAATCAAGAGGTGATTGAGCGTTTGAAGCAGGTGAAGTTGCAGCGAGAGCGGGGTTTGCCATCACTGCCTTCTAGTTTGGGGGCGGAGAAAGCAACGAATCCTTTCTTGCGTTGTGAGCTTGAAGGTGTGATTGCCAGACTAGAAGAGAGGGTGGGGCGGCGCTTAAACAAAGCGATTGATGTGTTTGCTGAGATGAGGAAGTGGAAGGATGGGTTTTAGCGTTGATATGCACTTATTGCTATGATTTG
>JABDDF010000049.1 GCA_013287745.1 Gammaproteobacteria bacterium
TCAATTAAACGATGATCATAGGAAAGCGCCAAATACATCATGGGTCTAATAACAATTTGGCCATTCTCAACAACGGGCCGTTCTTGAATTTTATGCATGCCTAAAATCGCACATTGTGGTGAATTCAAAATAGGTGTTGCCATCAAGGAACCAAACACACCGCCATTGGTAATAGTAAAAGTACCGCCTTGCATTTCTTCTAGGGTCAATTTGCCATCACGCGCCTTTTCTGCTGATTGCACAATGGCTGTTTCTATTTGCGCCATCGACATTTGATCAGCATCACGCAAAACAGGCACTACCAAACCACGCTCAGTAGAAACGGCCACACCGACATCGAAGTAGCCATGATACGCAATATCATTACCATCAATGGATGAATTAACGACAGGGAAACGTTTCAATGCTTCCACGCAGGCACGCACAAAAAAGGACATAAAACCTAAACGTGTTTTATATTTCTTTTCAAATTTTTCGCGATAACGCTGACGGATTTCCATCACAGGTGCCATATTCACTTCATTGAAAGTCGTCAACATCGCTGTACTTTGCGTTACTTCAAGTAAGCGTTCAGCAATACGGGCACGCATGCGTGTCATAGGAACACGTTTTTCTGGACGTGCTCCCATTGCACCACCTGGGGGGGCAGCCTGCGATGTTCCTGTAGTGGCACTCACAACATTTTCTCTTGTCACTCGGCCGCCCTTGCCCGTACCTGCAACTTGAACCACATCAATTTCATGTTCTGCTGCGGCACGTCGTGCAGAAGGCCCTGCCGTCGATATTTTTGCTGATGCAGCAGTAGCCTGCACTGTTTGCCTTTGTTCAGTCGTTTTAGCTGTGGGCTGTGTTCCCGCTTTCACCGCTTCAATCACAGCAATCACTTCCTGTGCATGCACCGTACTACCTGTCTGTTTAATAATTTCTTTGATAATTCCGTCAGTTGGAGATGGAACTTCAAGCATCACTTTGTCGGTTTCTAGATCGACAAGATTTTCATTTCGGCTAACCGTATCACCCGCCTTCTTATGCCAAACTGAAACTGTTGCATCGGAAATAGATTCGGGTAAAAGTGGAACTTTAACTTCTATTGTCATTGTGTTTTCCTTATATCTTTAATGCTTGCACAGCCAAATTTTCTTGCTCTTTTTCATGCACTGAATGATAGCCGACAGCGGGTGATGCAGAAGAAGACCTACCTACATAATCTAAGTCCTGTCCCTTGCCCAATAATGCTGTCAAATAGGGTGCAATGGTCACCCATGCACCTTGATTTTGCGGTTCTTCCTGACACCATATTACATTTTTTGCTTTGCTATAGTTAGCTAAAATAGCCTTAAGCTCTTTTTCAGGAAAAGGATATAGTTGTTCAAGCCTAATGATTGCTATATTATTCAATGCGTTTAGACGTCTATATTCAAGTAATTCATAATAAATCTTGCCCGCGCAAATGATCACTTTATCCACCTTGGCAGCTTCAATCTTATCCACCTCAGGCAAGACAACTTGAAATTCATCTTTTACTAAGTCATTTAAGGATGACACGGCTAAGGGAGAACGCAGCATACTTTTAGGTGACATGATGATTAAAGGCTTGCGATAGGCGCGAATCATTTGACGCCGCAGCAAATGAAAGATTTGCGCAGGGGTTGATGGCACACAGACTTGCATATTATCTTGCGCACATAATTGCAGGTAGCGCTCTAAACGCGCTGAAGAATGCTCAGGGCCTTGGCCTTCATAGCCATGCGGCAATAGCATGACTAAGCCACATAACCTTCCCCACTTTTGCTCACCTGAACTGATGAATTGATCAATCACCACTTGCGCACCATTAGCAAAATCACCAAATTGCGCTTCCCAAATAACGAGATAATTGGGCTCAGCAGTCGCATAACCGTATTCAAATGCTAATACTGCTTCTTCCGATAATAGAGAATCGACAATATTAATTTGCGCTTGCTTATCAGAAATATGACTGAGGGGAATATAAATTTGATCGGTATTTTGATCATGAAGAACGGCATGACGATGCGCGAAGGTACCGCGTCCCACATCTTGACCGCATAAGCGAATGGGATAACCCTGATCGAGCAAAGTCGCATAGGCTAAATTTTCTGCGTAGCCCCAATTAATAGGCAATTCACCTTCTGTCATTTTCGTCTGTGCGTCTAAGGTTTTTTTAACTTGCGGCTGCACGAGAAAACCATCAGGTAACACAGCTAATTTGCCTGCAATTTCTTTGAGATATTTTAGAGATAAATTACTAAGATATTTTTCATCCCAATGTTTATCGATAAAAGGCTGCCAATTCACATTGTTTACATAGGAGGCATCATCACTGACATTCACCACCGCCTTACCGATATCCAAGGCATTGCGATAATCATCCTCAAGTTTCTTTTCCAAGTCTGCACTAATCACACCGGCTTGCTGCAATTGCGCTGCATAAGTCACACACAAAGGAGGTTTTGATTTAATGACTTTATACATCAAAGGCTGTGTCGCTGATGGTTCATCTGCCTCATTATGACCATGACGACGATAGCAAACCAAATCAATCACAACATCACGCTTAAAGGCAGCACGATAATCGATGGCAAATTGCGCTGCATAATACACGGCTTCAGGATCATCAGCATTGACATGTAAAATAGGCGGTTCCACCATTTTTGCCACATCAGTGCAATACAAGGTGGAACGAGCATCATCAGGATTACTGGTCGTAAAACCGACTTGATTATTGATTACGATGTGGATAGAGCCGCCCACAGTAAACCAACGAGCTTGTGACATATTAAAGGTTTCCATCACAACACCTTGGCCTGCAAAAGCAGCATCGCCATGAATTTGAATAGGCAGCACTTGACACTTGCCTGTATCGCGGCGACGGCGTTGTCTAGCTCGTACCGATCCTTGTGCAACAGGAGAAACAATTTCCAAATGAGAGGGATTAAAGGCTAGGGCAATATGCACTGAACCATATTGTGTTGTGACATTCGATGAATAACCTAAATGATATTTGACATCACCCGAATGTGTTTGTGAAACACCCGCCCCTTCAAAGGCGGCAAAAACAGCCTTAGGTTCCTTGCCAACAATATTAACGAGCACATTTAAACGACCGCGATGCGCCATGCCAATCACCATTTCTTTAACACCATATTGCGCACTACGACTCACTATCGTATCTAAAAATGGAATTAAAGAGTCACCGCCTTCCAGTGAAAAACGTTTTTGACCGACATATTTAAAGCCCAGATATTTTTCCAAGCCATCTGCCGCCACTAAACGTCCCAAAATATATTTTTGTTCTTCTGATGTAGGATTAAAATTGGCCCATCCCTGTTCGATGCGCTCGCGTATCCAATTCACTTCTTCCGTGCGATTGATATGCATATATTCAAAACCAATGGTTGAACAATAAACTCGACGCAAGGCTTGATGTAATTCTGTGAGTGTGGCCGTTGTTTTATTTAAGCCAAGAAATGAACCGACATTAAATTCCGTATTCATGTCTTTCGCTGAAAAACCATAATAGGCAAGTTCTAATAAGGGATTATAAAGACTTTTCTGTAATTCCAATGGATCAGTGGTCGCTTGTAAATGGCCCAGACGACGATAGGCAGCAATTAATTCAATCACACGTTCTTGCTGCTGCTCATGCTGGGGCTCGACAGCAAAAGAAGAAAGGCGTCTGTCTTCATGAGCTAAACGTAGAAATTCATCCCTGATCGCAGTATGAGAAACATCAGGCGACATGCGCGCAGTTGCATGCAATAGCTGATCGAAATACTGACGCCATTCAGGCGCGACACTTTGCGGATTTTGCAAATAAGCTTCATAGAGATCTTCTAAATAGCCTTCGTTTCCCGCAGCGAGATAGGAGTCCCGCCATAAATCTTGCATGGAGGTTGCTTGCATAGACATGTAAATATTTACTCTTAATAATGTAGTAACTGTTTCTGGTGAAAGCTAGACTGATTCTTCCAGCATTTCTTCCTTAATATGATTAATTGCTTCTAAGGGATTCAAATCTTTAGGACAGGCATCCACGCAATTCATAATACCACGACAGCGAAATAGACTGTAGGGATCAGTTAAATCAGCCAAGCGTTCTTGCTTGTGCGTATCACGGCTATCTGCAATAAAACGATAAGACTGCAATAGGGCAGCAGGTCCCATATATTTATCTGGATTCCACCAGAATGAGGGACAAGAGGTGGTGCAGCAAGCACATAAAATACATTCATATAAACCATCCAATTTGGCACGATCTGCTGGTGATTGTAATCGTTCTGTTGCCGGTGCTGGTTCATCATTTTGTAAATAAGGTTTGGCTTTTTCATACTGCGCATAGAATTGCGTCATATCAACCACTAAATCACGAATCACGGGCAAGCCTGGCAAGGGTCTAATGACAATAGGTTCTTGTAATGAACTAAGATGAGTCGTGCAAGCAAGGCGATTTTTGCCATTAATATTCATTGCATCTGAACCGCAAACACCTTCACGGCAAGAACGCCGCAGTGTGAGTGTTTCATCCAGTTTATTTTTGATCACCAACAAGACATCAAGCACCATAATACAATGATGCTCTTTCACATCGATATCAAAATCTTGCATCGATGGTTCTTTATCAACTTCGGGGTTATAACGATAGATAGAAAAGCGCATATAATCCGGCCCTCATTATTAATTTGTTAGTGTTCTTCTCTACTAGTTAGTTCAATAGGTTCCATACCCTCAGGCTTTCTGTTAACAGCACGAAATGTGATGCGGCCATCATCAAAAATCAAGGAGTGTTTCAACCAATGAGCATCATCACGTTCAGGATAATCGGAACGTGCATGTGCTCCCCTACTTTCAGTACGCGTGTCAGCACAATAGGCGGTCGCTATTGCCGTCGCCATCAAATTATCTAACTCTAGGGCTTCAATACGCGCCGTATTAAAACATTCACTCTTATCTTTGATAGCAGCATAATTCAATCGATCTTTCAATTCTTCTAACTTGGCAAATCCCTTTTGCATGAATTCAGCGGTACGAAAGACACCAAAATCATCTTGCATCACTTTTTGTAAGGCAACACGAATGCTATCGACTGATTCACCTTTTTGATTACCATTCCAACGATAAACACGAGCGAGGGCTTGCTCGATATCTGCAGAAGAGGCTTCATTATAAGCTAATCCCTGTTCAATACTTTCTTTGACATGTAAACCTGCTGCACGGCCAAATACAACCAGATCAAGCAGGGAATTAGCGCCCAAACGATTGGCGCCATGCACAGAAACGCAGGCGCATTCGCCCGCTGCATATAAGCCATTAACCAGTTTATCTTCACCTTTAGCATCTTGAGTCAGTACTTGGGCATGGTAATTAGTGGGTATACCACCCATAAGATAATGACAGGTTGGTACAACGGGAATAGGTTCTTTGATGGGATCAACACCAGCAAAGGTAATCGCTAATTCACGTATGCCTGGCAAACGGGATTTAATCAATTCTTCGCCCAAATGATCCGCCTTCAATAAAACATAATCACCTTGAGAACCACAGCCTCTACCCTCACGAATTTCAATCGCAGCTGAGCGGGCCACAATATCTCGACAAGATAAATCTTTTAAATGGGGCGCATAGCGCTCCATAAAGCGTTCCCCATTTTTGTTAATGAGGTAGCCGCCTTCACCACGCACACTTTCACTGATCAGTGATCCAGAACCATAAATACCCGTGGGATGAAATTGCCAAAATTCCATATCTTGCAAGGGATAGCCTGCACGCAATACCATAGCCAAACCATCGCCCGTATTAATATGCGCATTGGTCGTCGATTGATATATTCTACCTGCACCACCTGTTGCTAAAACAGTCGCTCTCGCCTTAATAAAAACAATTTCACCCGTTTCAATCGACATGGCTGTCACACCAGCCACACCATTAGCCGTATTAACTAAATCAATGGCGAACCATTCATTGAAAAATCTTGATTTTGCTTGGACATTTTTTTGATATAGGGTATGAAGCATGGCATGACCCGTACGATCAGCAGCAGCACAGGTACGATGCGCCTGTTCTTTTCCATATTCACGCGTTGCACCGCCAAAGGCACGCTGATAAATTTTGCCATCATCCAAACGAGAAAAGGGCAAGCCCATGTGTTCTAATTCATAAATAGATTGGGGCGCATTCTTACACATGTATTCGATCGCATCTTGATCGCCCAAGAAATCTGAACCCACGACGGTGTCATACATATGCCAGCGCCAATCATCAGGTTCAATATTACCCAAGGCAGCATTAATACCGCCTTGAGCAGAAACAGTATGAGAACGCGTAGGAAATACTTTGGAAATAACAGCGACATTTAATCCGGATTGAGAAAGTTCTATTGCAGCGCGTAAACCAGCACCACCTCCCCCTACTATCACTGCATCAAATGTATGCGTTGCGACTTTCATCTATCAAACACTCCATAAAATCAATAAGCCCCAGAAAAAGCAGGCAAATAACATGAGAAGAACGAGACAATTTAATATAGAGCGCAGCACATAGGGTTTGACATAATCTGTAAAAATAGTCCAGATACCTATCCACGCATGATAAACTAAGCCTGCAATGAATAGTAAACTGGCTACTTTCATCCAAGATTGCGCAAATAAGTGGTGCCACTCTGCATAAGATAAATTGGGATAGCAGATCAAATAGGCAATCAAGGCCAAGGAGTAAACTGCCATGATGATGGCAGAGATACGTTGAATGAGCCAATCACGCAAACCTTTGTGATAAACCGCTAAGACAGATTTTACCATAGCCAAATACCCGCCAATACAATACAGACAAAAGATACAATGAAAACCCACTTCGCCATTGTTCTGCCGCTTTGCAAACTGACACCCACCTGCACATCCATCAATAAATGACGCAAGCCCGCAATTAAGTGAAAACAAAAAGGAATGAGTAAGAGCCAAACAAGCAACTTAACTGCAAATATATCCAAATATTGCTGCAAGTTAGTAAAACCATCTTCTGTTAAAGAATAATCTAAACCCCATAAAATAAATGGAATTAAAATAAACAAACAAAAACCGGAAATGCGGTGCAAGATAGAAACAATAGCAGGGATAGGAAAGCGAATAGTGAAAAGGTTTAGATTTTTTGGCCTCATGTTGTTCACTTAATGTTATTCCTTTTGAGTTATGACCGCTTCAAATGCCTGTAAGTATATTATCGAGGATTTCGTAAATCAAACAGTTCCAGACTATTTCCATCTTGCCTATCTGCAAAATAATGTTACGCTTGGAAATATTAAAAATAGCACGACTAATACTAACGGAGACCCTTATGGCGGCTAAGAAGGCAACTTTATCAATCGATAATAAAATTATCGAGTTAGACATTCACGCTGGAACGGCTGGGTCAGATGTTATTGATATTAGTAATTTATTTAAAGAAGGTTACTTTACCTATGATCCTGGTTTCAACTCAACTGCTTCATGTGACTCAAGAATCACTTTTATTGATGGAGAAAAGGGCATCCTCTTATACCGTGGTTATCCTATTGAACAATTAGCCAGCCACTCCAATTTTCTTGAAGTCTGTTATCTACTCTTAAATGGTGAACTACCTAATAAAACACAATATAAGGATTTTGATAAAGAAATTACGCATCACACCATGGTGCATGAACAAATGCGTAATTTCTTCAATGGCTTTAGACGTGACGCCCATCCTATGGCTGTCATGGTCGGTGTCGTGGGCGCCTTATCTGCCTTCTATCACGACACTCTCGATATCAAAAACTCACAGCATCGCGCTATTTCCGCCCTACGTTTGATTGCTAAAATGCCAACAATAGCAGCTATGTGTTATAAGTATTCTATTGGCCAACCCTTTATGCCGCCACAGAATCATTTATCTTATGCAGAAAATTTTTTACATATGATGTTTGGCACACCCTGTGAAAATACCCAACCCAATCCAGTCTTGGCTCGGGCAGTAGATCGTATTTTTATTTTACATGCTGATCATGAACAAAATGCCTCCACATCGACCGTGCGAATGGCAGGCTCAACAGGTGCCAATCCCTTTGCCTGTATTTCTGCTGGAATAAGCGCATTGTGGGGGCCTGCTCATGGCGGTGCCAATGAAGCCGTATTAAATATGCTGCGTGAAATTGGTGATACTACCCGCATCAATCAATATATTAAACGAGCCAAAGATCCCAATGACAGTTTTCGTTTAATGGGTTTTGGACATCGCGTTTATAAAAATTATGACCCCAGAGCAAAGGTCATGCGTGAAACCTGCCATGAAGTGCTAGAAGCAGTCGGCGTGAAAGATGATCCGCTGTTTAAGTTGGCATTAGAGTTAGAAAAAATAGCACTGCAAGACCCTTATTTCGTAGAAAAGAAATTATATCCCAATGTGGATTTTTATTCTGGTATTACCTTGAGCGCCATTGGTATTCCCAGCAATATGTTTACGGTTATTTTTGCGCTGGCAAGAACAGTGGGTTGGATAGCACAGTGGAATGAAATGATTAGTAATCCTTATCGATTAGCAAGGCCA
>JABDDF010000050.1 GCA_013287745.1 Gammaproteobacteria bacterium
CAACGAACACCTGCACAGAATACCAACACCTTGCCTCTCATTAAGCGTAGATTTGCGAGCATTGGCGAGAACTCCAATTCGAAACGACTTGGTTAACAGCTTCATCAATTGAAGTCAGCGAAGTATACAAGGGTTGAAATACCGCTGAACAAACAAGACTCGTATTCAAGGGACGATCTTTCATCGCTGGAATTGAATGAAGAGATTGAACATCTAAAAGTGAGCTGGACAACTGCAATCCTTCAGCTATTTTTTTAGCAATTTGATATCTGGAATAGGCTTGCGTGTAACACAGATTGGCTAATCCCTTGATATTTTTTTCTTGTGCAAAGAGCGTCATTGAAACGACATCATTAACATGAGTAGGACTAAAAAATTGATCGCTTGCTACGGTGATTTTTTTAGCTTGCAGCAAATCAGCCGCCAATAAATCTAATAAAGTAGCATCCCGCCAATCCGTTCCATAAATTTTGCTTAAGCGCAAGATAGTATAATTATTAGTTAAATGAGGGATTTCCTTTTCAACTTCTGCTTTTTGCCTGCCATATTCAGTCGTCGGGCTAGTCTCAGCCGTATCAGAATAATTTCCCCTTTCCCCATTAAAAACATAATCAGAAGAAAGAAAAATGGTTTTCAATGAAGTACGGCTTAATTGTTCTACTAATTTTAAGGTGCCAGTAACATTCAAAGCATAGGCCTCTTGGGGATGAGCTTCACACCAAGCAATATTGGGTTTAGCAGAAGCAATGATCACGGCTTCATGTCCTGTTTCTTCTAAATTCAAGACTTGCAATGCTGGATGACGCAAATCAAATGGAAGTAAATCTTGGCGTGCGCGTGAAAATCCTGTACCAATGCAATCAGGAAAAGTTTCACGATAAGCGCGAAATAAATGAGCGCCAATATAACCACTCGCACCGATGACTGCTGTTTTAATCATGCTGCCTCTTCCTTTGTCATCGTTCCTAAAGCTTGCATTTCCTGCGCCCAAATTTTTTCTATCAGCAAAATTTCCTGGTAGGCTTCTTCTGCTGAATTACGGAAGGGTTTTTGTTCCAGGATATCATTCACAAATCCTTCTGCCTGACGTCGAAATGCCCAACTCCAATTCGCAAGAGGACGAATCATTTCCTGTGTTTGTCCCGCACGATAGATTTCAACTGAGGCAGGTATATTTCGCAGCAAGGCGGGGGGTAGTGAAAGATGAATTTCTCCCTCACTAAAAGTCATTTTGATTTCTTCACTCCAACCACGATGCGACATTTTCCCTGTTTCCAAGCTTGCTAGAAAGCCATCAAAACCTAAGACCACGAGTTGCCCAGCCTGTCTTGTGACATTCGCAAATTCAATTGAGGGAGTTTGCTCAAATAAATATCGTAGTAGATTGGTCACATGGCTATAAGTGTTGAGATAGGTATCATAAGCTCGATGATAATCATTCGGCAGCCATTCAGGCGCACTACTCCAAGCTGTTGATGGATACTCTACTGTTTCTTGGGTAACAACATGCCCATAGGGGTTACAGTAAGAATTTCCTTGATAGCAAGTAGCATGCACAGATAAAAGTTTACCGAGACTGCCTGATTGCAAGGCTTCACTCAGTGCTTTTTTAGCGATTTCTACTCCTTCATCGAAGCGTTTCATATAACCGACTGCATACTTCACTTTGCTAGCCTGCGCCGCATCTAACAGAATTTTCGCTTGTTTGGAATTAGCTGTCATCGGTTTTTCAGACAACACATGTTTACCTGCTTGCAAACAATCAAGCACCACTGGGCCGGTAAAAGAACGAGGCATGACCACAACGACTGCATCAATGTTGGGATCTTTGATTAAATCGACATGAGAAGCATAAGTCTCTGGAATATCAAAGCGAGCAGCCACTTTGCGCCGCAATTCTGGTTTAAATTCTGCAAGCGCTTGCACTTTACAATTGGCAACTTCAACAAAATTCATTAGGTGAGCTAATTGCCCAATAAAACCTGCGCCTATCATGCCAATATTTAATTTCGTCATGCTATTCCCACCTCAGCAAAGATGGCGAGTCTGATAAAAACTCGCCAAGTTTTATATACACCCGAAGCGTTTCGGGTATAAACGAAATAATTATAAAGGATTAGTTTTGTCGATCACACGCACATCTGGCGTACAAACAACAAATTTTCCACCCGCATTCAAATAATCCTGACTTTTCTCAATGATAGCACGCGCATG
This sequence comes from Gammaproteobacteria bacterium, assembly GCA_013287745.1. Lineage (GTDB taxonomy): Bacteria > Pseudomonadota > Gammaproteobacteria > DSM-16500 > DSM-16500 > Aquicella. Next base: position 2,215 of record JABDDF010000050.1, read on the forward strand.
TATCCAAGCTAAAATAATGACGACATCTGGTTTACGCCTAGATAAATCTGCCGTAGGAACAACAGGCGCACAGGCACCAGGAGAAAAACGATTCACTTTCTGCGGATGGTCATCGAAGATATATTCTATGATGTCATTAAATTCAAATTGTGCCATGAGGGTCGGGCCGCTTCTTGCTGCACCATAGCCTGCTACTGTATATCCCAGTTTCTTCCACTCAGCCATTAATTGACGAGCAACTTCTCTATTACCTTCAATACGTGCATCAAAATCTTTCATCACTGCGATCTGATGGAGATTATGCTGTTTTTCCAATTGTAATAATTCATCAACTGCTGCTGCTTTTTTTCGCGGGCCGCCCTTGGGTTGAGCTACACCAATGATAGAACCTTTTTGAATGCTAACTCTTTCAACATCAATTAATTCAAGATCATGACGATCCAAGAATTGAATGAGTGGTTTGATAGAATGGTGTGACATATGTTCATGGAAAATGGTACCAATTAATACTTTTTCTACGATGTCTAAAAGATATTGGACTTCAAAAACAAAAATTCCATCTTGAGCTAGCATAGAACGTATGGCAATGGTCATATCGCTTAGATTGTCAGCGTGTGCATACACATTAAATGCAGTGACGACTGAAGCCGCGCCGCACTGACTACGAATATCATGAGCAACTTGCGGCGTTAAAACAGAAGCGGTGGTTTCAATACCCGATTCAGTGGCTTTTCTAGCAATATCTTTGGCAGGATCAACACCATGTACTTTATAGCCTGCATTTTTAAAAAAGCGCAAAAGGGTTCCATCATTACTACCCACATCAATCACTAAACCGCCCGCTGTTGGCGCATATTGAGAAATCACTTTTTCTGCTACTTCTTTGAAATGATTAACGATACCCTGAGTTTGACCCGAATGATAAGTGTAATCTTCCCATAAATTTTGAGAATTAATCACATCAAGGATTTGCACATGACTGCAATCATTGCACATGTAAAGATCAATAGGGAATTTAGGTGCTTGCCGTGCCTCATCTGCGGATGAAGTATATTTTTCAGCAAGAGGAACAGGATGAAGCTTAACAACGAGTTCTACCTTGCCACTATCACACAGCCTACATGTCTCTCTATGCACTATTGCAACACTCATGAAATATCCCTTTTAATTCAAATTAATTCAAAAAAAGAAATTATGATAGGGTTGTACCTGCATAGTGTCAATTAAAATAACACCATTTACGATCTTAAAATTCGCGTGTGAAATCATGAAAATCCCGTGCTTTTATCCTGAAATTAATGTAGTTTAATTCGTTAATCTTGTAGTATTATGCGCGGTAGAATTACCGCTTGAAAATCAAAAGGGATGAGCGTCATGTCATTTGCTTCGACTATTACAGGCATCAATTTGCCCTGCCATATTTGTGGTGCACAACAGCTTGACTTGGTATCTAATTATCATGACTTACCACGTGTTGCCTCAGATTGTGTTCCCTGGCGATCGGGTGGAAGATTAGGTATATGCAAGGCTTGCCTATGTGTGCAAAATCCAGTTGATCCAGAATGGCATGCTGAAACCCATGAAGTTTATAGTAAATACAAAATATATACTCAAAGCTCGGGCAGTGAACAAGGTGTCTTTGCTGAAGGCAAGCAATTAATTCCTCGCTCCGCTAAAATATTTCAACGAGCTGCAACTTATTTTGACTTGGCAAAACCAGGCCGCTTACTGGATATTGGCTGTGCTAATGGAGAATTATTACGCTGCTTTGGCCGTCTTGCGCCTCATTGGAAAATGGTCGGCTTTGAAATTGATGATAAACGCCGAAAAGAAGTTGAAAGTATTCCAGGCGTAGAAGCCTTTGCATCGGGTTCTCTTGAAAAATTAACAAAGTCTTTTGATATCATTACCCTCATTCATGTCTTGGAGCATTTACCCAAACCCACCCAATGGTTAAGAGATTTACATCGATTACTGGAGCCGCGTGGACTGGTTCTTATTCAAGTACCAGACCCCAAACAAAATCCTTATAACTTACTCGTCGCTGATCATTGTTCTCATTTTATTATTCCAGATTTGATTGAAATCGCAGAACAAGCGGGTTATCAAATTCTCGCTTGCTCTGACAAATGGGTGTCACGTGAATTTTCTTTATTAATCACACCGCTCACAGCCGCTGATAGTCGCCGTGCAATATCTGAATACGATGTCTCCCAGCATGCAGAAGACAGGGCTGCCAGTTTTCCCGAAACGGCCTTGCAATGGCTGCACGATATTATAAAACAAGCTCAATCCATCCCTAAAAACAAAGCTCGCGGCATTTGGGGCACGGCTATTGCTGCAACCTGGCTTTATTCACTGATGGATAGTCAAGTTGATTTTTTTGTTGATGAAGATGTTCATCGCATTGGACAAGAGCATTTGGGTAAGCCTGTTTACAGCCCTAGCGATGTTCCCGTTGACAGTCACATTTTTGTCGCGCTGACACCTGAAATTGCCAGCAATATTGTGTGTCGTTGGCCGCATATTAATGCTAGTTTGCATGTGCCGCCGGCATTGGTGTATTGATGGTAATGAAAAAAAAGCTGACAACGGCCCTCACCCCCTGCCCCTCTCCCCTCGCAAAAAGCGCTCCGGAAGAGGGGAGAGTCCTAAGTTATTTCGAGGAGAAAATTTAGGACTCTCCCCTCTTCCGGAGCGCTTTTTGCGAGGGGAGAGGGGCAGGGGGTGAGGGCCGTTGTGAGCCCACTGAGCTATTGCAAAATGCTTCCTTCTATTCACCACCCACCTCCGCAGCAACACCATTCGCCATCAACACAAAAAATTTCATCGGCGCATGACTATTCTTCTGCGCCTCACTCACCGGCACGCTCATAATAAATTTATCCGCTTTATCATCTTGCTCTTTAACGGTTAATAATGTTTTTGCAACCACCTTTGTACCAACAACAGCAATGATGGCATTCGTCGTATTCGCATCATCTAGCTTTCCATACACACTATAGCCCTGTGCAATGGGAATTTGCTGCTCTATGTGACCATTAGTTTGCGCTGCAAGTGGATAAATTTTATTGTCTATGACCAACTGATGAGCCAGTAATTCGCCAAAGGAACCTGCAATGGGCAGGCTAGTGATGAGGGTTTCATTTGACACTAGCTGCACCGCTCGACCATCTCTCATTAATGCAAAAACACGTATAGGCGCCTTACCATCCCAAGTCGCCAATGGTACGCCAAGTGCAAAACCACTTAAAATTTTAGGGACGCCAAGCGCAATTTCAATATCTGTTCGCTCAACGGATGGATAGCCCTCAGAAACAATGCTTGAACCTATTGTCGCGACTAATTTCACCGATTTCTTGGCCAACTCATCGATGGCCCAACCACTGGCGAGAATTGCATTAGCTTGTTTGTCCGCAATGGATACTTCACCAACACCCAGCACAATGGGATGCGCTACCCCATTAATCATTAATGCCATTTTTTTCTCATCAATTATTCCACTTGCCGCTGCTTGAGCACCCGATTTTTTAGCTTCTTCAAATTCTTCTAGGAAATCAGGATGTGCAGCCGCCCAGCGCAAGGCTCCCGCTCGCCGCTCAGCAATAATGGATTCAACTGTGCTAGGATTTAGCTCTCGCATGAGATTAGACGGCGTTCCAGCAGGCGCCTGCCCTAATAAGCTTTGCATCATGGCATGCCCCATATTCAAGCTAAAATGGATAGGATCATTCCACCATTTCATTTTAGGCAGCAAAGTAGGCGCTTCTTCTAAATAATTATTGTATTGAGAAAAACTGATCACATTGGGATAAGCAGCCATTTTTCGCAGCCACGTTTCCAACATCGGCCAATATCCCAATTCCATTAAACGAATATCATCCCAGGGATAATTAGGTGTTAGCAATAAATGTAGTTGCACGCCATGACGTTTAGCGAGCGCCACAATACGATCTAATGATTGCAAAGCACTTATTTGCAAACTCATTTTTGCATCATGGTCCCACTTTATGACTGAATGAATATACAATGACTGACTAAATGTCGTTGCCGGATTAAAATCACTGGCTGGCACTCTATAACCACGCTCTGCAATATAGGCTTGTGATGGATTATTTTCTTCATTGATAGCAAGCGTATGCATTGCATCCAATAAGGCATCTGTACTCATTTGTAATGGCAAATAATTATTGGTGAAATAATGCAAAGCTGTCGTGCTTAGGCCTTCCGTTTGGGCAGTCACAAAATTATAGAGAAATAATTCTATAAAAACATGCTTAATCTTGGGATCTAAGCTAAGAAATAATTCCAGGTTTTTTTCATTTTCTGCCAGTGTACTGGCTGGGATAGAGGCATTGTAAGCGGGTGCATAATCAGTGCCATCAAATACAGAGGGATCAATCGATTGGTGAATGCGAGAGGTACCCAGAAATACTGTTTTTGGTTGATAACGCCAAACTTCATAGGGCTTAATTAATCGATCAATATCAAGACGCTTTGGTTTTTGTGTGTTAAAACCAGGTATTTTTACCTGTATGGGTGAAATGCCATAGGGGTCAACAAGCCAGATAAATCCGATTAAGCAAAACATCCATAGCAAAATCAAGGCAAATAATTTCCAGAGATAGCCGTGCGCAATAAGCTTTTCTTCTGTATTTTCAATTGCGGCAACATCAACTAAATTTGTATTTTCATTAATGACTTCTTCATTTACTGTCATTGCTCATCATCCATTAAAACTGAAAATATAAAAACGGACTAACATGTGATAGCCGCAATACTGAGAGCACAAACATAAAAGCCAGCATAAAAGCCACAGAGGTATTCAAGCGAGGCAAGGCAAGCTGCTGTTTCTGTGAATGCCCCTTGCTCTGACAAGTCGGCTCAAATTTAGCAAATAGCTGTGAAGTATTGGGTATGAGAAAAGTAGCTAAGGCCGTTAACAAGAGAATAATCCCAACTGGCTGCGCCTCTGTTGCCAGATAATCTGGCGGCAATACGGGCGGCCACAATTCACGCGGCTGAAACCATGCTGCAAAATGATTGCTCTGCATGAATTGTGCCTTGAAACATCCAACAAAAGATTCCCATCCCATAAAACCGGAATAAGAAAATAAATGTATGAACATCGCGCGTGCATCACTGAATGTATCAGCACGAAAAGGTACCCAGGCCAGTGTGACCAAGAAAAAAGTGACTAGAATGGCAATCATCCGCACGGGTATGGATCGATAGAAAGCAACATGGGTAAAAGGAAGTTTACGCCAGGCATGGTTACACATAAGTAAAAATCCGTGCATTCCACCCCAAATTGCAAAGGTCCAATTGGCGCCATGCCAAAGACCGCCCAGCAGCATCACTATCATCAAATTGAAATAACGGCGAAAGACACCACGACGATTGCCACCTAGGGGAAAATAAAGATAATCGCGTAAAAATCGAGACAGAGTCATATGCCAGCGCCGCCAAAAATCAATGATTGAATCTGCTTTATAAGGAGAATAGAAATTTAATGGCAGGCGAATACCAAATAAACGCCCCAAACCGATGGCCATATCTGAATAAGCTGAAAAATCGTAATAGAGTTGAAAGGCATAGCAAAGTACAGTGATCCAGGCAGATGCCGTGTTCATCGGCAAACCTGATTTTACCATGCCATAGCCAGCATCAGCATAGACAGCAAGGCTATCAGCAACCACCACTTTTTTGAATAAACCGACGATAAAAATGCTGCTGCCAACGGCAAAATCAGCTTTAAAATCTCGCTTTGCTGCATGGGCAAGCTGCGGCATTATTTCGGCATGATGCACAATAGGGCCAGCAATTAATTGAGGAAAGAAGGTGACAAAGAAAATATAATTAGGAATCGTGAAATCGCGCACTTCTCCTCTATAGGCATCGACTAAAAAAGCAATTTTTTGAAAAGTGATAAAGGAAATACCAATAGGCAGCACAATACTCAGCGGGGGCAATCCAACAGCAAATAATTGATTCAAATTAGCTAGAAAAAAGCCCGCATACTTAAAGTAGGCAAGTACACTCAAATTAAAAATAACGCCCATTGTAAGAACCATTTTTGATGCAGGACGCGACAAACCGCCGCTTATAATCATCTTGCCAAAAATCAAATTGATGCTAATTGAAGCAAGCAGCAATAGCAAAAACTGGGGTTTCCACCAGCCATAATAAAACAGCGATGCTAAGACAATCCAGCAAAGCGGCCAAAGGGATGCCTGCCGGCGTAAAAATAAGAATCCCAATAAAACAATAGGCAAAAAGGTAAAAATGAAGATGTAAGAATTAAAAAGCATAGACTAGAACATCC
>JABDDF010000051.1 GCA_013287745.1 Gammaproteobacteria bacterium
AAAAACACAGGTAAAAACACTACCCTTCCCCAATTCACTTTCAATCAATAAATTCCCATGATGATGAGCCAAAACATGCTTAGCAATAGCAAGCCCCAAACCTGTACCGCCGCTTTCGCGCGAACGTCCCTTATCAACACGATAAAATCTTTCTGTAATTCGTGGAATGTGTTCTTTGGCAATACCAATACCATTGTCAATTACTTTAAATATACTTTTGCCCTGTTCTGCATACCATTCAATTTCGATGGCTCCCTTATTGGGCGTATATTTAATTGCATTGGTGATTAAATTAGAAAATAAACTTTTTAATTCTTCTTCTGAACCTTCGAGAAATACTTTTCTATCAATATTCAGCTGAATATGCTGGTTCTTATTGCTGCTAATCACTTGTGCATCTGCATGCAGCAATTCCAGCATTTTCGCCACATTGACTTCATGTTTAATATTGTCTTTTTGCTCGTCATTTTCTAAACGTGACAATAATAATAAATCGTCAATGATGGTTTCCATACGAATACTATGCTGATACATTTGCGAAAATATTTTTTTTAATGCCCTAGTATCGTATGAATTTTCTTTTAATAAGGCTTCCAAATATCCATGAATCACTGTCAAGGGTGTGCGCAATTCATGCGAAACATTGGCGATAAAATCACTGCGTACACGTTCCAAGTGCCTGATGTGTGACTTAACTTGCACTGGTAAATTCTTCAGTAATACTTCAATGTCCTTTTTCATTTTCATCTCGCATCAGGCAATAGCCAACGCCTCTAATCGTTTTAATTATTTTATCATAGCCATAAGGTCGTAATTTTTCTCTTAATCTTTTTATTTGCACATCAATCGTTCTGTCATCAATATAACTATTTCTAGCGTAAATATGATCGATTAATTGATGCCGCGTGTAAGTTTTATTTTGATGCGTCATGAAAAAATATAGTAATTTATATTCCAATGGCAGTAATTTAATGCGTTGATTTCCTATATTAACTTGATGTCTTTCAATATCTAAAACCATTTCGCCAATTTCAATTCGGTTGCTTGGTGATACGATAATACCGCGCCGCAGCACGGTTTTAATTCTTGCGATTAATTCATCGATTGAAAATGGCTTAGTAATATAGTCATCCGCACCAGACATTAAACCTTTTATTTTACTATTTTCTTCCGCTTTGGCAGTCAGCATGATGATGGGAATATGATTTAAAGTTTTTTCATTTCTAATCCATTTCACAAATTCAATGCCGCTTTTTCCCGGCAGCATCCAATCAATGATGATCAAATCTGGAATACGATGATTTAATATCGTGACAGCTTGTTCGGTATTTTCACTATCAATAATATTGAAATTTGCATTTGTTAATGAAAAACGCAGCATATCACGAATAGCTTCTTCATCTTCGACAATCAGCAAATTGATTTTCTTCATTTGCTCAATGATCGCTGTCGAACAACTTCAAACATAAAAACACCCGCTGCTACTGACACATTTAAACTAGAAACCATGCCGTGCATCGGTATTTTCAGCAATACATCGCAATGTTCGCGCGTTAAACGACGTAGACCCGTTCCTTCTGCGCCTAATACGATTGCAAGCGGCCCTGATAAATCTGTCTGAAATAAAGTTTGTTCTGCTTCACCGCAAGCACCATAAATCCAAATACCTGCCGCTTTTAATTTTTCTATGGTTCGCACTAAATTAGTCACTTGAATAAAGGGCGTAGTTTCTGCCGCACCGCTTGCAACCTTGGTCACTGCGGGTGTCAAACCAACCGCCTTATCTTTTGGTGCAATGACAGCATGCACACCGGCAGCATTGGCTGAACGTAAACAAGCACCTAAATTATGCGGGTCTTGCACGCCATCTAAAATTAAAAGAAAGGGCGCTGCAGTTAAATTTTCTAATAAAGAAGCTAAATCATTTTCCGTATAAGTTTGCATTTTAGCGCAGACTGCAATAATGCCTTGATGATTTGCTTCATCAGTCATGCTATCTAATGCTTGCTTAGACAATGGTTCAACAGGAATGGAATGTGAGGCAGCGAGTTTAAGTAATGCCGTTATTTTTTGATCTTCTCGTCCTTGCTGCACATAGAGTCGCAATACACGCGAATGATGAGTACGCAGCAAGGCTTCAACAGAATGGTGTCCAAATGTGAATTGTTCTGTCATGACAAACTACCTGCGCCGCCTAGTTTTCTTCTTGTCATTTTTTTCATTTTTATTTCTCTTTGCTGGACGATGCGTTTTTATATTTTTATCACGAAGTGGCCGCGAACCTTCTGCTAAAACAAAATCCATTTCACTTTTATCTAAATCAACACGCGCCACCAGTATTTTTACGCTATCACCAATACGAAAACGTTTGCCGCTACGTTCGCCAATTAAAGCATGTTTTGCAGGATCGAATTGATAATAATCTTCTGGCAAAGTAGAAATGTGTACCAAACCTTCTACATAGACATCAGTCAATTCAACAAAAATACCAAAATTCATGACACCTGAAACTACGCCGGCAAATTCCTGCCCCACTTTATCCATCATAAATTCACACTTCAACCAATCAGTGACTTCATTGGTGGCATCATCTGCTCGACGTTCTGTCATCGAACATTGCTCGCCTGCACGCGCCAAGGCACCATCATCAATTTGCGGCTTTTTATGCTGTAATAATTGCTTGATACCGCGATGCACCAGTAAATCAGGATAGCGGCGAATCGGTGAAGTAAAATGTGCGTAAGCTTCATAAGCCAAACCAAAATGGCCCTTATTATCGGGACTGTAAACTGCCTGACTCATTGAACGCAGCAATACGGTTTGGATCATGTGGGCATCAGGTCTATCCTTAATGACACGTAGAATATGAGCATAATCACCTGGCACGGGCTCACGATGACCAGGCATTTTCAAACCCATTTCCGTCAAAAATCGGCGTAAATCTGTTAATTTTTCTTCTGTTGGGCCTTCATGGACGCGATATAAACCGGGCTGCTTATTTTTTTCTAAAAAACGCGCGGCACTGATGTTCGCACACAGCATACATTCTTCAATCACGCGATGTGAATCAAAGCGTTCATAGGGAATAATTTTTTCAATCTTGCGATCCTTGCCAAAAACAATTTTGGTTTCAGGTAAATCAAAATCAATCGCGCCTCTTTCCTTACGTGCTTGTTGTAAGACATGAAATAAGTCATACAAGTGTTTTAAATGCGGCACTACATCAGCAAAACGCTCACACATGCGCTTATCATTTTTTTCCATCATGGCATGCACTTGATTGTAAGTCAGACGTGCATGTGAATGAATGACGCCTTCATGAAATTGATAACGCATGATCCTGCCGCTTTCGTGAATAGTCATTTTACAAACCATCACTAAGCGATCTACTTTGGGATTTAAAGAACATAAATTATTGGATAGCGTTTCTGGCAGCATGGGAATAACGCGGCTAGGAAAATACACAGAATTACCGCGTTTATAAGCTTCTTTATCAAGGGCAGAACCTGGTCTGACATAATGACCGACATCAGCAATGGCAACATACAAGGTCCAGCCACTTTTATCGCGCGATTCACAATAAACGGCATCATCAAAATCTTTTGCATCTTCGCCGTCGATGGTAACAAAGGGAAGATCACGAAAATCCGTGCGGCCAATGCAGGCTTCTTCTGGCACTTCTGCGGCAAAACGTGAAGCTTCAGCCAAGGCATCTTCAGGCCAATGTAAGGGTAGATCATGACTACGAATAGCGACATTAATTTCCATGCCAGGCGCCATATGGTCACCTAACACTTCCACAATTTTCCCCAAAGGCCGTGTATGCTGTGTGGGCTGCGAAGTAATGGCAGCTACCACAATTTGTCCGTGAGTTGCGCCATTGAAATCATCCGGTGGAATAAGAATATCTTGATTGATCCGCTGATTGGAGGGTTCAACAAAGGCCGTGCCTGATTCCGTATAAAAACGACCGACAATTTGTTGAGTATTTCTTTCTAATACTTCTACAATCATGCCTTCACGACGCCCGCGTGAATCAACACTCGCCACACGTGCCAATACACGATCACCATGAAAAACCATGCGCATCTGACGCGGACTGACAAATAAATCCTCGCCCTCAGTATCTGGCACAATAAAACCAAAACCATCTTTGTGGCCAATCACTCTACCTGAAATTAATTCCATACTTTCAATTGGCCCATGCGCGCCCTTGCGATTTTTGAGCAATTGACCATCTCTCAACATGGCAATTAATCGGCGACGCAAGGCTTCTTGCTGATCTTCAGTCACTAATTGGAATTCTTCTATCAATTGCTCTTTCGTAGCCGGTCGGCCACGTTCAGCTAGATGGGATAAAATAAACTCACGACTTGGAATAGGATTTTCATACTTTTCTGCTTCCCTTGCTGCGAAGGGATCATTGTTCTTACCAATTTTTTTCATTTTTACCATCAATAAACCTAAGTGAGTAAACATACGCGGTCAAAATTAAGTCGACCGGCATGGTGTAAGTGCGTAATATAGTGACATCATAAATCAGTCGCTAGGAAAACGATAGTAGAACAAAAGGAGATCAAGTCTTGCCTCGTTATCTACTTCATTGTATTTATATATTATTTCTCAGTATGCCACTATATGCCTGCGTTTCTGGAACAAATCAAGTTCATACCACTTGCCGTATGTTAAAAAGTGATCTGGTGTTTAGCGGCGCAACCAGTAATGTCAGAGATAAGGAAATTGATAGTGCTGAGAGACCCTTGCAGCAGAATAATTATGACACGCATTGCCCGTGATGGGCACTGAACTATTTCAGATTAGGCCACTTTTTTAATTTGTTGATATATTCGCGCATTTCTGCGCCGTAATTCCCACACATCTAAAGCTTGCTGCATATTAAGCCAGCTTTCAGGCGTTGTTCCTAAAAAATGAGCTAAACGAATTGCCATATCTGCTGTCAAGGGACGATGTTCATGCAAAATTTGCGAAACGCTACGACGTGAAACACCCAAACGATCAGCAAGTTCAGTTTGCGAAATATTTAATGATGGCAACACATCTTCACGTAAAATAGCGCCAGGATGGGTGGGCCTGCGATTTTTTGCTCTTAAACTCATTAGTGATAATCCTCCAAATTCACGTCTAGGGCATCGCCATTTTCAAATCGGAAAGTAATTTTCCAATTAGTGCGTACAGCCGCACTCCAAGTTCCTTTTCTGCTACTTTTAATTCATGCAAATTCCAGCCAGGAATATCCATATCTTTCACAAGGGTTGCAGCATCAAGGGTATCTAAAATACGTTCAATCTTTGGTAAATCTTTAGCGTCCAATAGTTTCTTAATATCCTTGATAAAATATAGCTCTAATCCTTTATGCTTAAAATTTTTTATCATTTGCTCTCCTTAGAATTGTAACTTATAAGGTTACAATGTCAAGCTTGGTTCAAGTAGAATAGGGGACTAAAATTGATAGTGCTGAGAGGCCTTTGCAGCAGGATAATTATGACAAGCATTGCCCGTGATGGGCTTATATCAACGGAAACCAATAAGCCATATACAAAGGATAGTGGTGATATTGATTTACCAAATCAATATTCAATCCTTTGGCACTGAATACAACACGATAGGGCGGATGATATTTCTCCACATATTTATTTAAGCTCTGGCTGCGAGTTATGTTTCCTGACTTAACTTCAATTGGAATGATTTGATTATCCATCGCATATAAAAATTCAATTTCAGCGCGATTTTCATGCCAGCTATATAATTTTATATCACTCCTCGCAAGAAATTCTTGTGCAATAAAATTTTCGGCAAAATAACCCTTATAAGTGCCATAATTATAATCCAGAATTGCTTTAGGCGATAAATCAGACATAGCGCCCAAGATACCAACATCAAACATATAAAGTTTAAAATGACTTTCTTCTGTATATGCTTTTAAGGGTAGCTCAACATGCGAAACAATAGGCACTTTGATAATTAATTCAGCTGCAAGCAGCCAATCAAATACATTGGCTAATCGTTGATAACGATCAATGCCAGGAATAATGCCTTTGAATTGAAAGCGTTTTGTCGAGCCATCTTGAGACTGTGCAAGTTGGCTTGGAATTGCCTGCCAAACACGATCAATGTGCATTGCATTAACTTTTCCTGCATGTTTTGCGATATCTGCATAATAACCATAAACAATATCATTTTGTTTTTTACGAACGAGCGTCAATGCAGCAAATAAGTCATTTTTACTTTCTAAAAATGTGCGCACAACTTCTGGCAAGCCGCCTGTAATTAAATAAAGTTGAAATTGCTTCCACAAATGCGCATGCATCACACTTGAAATACTATTGAGCTCTGTACACTCATTTAAATATGCTAATGAAGTTTGATCTTCATTGGCTTCTAAAAATTCTGCAAAACACATGGGGCGCATGTGAAAAAAATCAACTTTGCCAACTGGAAAAGATGTTTCGCCTAAATGCAATCCTAATAAAGAACCCGCACAGCAAAGTGCAAGTTCAGGAAGTTGTTCTGCAAAATATTTTAAGCTGGTCAGTGCTTGAGGGCAGGCTTGTATTTCATCAAATATCAGTAAATCTTTTTTTTCATCAATCTTAGAATCTAATAAAAAACCTAAATCTCGCAGAATACGTTTCGGATCAAAATCACCGCTAAACAAACTAGCTGCATTTTGATTGCGCTCGAAATTGATGTAGTGATAAGCAGGAAAATCAGTTTGGCCAAAATATTTTAGGATATAAGTTTTACCCGTCTGCCTGACTCCTTTTAAAATCAATGGCTTACGGTTTTTTTGCCGCTTCCAATTTCGCAGATCTTGTAATATTAATCGTTTCATACTTGTATATTACGGCAAATATGACGTTATTTACAAGTAAAAAACGGCAAATATGACGTTATTTACAAGTTATCAAACCGCCACTTCCCCCTTAATATGCGGATGCGCCTGGTAATTTAGCAATTCAATATCTTCATAGTCATACTCAAAAATAGAAGCGGGTTTACGTTTGATATGTAATTGCGGTAAAAGATAAGGCGTGCGGCTCAATTGCAATTTCACTTGTTCTAAATGATTCAAATACAAATGACAATCACCGCCTGTCCAAACAAAATCGCCAACACCTAAATCACATTGCTGTGCAACTAAGTGCGTCAATAAAGAATAGGAAGCAATGTTAAAAGGAACACCGAGAAAAGAATCCGCTGAACGCTGATATAATTGGCAAGATAATTTTCGATCGGCAACATAAAATTGAAATAGCAAATGACAGGGCGGCAAGGCCATTTTATGTAAGTCACCCACATTCCAAGCATTGACAATCAAGCGTCTCGAATCAGGATTCGTTTTAATCCGCTGAATAACATCAGTGATTTGATCAATGACAGAGCCATCAATGGCCTGCCATGAACGCCACTGTTTGCCATACACAGGGCCTAAATCACCATTGGCATCTGCCCATTCATTCCAAATACTGACACCATGTTCATTCAAATAACGAATGTTAGTATCACCGCGCAAAAACCAAAATAATTCATAGAAAATACTTTTGGTATGCAATTTTTTTGTGGTGATAAGCGGAAAGCCTTCATTCAAAGGAAAACGCATTTGATAGCCAAAAACACTTAAAGTACCCGTGCCGGTGCGATCTTCTTTACGCACACCGTGAGTGATAATATGCTGCAAATAATCCAGATATTGTTTCATCTCTGCTCTCGCTTATAAGACCAATATAATAATAATAAGCCAACGATAATAAGAGGTATTGATAATAATTGTCCCTCTGTCAACCAGCCTGAGGCTAAGTAGCCAATTTGAATATCGGGTTCACGGAAACATTCTGCGACGCTTCGAAAAACCCCATAGCCCAGGGCAAATAAGCCAGAAACAGCGCCCATGGGCCGAGGTTTTGCTGAATAGCACCATAAAATAATAAATAGCAGCACACCTTCCAAGGAAAATTCATATAACTGTGAAGGATGACGCGGATAAGGGCCGCCATTAGGATAGATCATGCCCCAGGGAAGTGTGGTCACGCGTCCCCATAATTCGCCATTGATAAAATTACCAATGCGGCCAGCCGCCAAGCCAATGGGTACCACGGGCGCGACTAAATCAGTCAGGGCTAATAAATGCCGGTGATGCTTACGCGCATAAAGCAGCATGGCAACTAAGACACCCAGCAAGCCGCCATGAAAGGACATGCCGCCCTTCCAGGTTTGGAAAATGAGCAGGGGTTGGGTAAATAAGACCTGCCAGTCATAGAAGAGCATATAGCCTAGACGGCCGCCAAGAATGGCGCCCAGTGCCGTGTAAAAGGTGATATCAGATAATTGTTCTTGGGTAAATCCGCGT
>JABDDF010000052.1 GCA_013287745.1 Gammaproteobacteria bacterium
CATCTAGTTTTACAACTCGAAATTATTTTTTAGTATAAAAAGAAAAGCTTAAAGTAAAAAAATTCTTTTTTTCCAATTGCTATGTACTATCCACTCGCATAAAATACCGCATCATTTCATTGTAAGCGCTGGCGTAGCTCAGTTGGTAGAGCAGCTGATTTGTAATCAGCAGGTCGCGGGTTCGAGTCCCATCGCCAGCTTTCGAATATAATCAATAAGATACAAGTCGTATCAAAACACCAAAATATACTAAGAAACAAAGCAGAGTACACTTCGGGGTACACTTATTAGAAACTGTCTAACAATTTCATTTGGTATACTGATGTTTTAGATTGGAAGGATGTTCTAAATGGACTGGCAAGCTATCTCCTCTGGCGTCACTGCTTTAGCTACAGGCGTTATAGCCTATTATTCTTACGTGAGCAATAAATTATCAAATGCTATTCGAGCTCAAGAGGCAAATTATAGCGAAGCTTTAGAAGCAATGAACAAGCAACATCATAAAGATTTAAGTGATCTGTATCAGGCGATCGTAATCGCAACATTAATCGGTGGGCATTCGACTGCCGAAGATACTATTAAGAAGTTTAAAAATCTATATAAAGGGGAGTTCGAGATATTTAAAGGTTAGGAGTAACAAATAAGTTAATGAATTAAGAGCGTTTAGCAATCATGAACAAATAAAAATATTATTTTGGCTATCATTTTCGTCACTTTTGCCACTTCAAAAAAGGAGTTCTCTATGAGAATGTCGCAGGAAGGTCTTAACAAAATAGTAGGTTTACTTAAAACTGTTCTTAGTGGAGATCGCATTACAAGTGTGATGAGGATATCTAATCGCCAATACAGTAGTATTTATCTCGATATTTTTTTACACGAAACCGAAAACAATAATCATGAGGCCATTGGCTATGATGATTTTGCTGAAGAGCTTTGGATAAGGCTTGAAGCTGATGCCAATAATTATCCTAAAGAAGCAGATGAGTTTATGAAGACATGGGAAGCTTGGGTTGATCTATACCGCTTTTTGAAGAAAAATGACAAGCTCAAATAGCGATTTAACTAGCTAAGACGTTTCCTATATGGAGTCATAAGTTCTTTTAATGGTGGAAACAAGTCACCCACTTCAACCTCTAATGTAAGGGCAATCTGAATCAAGCTCTGCATTGATATATTCTGCTCTCCACGTTCCACGCGCCTAGCATAGCTTCTCCCTAACTGAGCGGCAGCGGCAAAATCCTCCTGAGAGCTAAAACGCATGGGGTCAAGTATCTCCAATATGAATCAGACTTATCAGAAAATTCAAATAAGTTGAATCAATTTCAGGTAATGGAGATACTTGACCCCAATTTTTTCTTCCTTATTTTTTGGAGGAGAAGACATAAATCGTTGCATCCAATCTAAATAAATATCTTTAGTTCGCGACAAACTATTTTTTTCGTCAGGCAAGCCCGCAAAAGCAAGATTCATGGGTTGAAAATCACAAGAAGATGCAATCAGTGTGATTGCTGATATCCGATTTTGTTGTTTAACTGAAATTAATTCTGCAATGGCTCCACCCATTGACAGCCCTATTAACTGACATTGATTAATTTTCATGAAATCCAGTAATCCAATGGCATCATCTGCCATATCTTCTATAGTATAAGGATTTTTTTGATAATCAAAATATGTCGACTGTCCTGTATCGCGATGATCATAACGAATGACATAAAATCCTTTGTTCGCAAGTTGTTCACAAAATTCTGTTGGCCATAGTATTCCCTGGCAGCATGCCCCCATAATTAAAAGTATGCAATTATCATTTTTTTTACCAAACCATTCATACCAAATATTAATATGATTTACATTAGCGATAGGCATTATTTTATCCTTTATAAAGAGCGCATGGGGTCAAGTATCTCCAATATGAATCAGACATATCAGAAAATTCAAATAAGCTTGAATCAATTTCAGTTAATGGAGATACTTGACCCCAATTTTACGCATTATTGTGACTTTTTATCTGGGTGAACGATTATTCCTAGATTTTCCATAAAAAATGCTTGCTGCCACTCAAGGATATTAACACCAGAAAAATCTAATTTTCTTACATCAATATTTCTTATTTCTGCATTTCGAAAATCTGCTTTAAATATAGTTAAGCCATCATATTCGCTGGGTGCAAAATCGGTGTTTGTTAGGTTTGATTCCTCAAGGTTTGCTCTTGTGAAAATGGTAAAGACAAATTTACTGCCTGACAAATCACATTTTTGTAAATACACGCCTTCAAAATTTGAATACCTAAAATCCGTATTTGTGAGGTAAGCTGAACTAAATAACACAGTGCGACTTACGATGTTAACAAAATTTGCAAATTGAAAATTACACCCCTGCGCGCGCGAGTCATCAATTGTAATTTGAAATACATTTGCTCGCTTAAAATTACTCATTGATATGTTGCAGCGATGAAATTCAGTTCGCCTTAAATCAGCGAGGTTAAAATTGCAGCCCAGCTGATTCTCTTTTTCATAAAATATACAATCTTCAAAAATTCCATCTTGTATGCTTGCCTTTTCAAAATTGGAATTGAATATCTTGCAATTCTCAAGATGTAATTCATCTAAATTTGAAGAAGAAAAATCAGAGTTTGATATCGTACAATTTTTAAAAGTAAGTCCTTTGTGGTTTTTTTTAACCCAATTCAAATTAATAAACTTCCTATCGATGATTAGTGTGCTTTCAGGAGTGATTTCTAGGTATTTCTCTGGTTCGTCGATAGTCGCAGGGATTTCTGTTTTTGGGTTACCTGCCAAGTTTTCCTTTGGTTGTGGCTCTATTTGAGATTTTTGTTGAATAGAGTTCTTTATTTTTTCTAACACTTGCGCTATGCGCTTATCGGCATCATCTTGAGTGGGCATTTTTTTCATGATTAAAATGAGTCCCAATTATTAACGGTATCAGCGATGAGTGATATCACATCACGGTTCATTCGCGGTCTTTCATTAGATGGATTGTAGCAAGCTAGTTGCAGCAGGCAGAGTATATCCATTAATTTTGCTTGTTTTTTCCAATTAGGTGGTAGATGAAATCCATCATGCTGTATGCCATCAATAAAACTTTTTTCATAGCAAGCGGGTAGTTTGTCGCTATATCTGAGCATCAATCCAATATCTAACAAATAGGTTCCTGCATAAGCAAACTCCCAATCAAGGATGGCTGCTATTTTCCATTCACCCTTAATTTTTTTAACAAGCATGTTGGCGGGATCATAATCAGAATGAGTTAAATTGGCATCATTGTCATTTGGTAGTATGTGCGCGTTTTTGATAGCTAAGGTTTGAACGGCTGAATGCAGATTACTGCCCAAGCTTTCTTTTACTGTTGAGTCTTGTAAGAGCGTTGTGACGTAAGGCAAGTATTGTTCATCATGATCAAAGGGACGAATTTTCATGTTTTCTTGGAAGAAGCCCCCTTTGGAAAATTTAATTTGTCGTAATTTGTTTAAATATATTCCGGCATCAAAGGCGCATTGAGATATAGCGTTTTTATCATTTACGAGGATCACTTCTCGCATTAGAGTTCCATCAACCCATTCCATGATTGCATAAGGATGCGAGTAGCTACTGCAACTATCATCAGTATACAAATGGCGAGGTGCGGGAATGATTGATTCGACGAGTTTGTGAATTCCAAGTTCAAGGTGTAACGCGGATTTTTCTCTTACATAAATTCGAATGACAATGGGTTGTCGATTATTTTTGAAGGTTACTTTGTAATTCGTATTTGCGCATCCTTCTGATAACAAGATTAATTGCTCAATAGGTTCTTTAGTGAATGGTAAAAGTAAATTGGTGGCCTGGGTAGTATCTAAATCAATATGTGATGTAAATCGTTCCCAGTGGGATTTAAGTATGGGTTCATTCATTGTTTCACCAGATTATATCGCAATTGCACCAATCCATTTGAGTATGCTTGTGATGATATCAAACGACACCATTTGTCGTTATTAATTTTGCTAAACAAGGGAGTGCCTGATCCAAGAACAACTGGTATCAATGAAATTATCATCTCATCAACAAGGTTAGCGTTTAAAAAACTAGATATTGTCACACCGCCATCGACATAAATATGTTTTATTCCTTCGGCATGAAGCTTTTCAATTAAATGCGTTATTTCACCTGAATAAAGTTCAGCTTGCTCACATACGGATGTTAATGATTTGCTAATAACGATTACTCGTTTTCCTTGATAAGGCCAAGGATCAAATTTGGCGACAGTTTCATAACTGTTTCGCCCCATTACTAATACGTCAATGCTTGAAATAAATTTACTGTACCCGCAATCCTTATCTTCATCTGTTGCAGTTGGTGGGCTGAATGTTGTTAACCAATCCAGATCACCATTCTTTTTTGCAATGTAGCCATCAATGCTTGTGGCGATGAAAACATATATTTTAGGGCGCGAATTGTTGTTCATATTAACACCTTTAATCGGATGAAAAGCTTAAGTTAGAGTAGCCAATTACAATCAATACTGCAAAGACTAGCGGCAGTAATTTGCATATTTTATGTAAGAAGACAAAGTAGTCAAATATTCTAACAACTTGTATTATTACTATGAATTATTTATGCAGTAACCAAGTTTTGCTGCTCCAGTTCAGATGCGACATTCTGCTTAATCAAAATATCAAGTAATGTGATTGGGTCACTGCTAATTTTAACTAGTTCTTGAGATTCCTGTTTTAAAAATCCTTCTTGAATCGAATAACCCACAAACTCAATAAGTTTATTAAAATAATTATCCGTATTTAACAATCCTAAAGGCTTATTATGTATTTTAAGCTTGTATGCATTCCAAATTTCAAATATTTCTTCAAGCGTGCCGAGCCCCCCTGGGAATTCATGGGGTCAAGTATCTCCAATATGAATCAGACTTATCAGAAAATTCAAATAAGCTTGAATTAATTTTAGTTAATGGAGATATTTGACCCCAATTTTTCTATAATGATAGGTATGTTTGTTGGCCCTCTTGCAATGCTATCAGCAGATTATTTTCCAACACAAGTAAGATATACAGGCGTTGGAATATCACTCAATATTTCTACAGCGATCTTTGGTGGAACAACGCCATTAGCTTGCGCGTGGCTGGTGGAAATATCAAATAATCCAGCTATGCCAGCGTACTATTTTATAGGCATAGCAATGCTCGCACTGGCAGCAATTGTGCTTATAAAGCCAGATGCCAAGAATCAGGCTATCTAAAAATAACAAACTCGGTGTATTTATCTCCATTCCAAAGATGGGTCGTATTTTTATAACGCCATTCATCACCGAGAATATACCTTACTTTAAATGCAATATAGGTGTCGTCTAATTTGTCAGGGGTAATTTCATTTTTTAAATTAGGAAAAGGGTCAGTATGGAATTGATAAATTAATTTATCGGCGGACACTTCAGGAAATTTAACAAGCAATCCAACATTGCGATCTCGTTCACCGACGAGGCTAATAAATTCTGACGTTAATCCTTTTTTAAATTGATTGCCATAAGCTTTTGATAACCCTATTTCCATAGCCTTCCTAAATAGCTCAGTAGCTCTATCCTCATCAAATTCATTTTTAAGCAATTTAAACCAATTTTCATAAAGACCAAAAAAAGCGGCGTTATATTCTTTTAGCATGATTAAACCCTAAGATTATTTGATTAAAGTTAAATTTGGTCGGCAAGTGGGTCTGGTATAGCTAGGCTGTTTAATGAGAAGCATTTCGTTACTTTCATAATATTGCGAATAGATTCCCTTGATTAAATCAAGAGAATGAAACCCCATTTTTAAAAATTCTTTTTTATTTTCGGCGGCGTTAGAAAATAAGTCGTTATGCTTGCGTTTTGAAGCAAAAGAAAAAAGGATATTAAATCCAAATTCTCTATGGATCAGGTTAACGCCAGTGTCAATGCCATTTTTGGTTTGTAAGCTGAGCTTGACCTGGGAATAAAACCGCTTGTCATAACATTGATCCCAGGCATAAAAATCTAAATTTTCGTAATAAGTAGGTGAAATGGTGCCGTTATAGAGATAGGTGCCGTCTTTAAAAATCTTATAAACAATGGATGGATTATACGAAATAATCGACATCTCCCCATTGGGGGACACTATGTTTATAGAAAAATGATCAACGTCATTTAGCCCTATAATTTCTTTATAAGCTTGTCGTATTTGCCATTGATTTTGAAAAGACATCAAAAGTGCGTCTTTGTGTAATCGTGGTGGTTTATGAGCTGGCGGGGGTAGTTTTCTCTGATCAATTAACATGATTAAAAATTAATTACTCTTTTTTGGATAATGTGATTCCCTCTCAGCATTGAATTAATTGAGAGGTCAATGATTTTGTTTTTTTCATCATGGCTTGTTGCTAAAAATTCAATGTTATTGTAAGCATCAATGCAAAAAGCCACTAATTCTTCCGCTGATTAGCAAAGTCTAGGGCGGTTTTGTACCCTGCCGCTTTCCGTGCAACTTTTAATCTTAGGCCGACTTCTTTGTCTATATCGCTCATTTTAATCCCTAAGGGCAGGATAAATTTATTTCAGTTCTCAAATACTACCTAAAATTAAAAAAATATCAAATTTTATTTGTTTATATTGACAAATTCCTCTATTTGAGGAAAGTTAAGTAATTAATTTCATTATAATACTCAAATACGGAAATTGGTCGGGAAGCGCATGGGGTCAAGTATCTCCAATATGAATCAGACATATCAGAAAGTTCAAATAAGCTTGAATCAATTTCAGTTAATGGAGATACTTGACCCCAATTTCTCATCTATTATCGATTTGTATTGCATCATTTACATGCGCCAATGGATGTGATTGCAAAGATTTACCAAATATTAAAACCAGAGGGAATGTATGCAGCGGAAGAAGGCATTGTTAACTTTGGATTGCACAAGGCAAAGAGACAGAAAAAATTGTTAACGATGACTCTCGGATCGTTGGTTTTTATGCAAGCTGCTAAGTTGCTGGATTAAAAAATAAGCATTAATTAAATAAAGGAAATGCAAAATGTTTGCAGTAATTTACCGGTCATATATAAAACCAGAGCTAGAAGAGAAATATCAGAAGCTATGGAATCAGGTTGCCAGTTTTTTTATTCAACATAGAGGCGCAATTGGTTCTTGTCTTCATAAAGCAGAAGATGGTATATGGCTTGCATATTCAAGATGGCCGGATAGAGCAACTCGTGATGCTTCGTGGTCAAGCGATAATACTGTTGAAGATTTACCACGTGCTATTAAAGAAGCAATTACTCAGATGAAAAATTGTGGTGATCAGGATCGTATACTGCCAGAAATCTGTATGGAAGTGGTTGATGACTTGCTGTGAATGCGAAGTTTTTTTGACTACTAGCTTATTAATCTTAGTAAGTGGACGCATGGGGTCAAGTATCTCCAATATGAATCAGACTTATCAGAAAATTCAAATAAGCTTGAATCAGTTTCAGTTAATGTAGATACTTGACCCCAATTTTGAATGAAAACTGTATGGAATTTAAAAAATGACGAAATTAGGAAGCCGAAAACGACCCGCGATAGTACGAGTGAAAAGTGAATGCAGGGCTCAAGAAATATTCGAAATTTGCAACCAGAATGGATGGCAGGTTATCATCGGTATTGAGCCTGATGAGCTAGAAGATATTTCTGATGTTGAAAGATTGATTAATCTGTCAGAGCCTGTGATAGCTCATTTTAAAATAGGTCGTAATGAACCATGTAATTGTGGCAGTGGGAAAAAATATAAAAGGTGTTGCATGGAAAA
>JABDDF010000053.1 GCA_013287745.1 Gammaproteobacteria bacterium
TAACAATTAAGGAACACACTATGGATGAAAACAAGAAAAAAGCATTAACAGCAGCTCTTGGTCAAATCGAACGTCAATTTGGCAAAGGCAGCGTCATGCGTTTAGGCGACAATGCTGCCAGCATTCCTGATATTGAAGTCATTTCAACCGGTTCATTAGGATTGGATATTGCCTTAGGGATCGGCGGTTTGCCCAAAGGCCGTATCATTGAAATTTATGGACCAGAATCTTCTGGTAAAACAACCCTGACCTTACAAGTCATTGCTCAAGGTCAACGCAAGGGCGGTACAGCTGCTTTTATTGACGCAGAACATGCACTTGATCCTGCCTATGCCAAACGATTAGGTGTAAATGTTGATGATTTACTCATCTCTCAACCTGATACCGGTGAGCAAGCCTTGGAAATTGCTGATATGCTGGTTCGCTCTAGCGCCGTTGATATCATTGTCATCGATTCAGTCGCAGCCCTGACACCAAAGGCAGAAATTGAAGGTGAAATGGGTGATCAACACATGGGCTTACAAGCCCGCTTGATGTCGCAAGCTTTGCGCAAACTGACAGCCAATATTAAACGTTCCAATACCCTCGTCATCTTCATCAACCAAATCCGCATGAAAATCGGCGTGATGTTTGGTAATCCAGAAACAACAACGGGCGGTAATGCCTTAAAGTTTTATGCATCGGTTCGTATGGATATACGCCGTATTGGCAGTGTTAAAGAAGGTGATGAAGTCATTGGCAGTGAAACGCGCGTCAAAGTAGTCAAAAATAAAGTCGCGCCTCCCTTTAAACAAGCTGAATTTGATATTTTGTACAATGAGGGTATTTCTCGTGAAAGTGAAATAGTACATCTCGGCGTGCAACAAGGCTTGGTTGAAAAAGCGGGTGCTTGGTTTAGTTATAATGGACAACGCATTGGTCAAGGCAAAGAAAATGCGCGTCAATTCCTCAAAGAGCATAGTGCCATGGCGCAGGAAATTGAAACTAAGATACGTGAATTAATGATTAATTTGCATGCGACTGTGGTCAAAGGTGAAGCGGCAGTAGAGGATGAGGAGAGTGTCGCCTGAGCATAGAATCATCAAATACAATCCGGCGTGCTGCCCTCAATTTATTAGCGCGCCGTGATTATTCCGTCCTTGAATTAAGGCAGCGCTTGCAGGCTAAAACGCAGGCTGGCGAAGAAATTGACCGTGTACTTGCTGCACTCGTGCAAGCAGGCATCATTAATGAACAGCGTTTTACTGAAAATTATATTTATTGGCGGCGCAATAAGGGCTATGGTCCAAAACGTATTGCTATCGAATTACAAGCGCGCGGCATCCCTGCTGAGATGATTGCAGAACAATTAGAGATCACTGATAATGCATGGTTTGCCGAAGCACGTAAGCTGTGGCAAAAACGGTTCAAGGGCATACAGCCAAGTGATTTTAAAAGCCGAGCCAAACAAATACGTTTTCTACTGTATCGCGGCTTTACAGAAGCGCATATCACTGCTGTCATTTTAAATAACGAATAATATGTGATCTCTACGACTATGAAAAAAAATTTGCATCCACTTTCTAGTAATGACATTCGCCGTGAATTTTTAAATTATTTTCACGAGCAAGGGCATACTATTGTCCCCAGCAGCTCACTTATTCCTGGCAATGATCCTTCACTTTTATTTACTAATGCCGGTATGGTGCAATTTAAAGATGTGTTTTTGGGCACTGAAAAACGCCCTTATTCGCGCGCCACTTCTTCTCAACGCTGTGTGCGTGCTGGCGGTAAACATAATGATTTAGAACGCGTTGGTTATACGGCGCGTCATCATACCTTTTTTGAAATGCTAGGTAATTTTAGCTTTGGTGATTATTTTAAAGCGGATGCCATTCGTTTCGCTTGGGATTTTCTAACTAATCGCTTGCACTTAGCGCCAGAAAAATTATGGATCACTGTATTTGAAGATGATCATGAAGCAGAACAGATTTGGCTAAATGAAATTAAAATAGATCCCAAGCGTTTTAGCCGCTTAGGTGAACAAGATAATTTTTGGTCGATGGGACCGACTGGCCCCTGCGGTCCTTGTACAGAAATTTTCTATGATCATGGCGCCCACATTCCTGGCGGCCCGCCTGGCACAGATGAAGCAGATGGTGATCGCTACATTGAAATTTGGAATTTAGTTTTCATGCAATATGATCGCGCTACAGATGGCATTTTAACACCGCTGCCCAAACCTTCTGTTGATACAGGTATGGGTTTAGAGCGTATGGCAGCGGTCATGCAAGGCGTCAATAATAATTTCGATACTGATCTTTTTCAGCCCTTAATTAAGGCAACCGCAAAATTAGCTGGCATAAAAGATGACTCGCATTTTTCTCTGCGTGTCATTGCAGATCATATTCGCTCTTGTAGTTTTTTAATTACAGATGGTGTGCTGCCAGCAAATGAAGGGCGAGGCTATGTACTACGCCGCATTATTCGACGCGCTTTGCGTCATGGCAGTAAATTAGGTTTGACTCAAGCTTTCTTTTATCAACTCGTACAACCCTTGGTTGATTTAATGGGAGAAGCTTATCCTGAATTAGCAAAGGCACAAGCACATATAGAAAAAACCTTACGTCAAGAAGAAGAACAATTCAGCACAACACTAGCCCAGGGTTTAAAATTATTTGAGCAAGTCATTCATGATTTACCAGGCGATATTATTTCTGGTGAAACGGTATTTAAACTCTATGACACTTATGGTTTTCCCGCTGATTTAACCGCAGATATTGCAAGAGAACGGGGCTTAATGATTGATTATGATGAGTTTGAAGCGGCGATGGCAAAGCAGCGTCAACGTTCACGCCAAGCCAGTCAATTCGCAACAGAATATACTGTCGCGCAGGAATCACAGGCACCAACAGAATTTACTGGCCACCGAAATTTACTAACAACTTCTGTGACAGAAAAGGCGACTGTTCTTGCGCTTTATCGCGATGGTAAATTTGTTGATAGCTTGCAAGCAGGAGAAAAAGGTTCTGTGGTATTGGATCGCACACCTTTCTATGCTGAATCTGGAGGTCAAGTGGGTGATCAAGGCATCCTACATGTCCCACAGAAAGCATTTTTTAAAGTATTAGATACAATCAAACAAGCACATACTCATTTGCATTTAGGCAAATTAGAAAAAGGCAGTTTGCATGTTGGTGATCTCGTTACAACAGAAGTTGATGCAAAACGCCGCGCAGCAACTGTATTAAATCACACGGCAACCCATTTATTGCATATGGTGCTAAAGCAAGTACTCGGCGAACATGCCATACAAAAAGGTTCCTTGGTTGAACCCGAGCGTTTACGATTCGATTTTTCACATGCATCGCCGCTCACAGTAAATGAAATAATACAAATCGAACATCTTGTTAATCAGCAAATACGTGAAAATCACGAAGCTATCGTACGCGTCACCACACCAGAAGAAGCCATTGCAAGCGGTGCTGTTGCCTTATTCGGCGAAAAATATGGCAGTAAAGTACGCGTAGTCCATTTTGGTCATTCCATTGAATTATGTGGTGGCACGCATGCCGATCATACGGGTGATATTGGCTTATTCAAAATGACTGCGGAAACAGGCGTGGCAGCTGGCATTCGTCGCATTGAAGCAGTAACAGGTGATGCAGCGCTTGGTTTTCTTGAAAAACGCGAGACTGAGTCAAAGCAAAAATTGCAGAAGGCAGAAACGCAAATACTTTCCTTAGAAAAAGAAATACAACAACTCAAGGACAAACTTGCGAGTTTGTTTAGCCGAGATCTCGCCCTCCATGCAAAAACCATTGGTAAATGCCATGTCTTAGCAACTGTGATAGAAGGTTTAGATGGCAAAGCCTTGCGGCAGACCATCGATCATCTCAAACAGCAATTGGGCAGCGCTGTGATTGTTTTAGCAACGGTCAAGGAAGGGAAAATAGGTATTATTGGCGGCGTTACTTCTGATTTGACTGGCACGATCAATGCTAAAGATGTGGTTAGCATGGTGGCACAACAGGTTGGCGGCAAGGGCGGCGGCCGTGCTGATATGGCAGAAGGCGGTGGAAATAAGCCAGAAGCATTGGCAAATGCCTTGGAGTCTGTTTACACTTGGGTGCAGGGTAAGTTGTAATTCTTGATACTCTTGGAGAGGGCGCAAAAAGCGCCCTCTCCCCTACCCCTCTCCCCTCGCAAAAAGCGCTCCGGGAGAGGGGAGAGTTCTAAATTTTCTTCTCGAAATAGTAAAGGACGCTCCCCTCTCCCGGAGCGCTTTTTGCGAGGGGAGAGGGGTAGGGGTGAGGGCGCTTTTTGCGCCCTCTCCAAGGGTTTATAAACGCGTAGGCAAACTATGGCTCTCATTGTACAAAAATATGGCGGTAGCTCAGTCGGCACCTTGGATCGCATCCATCATGTCGCTGATAGGGTTATCAAAACCAAGCAGCAGGGACATGATGTTGTCATTGTTGTCTCTGCCATGTATGGCGAAACAGACCGTCTTATTCAGTTAGCCAGTGCCGTTTCTCAAGATTATGATCCACGTGAATACGATGTCTTGATTTCAACGGGCGAACAAATTTCCATGGCCTTGCTTAGCATGGCCTTAAATGCCAAGTCCTACCCTGCCCGTTCATTTACTGGATCGCAAATTGGTATTCACACTGACAACACACATACCAAAGCACGTATACGCGAAGTAAAAACTGAGATCATTCAGCGTGAATTACAGCAAGGCCGTATTGTCGTCATTGCAGGATTTCAAGGTATCAATGAGCACGGCGATATTACAACCCTAGGCCGTGGCGGTTCTGATACAACTGCCGTTGCTATTGCTGCTGCACTTAAAGCACAGGAATGCCAAATTTATACTGATGTTGATGGTGTTTACACAACAGATCCCCATCTGTTGCCTGAAGCACGATTATTATCTCAGATTAGTTTCGAAGAAATGCTGGAAATGGCAAGCCTTGGTGCTAAAGTATTGCAAATGCGATCTGTCGAATTAGCAAGCAAGCATGGTATGCCCATTCGTGTCCTTTCCACCTTTTCTGATGGCTTGGGTACACTGGTTACCTTCGAGGATAAAATCATGGATAAACGTTTAGTTGCAGGAATTGCCTTTAGCCGCGAAGAAGCGATTGTTTCCCTATCCGGCCTGCCCCGTCAAACCGGCGTAGAAGGCCATATTCTTGATAAAGTGAGCCAGGCAAATATTGAAATTGACATGATCGCGCAAAGTGCAGCCGCACAAGATACCCTGGATTTCACTTTTACAGTTCATCGACGTGAGCATCCCAAGGCCCTGAAGATTGTCGAAGAATTAGCCAATGAATTGGGCGCCCTCTCTGTCAAAACAAATTCCAAAGTAGCCAAACTTTCCTTGGTTGGTATTGGGATGCGTTCACATGCAGGTGTTGCTAGCACCATGTTTAAAGCCCTAGGAAAAGCCGGCATTCCTATACAAATGATTACAACATCAGAAATAAAAATCTCTGTCGTCATTGACGAAGCGCATTTAGAACAAAGCGTAAAGGTCGTCCATCAAGCCTTTGAATTGGACAAACCTCGCACGATTTCTGGCAAGCAAATTTATATTGAATAAAGATGCAAATCCTATTTGCAGAATACTATTTTATTGTTTACTATTGCACACCTTAAAGTGATGCTTATCAATAGCTAAGGTTAAGAACATAAAGATAGTTATGAGTTCCCCGCTCTCCATACGCAATTAATAGCGTGAGAGTCATAGCTGACTGAATAACCATAGATAGTAAGACATAAATTATGTACCGCATGGAGTATCGGGGATCAAGTGGTTTTTTAATGGACAAGGCAGTTATTAAAGGAGATGGACAATGCTTATATTAACAAGACGTGTGGGTGAAACTATTGTAATCGGTGATGACATAATCGTGACCGTGCTTGGTATTAAAGGTAATCAAGTGCGTATCGGTATCAATGCGCCTAAAGATGTCTCGGTACACCGAGAAGAAATTTATCAGCGCATACTGCAAGAAAAAAATACACCACCAAAAGAAGAACCAGTATCAACGACTGCTGCCGCTCCTGCTGCTGCCGTGACAACAACAGTGAAGAAGAAGCGTGAAACCAAGGTTGATAAGGGTGAAAGCAACAAAGAGTAAGTGTTAAAGATGATTTTTGGGTTCATCTATTGCAGAAGTTGAAAGTTATTACTGGAGAGGTGGCCGAGAGGCTGAAGGCGCTCCCCTGCTAAGGGAGTATGGGGCCAAAAGCTCCATCGAGGGTTCGAATCCCTCCCTCTCCGTTTCAAGGAATTATATTTATAGCTGCTAATTTAGCTATAAAGAATATGGATTAATTATTAGGGGCTGTTTACAATTCGCTAGGCTGAGATGTTTTTAGTTGTTTTTTGAGAACCGTAGCGCAGCATACACAGAAGTATGTGAACAAGGGATCGCAAAAAAACAGCTAAAAACATCCAGCATAGTAGAATTGTAAACAGGCCCTAGTTGGTTTTCAGAACGCGCCCGTAGCTCAGTTGGATAGAGTATCTGGCTACGAACCAGGGGGTCGGGAGTTCGAATCTCTCCGGGCGCGTGCTAAAAGCTAAAGTGTAATGTCCCACTGTTTTTTGCAGCGCCCGTAGCTCAGCTGGATAGAGTATCTGGCTTCGAACCAGGTGGTCGGGGGTTCGAATCCCTCCGGGCGCGATTAATAACCAAGTAAATTCAATTAGTTAAAACAACCTACTCATCCAAATCCCCATGCTATGTACCAAAATTGTACCCAGCATTACTCTCGTGATGAGAAAAAAGTGCCCGATTTGTACCACCTACCCTTGCCGCCG
>JABDDF010000054.1:0-2910 GCA_013287745.1 Gammaproteobacteria bacterium
CATACTCGGAAATAAATTCAAAATCTCAGACACAGCCTCAGCCTTATTTAAAGTATAGAAATGCAAACCCGGCGCACCGCCGTTAATCAAACGCTGGCAGAGATCATGCACCACTTCCAAACCAAAGGATTTGATCGAATCAAGATCATCGCCATAGGATTCTAGCCTTTTGCGAATCCAGCGAGGAATTTCCGCGCCGCAATTATCAGAAAAACGCGCCAAGCGGCTAAATTGGGTAATGGGCATAATGCCTGGCACAACCGGTATATGAATACCCTGTCTCGCACAATCATCTAAATAATAAAAATAAGCATCGGGATTAAAAAAATACTGAGTGATTGCACTATTTGCCCCCGCCTCATATTTTCTTTTTAAATTAAGCACATCATCGTGCACGCTTAAGGCTTGCGGATGAAATTCAGGATAGGCTGCCACTTCAATATGAAAAGTCTGCCCCGTGGTCTCACGAATCAAGGCCACTAATTCACTGGCAAAGCTTAATTCGCCAGACTGCACCATGCCTGATGGCAAATCCCCCCTCAAAGCAACAATTCGATGCACACCCATTGCTTGATACTGACTCAGCACGGCTAAAATGTCTGCCTTACTTGAACCCATACAAGCCAAATGCGGCGCAACATTAATCGCTGTTTTCTTTTGTAACAAAGAAACTGTTTCCATTGTACCATCACGAGTCGAACCACCCGCACCAAAGGTTACAGAAAAAAAATGGGGCTTGGCAGCCGTCAAACTCATGGCTACTGCTGCAAGCTGCTGCATTGCCTCTGCTGATTTTGGCGGAAAAAATTCAAAACTAATCGATAATGGTGTTGCACTTGGCATATATTTCCCCCTATTCCTTTAAGTTCGTTGCTAGCCAACGCTTAACTATATTTGCATCCATTTGTTTGCGAGCTGCATAATCAATCACTTGATCTTCTGCGATTTTGCCTAAGCCAAAATAGCGTGACTGTGGATGTGAAAAATAAAATCCACTGACGGACGAGGCGGGTAACATGGCAAAATTTTCAGTCAGATGGATGTTGGCAGCTTGTGAAGCATTTAACAATTCAAATAAGGCTGGTTTTTCCGTGTGATCTGGACAGGCTGGATAACCAGGCGCCGGCCTTATACCCTGATATTTTTCAGCGATTAAATCTTCATGAGTCAATCTTTCTTCCGCTGCATAGGGCCAAAATTCTTTCCGTACACGGGTATGCATATGTTCAGCAAAACTTTCAGCTAATCGATCCGCCAATGCCTTAAATAAGATGGAATTATAATCATCATGCTCTTTTTCAAATCGGGCTAATTGCGCTTCCATGCCCGCACCCGCCGTCACCGCAAAGCCGCCTAAATAATCATTGATACCGGAAGATTTGGGCGCAATAAAATCGGCCAAACATAAATTGAATTTATCTTTTGCCTTTTCTGTTTGCTGACGCAGCATGCGAAAATGAGCAATGACTTTATCTCGATTTTCATCTGCATAAACTTCAATATCATCACCCACGCTATTTGCCGGAAAAAACCCAATGACGGCATGAGCAGATAACCATTTTCCTGCCACTAATTTTTTCAACATGGCCTTCGCATCTTGAAATAATTGTCGCGCACTTTCACCCACCAATTCATCTTCTAAAATACGAGGAAAACGTCCAGCCAATTCCCAAGTGCTAAAGAAAGGCGTCCAATCAATATAATCAATTAAGGTTTCTATTGAATAATCAGTAAATGTTTTCACACCAAGAAAACTAGGTTGACAAATACGATGATCCGTCCATTCAATCGGCATTTTATTGTCGCGAGCTTCATCTAAGCTAATTAATTTTGTCGCAGATTTTTTATTTTTATGTAAGTCACGCAAGTTGACATATTCTGCACGCACACCTTCTACATATTTATCTCTAGCTGAGTCACTTAATAATTGACTCGCCACCCCCACTGCGCGTGAAGCATCGACCACATGCACGGTTGCACCCGTATAATGCGGTTCAATTTTTAAAGCGGTATGCGCACGTGATGTCGTTGCGCCGCCAATTAATAAAGGAATGTTAAAAGATTGACGCTGCATTTCTTGGGCGACATAGGTCATTTCTTCTAATGATGGCGTGATCAAACCACTCAAACCAATAATGTCAGCATTTTCTTGACGCGCTGTGGCTAAAATTTTTTCGCAAGGCGTCATTACACCTAAATCGATAATATCGTAACTATTGCAACGCAGCACCACACCAACAATATTTTTACCGATATCATGCACATCACCTTTGACTGTTGCGAGTATGATTTTACCCTTAGATTTAGCCCTACTTTTATCTTGTTCTAAATAAGGCTCTAAATAAGCCACAGATTGTTTCATGACGCGTGCGCTCTTTACCACTTGCGGCAAAAACATTTTACCCGCACCAAATAAATCACCAACAATATTCATACCATCCATGAGTGGCCCTTCAATCACTTTCAAGGGATGACCCAATTCGACACGCGCTATTTCTGTATCTTCCACAATATACTGATTGATGCCATTCACTAAGGCATGGGCAAGACGTTCAGCGACGGGCTTTTCACGCCAACTTAAATCTTCAACACGAATTCGCGCCTGACCCTTCACACTATTCGCCGCTTCCAACAAGCGATCTGTTGCATCAGCACGGCGATTTAATAAGACATCTTCAATGAGAACAAGCAAATCTTTGGGAATATCTTCATAAATGGCTAAATTACCGGCATTGACAATGCCCATGTCCATGCCCGCTTGAATTGCATGAAATAAAAATGCAGCATGGATGGCTTCGCGAATGGCATTATTACCGCGAAAAGAAAAGGAAACATTACTCACACCGCCACTGATTAAGACATGCGGCATTTGTGCTTTGATACGTTCTAACGCGCGAATAAAGGCCAGGG
>JABDDF010000054.1:2920-5946 GCA_013287745.1 Gammaproteobacteria bacterium
CATATTCATTATGTTCATCAATTCCAGTTGCGATCGCAAAAATATTAGGATCAAAAATAATATCTTCTGCGGGAAAACCCACTTGCTTAACTAAAAGGTCATAGGAGCGCTGACAAATTTCGACTTTGCGATTTTCACTATCTGCTTGACCTTGCTCATCAAAGGCCATCACCACAACAGCTGCGCCATAGCGGCGTGCTAATTTTGCTTTTTCAATAAAGGCTTCTTCACCATCTTTCATACTAATCGAGTTAACAATACATTTGCCTTGAGCGCATTTCAAACCTGCTTCTATCACTGCCCATTTAGAAGAATCAATCATGATAGGAACGCGGGCAATGTCTGGTTCTGCTGCAATTAAATTGAGAAATCTAACCATGGCAGCTTCAGCATCCAGCATGCCTTCATCCATGTTGATATCGATAATTTGCGCACCATTTTGCACTTGATCGAGCGCAACTTGCAGCGCTGTTGCATAATCATCATTTCGAATTAATTCAGCGAATCGTAAAGAACCCGTGACATTGGTACGTTCACCGACATTCACAAAGAGTGACGTGTCATCGATGATCAAAGGTTCAAGACCGCTTAAACGGCAAGCTTTGGTGATGACTGCGGGTTTACGCGGTGCGATTGTGCGCACGACTTCTGCAATCGCTTTGATGTGTGCAGGTGTGGTGCCGCAACAACCGCCAACGACATTAATCAGTCCCGCTTGGGCAAATTCCTCAATGGTTGCTGCCATTTGTTCGGGTGTTTCATCATATTCACCAAAGGCATTGGGCAAGCCCGCATTGGGATGAATACTGATGAAGGTATCGGCAATTTGCGATAATTCTTGCACATAGGGACGTAAAGCTGTTGCACCTAGGGCGCAATTTAATCCGACACACAAAGGACTTGCATGACGAATTGAGTGCCAAAAAGCTCGTGTTGTTTGTCCTGATAAGGTACGGCCACTCGCATCAGTGATCGTGCCAGAAATCATGACGGGCAATCTTTTTTGCTTTTGCGCAAAATAAGTTTCCAAAGCAAAAATAGCGGCTTTTGCATTCAGGGTATCAAAGATAGTTTCAACCATGAGAATATGGGCACCCCCATCAACCAAACCATTGATGGCGGTCAAATAGGCTTGCACTAATTCATCGAATTTAACATTACGAAAACCGGGATCGTTAACATCAGGTGAGAGTGAGGCGGTACGATTAGTTGGCCCCAAGATGCCAATCACAAATCTGGGTTTATCTGCTGTGAGCTTTGTTACTGCATCCGTTGCTTCACGCGCTAATTGTGCCGCCGCAAAATTAAATTCATAAGCCAACTCACTCATGTGATAATCAGCTAGTGCAATTGAAGTGGAATTAAAACTATTTGTTTCAAGAAAATCTGCACCCGCATCGAGATAAGCACGATGTATATCACGGATAATCGCTGGCTGCGTCAAGCTAAGAAGATCATTATTTCCTTTGAGTGAATGAGCAAAATCTTGAAAGCGTTTTCCGCGGTAATCTTCTTCCTGCAAGTGATAGGTCTGAATCATGGTACCCATGCCGCCATCGAGTAAAAGGATTCGTTGATTCATGTGAGATGATAAGAATGCATGCATGGTTTAATTCTTTATGGCTTTGAACTTGGAAATCTATAAAAAAAATGGGGGAATAGCAAGGTAAATTGTTGTTCGTTGTTGTGAAAAGGTTTGTCGTTACGAAAGCGTTCGTCGTTGCGAGGAGTGCTTTTTACGACGAACGCCTGCGCAACAACAACCCTACTGCGAAACCACCGCCCGCATCGGATCATACTCCGCGCCAAAAAGTGCATCCTCAATCAAACCACAAATAATATGACCAAACATAATATGACATTCTTGAATTTTCGGTGGTTCACTGGAGGGAACATGCAATATGGCATCGCAGCGATCAATCAACAGTGGTGCATGCTTGCCCGTGAATGCGATAGTTGTTAATTGCTGTGCACGCGCTACATCTAAGGCGCGCAATATATTAGGTGAGCGGCCAGAAGTAGAAATGGCAATAAACACATCGCCTGGCTGACCCAGGGCTTCTATTTGACGTGAAAATATTTGTTCGAAGGCATAATCATTGCCCGCTGCTGTCAAAGCAGAGGTATCAGTTGTCAATGAAATCGCGGCTAAACCAGGCCTGTGATAATGCAAGCGCACAACTAATTCAGCTGCTAGATGTTGCGCATCAGCAGCACTGCCGCCATTACCAGCAAAAAGAATTTTTCTACCCTGACGCAAGGCTTGCAGACAACGTGAAGCAATATCTTCCGTCACCGCCAACAAGTGTGTGTCTTGTTGAATTTGCTGTAAAAGAGAGGCTAGTTTTTGAATCTCAGTTTGAATCAAGGGATGCATAATATTTCCGTCAGATCATTGATTAAGTGAGGTGTATTATACACACTTCAAAAACAAAAAGGGCATCCGAAGATGCCCTTTTTAGGACTTGATGCTAAATTAACCAGCGGTTAATTGATCTTGGATAGCTTTCAGTTTAGCTGGTTTCAATTTGCTAAAACCTTTCACCTTGGATAAATCATCAACAGATTTGAAATCACCATGTTTCTTACGGTAGCTAACAATGGCTTTTGCCTTGGACGCATTCACACCCTTAACTTTCATTAAGTCTTTTACACTAGCTGTGTTTACATTGACCTGGGTGCTGGATGCATCGGCACTTTGTTGAGCTGCAGCAGGTTGCTGTGCATTTTGATCAGCAGGTGCAGCGGCATTGTCAGCTAATTGCTGGGCCACAGGTGCGCCTGATTGATCAGCGGGATTTTGTGCATTTTGGTTATTTGCAGCTGTATCATCAGCAAATACTGGGCTGGCGATAACAATAGCTGCTGCTGCAGCAAGTAATGAACGATAAAAAGACATGGTAAACTCCTTGATTATCAATTAATTTTTCCGAAACACAATAAAATACTATAACCATAATAAAAGACAAGCCAGCGTATCACACTGAGTAAAGCCTTAACCATATGGATATTATTTTTAGAGCCTG
>JABDDF010000055.1 GCA_013287745.1 Gammaproteobacteria bacterium
CAAGCAAAATACCACATAGGACCTCCGTTTAATAAGCTGTATGCTGCGCATCTTTCTCAATGACCTCGCCTCTTACAGGCCCGCGTAAGACACGATAAACCCAGGCGGTGTAAAGCAATACAATGGGAAGAAAAATAAGTACCACACCCAACATAATGAGCAAGGTTAATTGACTAGAAGATGCGTCCCATACAAGCAAACTAGAGGCATAGTCCGTAGACGATGGCAATATAAAGGGAAACATACTCACACCAACCGTGCCAATGACGCCAATGATCGCAATTGAACTGCAAATAAAAGCCAGTCGATACTTTTTCCAAGCGAGAAATAAAAATGCTGTCAGCGCACCGGCAAATCCAAGCGTAGGCACTATTTTACTCCAGGGATAATTTGCATAGTTATCCATCCACGCGCCGACTTGCATAGCAACATGCTTGTGTAAGGGATTGGAATAACCAAAAGGATTCGCGCCATCAATAACACGATAGGCTTTCAAGAAATAAGCAGCCCAAAAACCGCCGCCAGTAAATAAAATTATCAGCAATAATGCGGCCATTTTAGCGTAAAAGGCAGCGCGCGCACGGATGGGCTGCTCTGTTTTGATCGCCAAAAAAATACCGCCATGCATACTCAACATGGCAAGGCTGGTCAAGCCGCACCACAAAGCAAAGGGATTAAATAATTCAAGTAATTTGCCTGTGTAAGTAATACGTAGTGTTGGATCGAAGGAAAAAGGCAAGCCAATTAATACATTGCCAATTAAGGCACCAAAAATAATTGAGGGCAGGCAACCGCCAATGAAAACAACCCAATCCCAAAATCGGCGCCAAAATACATTCGGCAATTTACTGCGATACTTAAAACTCACAGGACGAGAAATACCCATCGTGAGCAATAGCAAAAGCACGACAAAATAGGCGCCAGAAAAAGCAACAGCATAGACATAGGGCCATGCTGCAAAAAGTGCGCCGGCACCTAAAATAATCCAAACTTGATTACCCTCCCAAATTGGCCCAATGACATTTAACACAATGCGTCTTTCAATTTCATTCCGCGTAACAAAGGGCAATAGAGTGGCAGCGCCCAAATCAAAGCCATCCATGATGGCAAAACCCATAAATAATACGCCTATCAAGACCCACCAAATCAAACGTAATGTTTCTATATCTAGCATGGTCGAGACTCCCGTTTTATTGGATGTATGCTAAAATCTTCTTGCTTGAAGATATGCTCAGGACCGCAGCGAATATATTTCACCATCAAATAAATCTCAACAATAGCAAGCGCGGTATAAAACAAAATAAATCCCGCCAATGAAAGCCAAACATCAGCTGCTTGCAAAGAAGATACGCCCATAAAAGTTGGTAGCAAGCCATCAACTACCCAAGGTTGACGGCCATATTCTGCAACCACCCAGCCCATTTCAGCGGCAAGCCATGGCAGGGGTAAACTATAAAGTGCCAACCAGAGAAACCATCGATGTGATAAAACACGGCGGCGCTGTGCTAAATAAAAGGCGAGCGCAAATAAGGCAATAAAATATAAACCACATCCCACCATGACACGAAAGGTCCAAAATAGCGTAAACACATCGGGAACAGTGCTCCATAAGGCCAGTTCTATCGCTTGAGGAGAAGCATGAACAACATCATCCGTGTATTGTTTTAATAGTAAGCCATAGCCAATATCACCTTCATTAGCTTGCAAAATATCTATTGCATGTTTATCACTAGGATCAGTTTGCAAAGTAGTTAAGGCTTGATAAGCCAAAATACCATTATGAATATGCTCACGCTCTTCATTAATTAAATCAAGAATGCCATAAACAGGCTGGTGAATAGATCGCGTTGCAATCAAGCCTAATAAATAGGGAATTTTAATCGTGTATTTTGTCGTATGGGCAGCATTATCCGGCATGCCGATTAAAGTTAGCGGTGCAGGTGCTGGTTCTGTATCCCACATGCCTTCTATTGCCGCTATTTTCATTCTTTGATTGAGACCTGCGAGATAACCACTTTCATCACCCAGCACGACCACGCACAATGCAGATGCCAAACCAAAGGCCGCAGCGACCATCATGGATCGTTTAGCAAAAGCAATATTACGTCCACGTAAAAGAAAATAAGCGCTGATGGCTAAGACAAACATGGAACCCGTGACATAGCCCGCACTGATGGTATGCACAAATTTCGCTTGTGCGACTTCATTAAAAATCACGCTGTAAAAATCATATAATTCCATGCGCATACTATGAAAATTAAAATGTGCGCCAACGGGATGCTGCATCCAGCCATTTGCAATTAAGATCCATAAAGCAGAAAAACTTGAACCCGCTGCCAACATCCAAGTTACAATTAAATGAGCACCCTTAGAAAGACGCTCCCAGCCAAAAAAGAAGAGACCAATAAAAGTCGCTTCCAAAAAGAAGGCCATCAAACCTTCAATCGCCAGTGGTGCACCAAATACATCACCTACATATTGCGAGTAATAAGACCAATTTGTACCAAATTGAAACTCCATCGTGACACCGGTTGCGACACCCATGGCAACATTTATGCCAAATAATAATCCCCAATATTGTGTCATTGTGCGCCAAATAGGTCGGCGGGTAATAAAATAAACAGTTTCCATAATACCCAGCAAGGTGGATAAACCCAGTGTTAAAGGAACAAACAAGAAGTGATAAAGGGCAGTCATGCCGAATTGAATACGAGAAAGTAGAACGACATCAGAAGCAGGCAGCATAGCAGTACCTCGCAATGACGAATCAAAAGTTTTCGTTAAAACTTTGCAACTTGCTAGGTATAATACCCTATTGATAAATACCCGACTAGGGTTTGCGTACAATTACTAGCGGATGAGAGCTGCGCGGGTGTTCGTCGTTACACAGGTGTTCGTCGTTACACAGGTGTTCGTCGTTGCGAGGAGTGCTTTTTACGACGAAGCAATCCAGGCTTGGACTTTTATAAAAAAGCAATATTTGATAAAAGTCCAAGCCTGGATTGCTTCGTCGTAAAAAGCACTCCTCGCAACGACGAACACCTGTGTAACGACGAACACCTACTTAACAACGAACTTCCTCGCAAAAACGAGCACTTACAAACAGAGCCTAGATTAAATAAATAAAATGTTGCTATTTACAGGAGATTCACCGTGACTTCCATCGATTCATTCAAAACATTACGCCAATTAAACGTAGACGGTATAACTTACGATTATTTTAGTTTGCCCGCTTTAACAGAAGCCGGTTTAAAAAAAACAGCACAACTTCCCTACTCTTTAAAAATTCTCTTAGAAAATTTACTCCGGCATGAAGACAATCTCACCGTCACTAAAGATGATATTCATGCTTTAAACGCCTGGATCGACGCACGAAAATCTCATCGCGAAATTGCCTATCGCCCTGCCCGCGTACTCATGCAAGATTTTACTGGCGTACCTGCTATTGTCGATTTAGGCGGCATGCGTGATGCCATCAAAAAATTAGGCGGCGATCCAGAACAAATCAATCCCCTATCACCTGTTGACCTCGTTATTGATCATTCGATTCAAGTAGACGCCTTTGGTGCCTCAGATTCCATGGCCATTAATGCACACATCGAAATGGAACGTAATAGTGAACGCTATGTTTTTTTACGTTGGGGACAAAAAGCCTTCAATAATTTTCGTGTTGTGCCGCCAGATACGGGTATTTGTCATCAAGTGAATTTGGAGTATTTAGCAAAAACAGTTTGGCATGAAAATAAAAACGGACGAACACAGGCTTATCCCGACACCCTAGTAGGCACTGATAGTCATACTACGATGATTAATGGCTTGGGCGTTTTAGGCTGGGGTGTGGGTGGTATTGAAGCGGAAGCAGCCATGCTGGGTCAACCCATCTCTATGTTGATTCCCGAAGTCGTCGGCGTCAAATTAACAGGCAAATTAGCCGAGGGTGTCACTGCAACTGATTTGGTTTTAACGATTACGGAATTATTGCGGCAAAAAGGCGTGGTCGGTAAATTCGTGGAATATTTTGGTTCTGGTTTAGCTTCCTTACCTGTCGCTGATCGCGCCACTATTGCCAATATGGCGCCTGAATATGGCGCAACTTGCGGCTTTTTTCCGATTGATCAAGCGACCATTCAATATCTAGGCCTAACAGGCCGTGATGCTCACACCATTGCCTTGGTTGAAACCTATGCTAAGGCTCAAGGATTATGGCATGAACCGCATAGTGCTGATCCGCATTTTTCCGATGTACTGGAATTAGATTTATCTCAAGTGAAATCCAGTCTGGCAGGGCCTAAACGTCCTCAAGATCGGGTTGAACTCACGCAATTAAAATCAGCCCATGAGAAATTATTACATGATGCTAATCGCTCAAATGAAGGGCAAACTGCCTTCAATACCAGTGATAGCTTTGATTTACATCATGGTGATGTTGTCATTGCTGCTATCACTAGCTGCACCAATACCTCTAATCCCAGCGTACTTATGGCTGCAGGTTTAGTCGCGAAAAAAGCCTTGGAAAAAGGCTTGCAAACCAAACCCTGGGTAAAAACTTCACTCGCACCTGGCTCGCAAGTTGTCACTAAATATTTAGAAATATCTGGCTTACAAGAGCCTCTTAATCAATTAGGTTTTGATTTGGTCGGTTACGGTTGCACCACTTGCATTGGCAATTCGGGCCCCCTGCCTGATCCCGTTGCCAATACGGTAACTGAAAATGATTTAATCGTTTCTGCTGTTTTATCAGGTAACCGTAATTTCGAAGGCCGCGTTCATCCTCAAGTCAAAGCAAATTGGCTGGCTTCACCGCCGCTTGTCGTTGTATTTGCACTAGCAGGTACAACCAATATTGATTTGACCAAGGATCCCATTACTCACAATAAACAAGGGCAAGCGATTTATCTTCATGATATATGGCCTTCCAATGAAGAAATCGCTGCTGAAGTGGCCAAAGTCACCAGTAAAATGTTTCGTGAACAATACGCCGATGTTTTTGCTGGTAATCAAGAATGGCAATCCATGCCTGCGCCTGAGGGTAAAACCTATGCATGGCAAGCGGATTCAACTTATATTCAACATTCTCCTTTTTTTGCTGACATGGGACATGAGCCCAATGCAATTCAGCCTATCAAGCAAGCACGCATTTTAGCCTTGCTTGGCGATAGCATTACCACCGATCACATTTCACCTGCCGGCTCAATTAAGGCAGACAGTCCTGCAGGAAAATATTTGCAAGCAAAAGGTGTGGCAGTCAAAGATTTTAATTCCTATGGGACAAGACGCGGTAATTATGAAGTCATGGTGAGAGGTACTTTTGCCAATATTCGTATTCGAAATGAAATGGCACCTGGCACAGAAGGTGGTGTTACAAAATATTTTCCTGGCGGTGAAGTCTTGTCAATTTATGATGCTGCCATGCGTTATCAAGCAGAAAATATTTCCCTCGTTATTATTGCAGGCAAGGAATATGGCACAGGTTCATCGCGTGATTGGGCAGCCAAGGGTGCAAAATTATTAGGGGTAGGCGCAGTCATTGCTGAAAGCTTTGAACGCATTCATCGATCTAACTTAATTGGCATGGGAATTATACCCTTGCAATTTCAAGCAGGCGAAAATCGTAAAACGCTTCAATTAGATGGCAGAGAAAAAGTGAGCTTGTTAAATTTAGGCAATCAATTAACAGCTGGCAGTCAAATTAAAGCGCTGATTGAACGTGAAAATGGCGAGAA
>JABDDF010000056.1 GCA_013287745.1 Gammaproteobacteria bacterium
TCAGCTATCATGCATCATCAACCGACAACCCAGTGGTTACTGTCACATAAACCAGGTATGCATATTCCAGAAGTGGGTTTAAATCCGCTCGCAGATGCGGCTGCCTATTTATTTTCGATGATGGGTAGATTGATGTATCTCAAAACGCATTCTCATTTAGACAACCTCTATGCTGAGTTAGTTAAAGAAATACGAAACTTTCAGAATACAATAGAAGTTTATGCCGGCAATAGTGACCATGTTGCCGAGTATGCACCCATTACTTGCTATGCCTTATGCGCTACGCTCGATGATATTATTTCTAGTACGCCATGGGGAGGACAGGGTAAATGGGAAAAATTTAGTTTAGTGAAAACTTTTATTCCGCAACCGCCTTCACAAATCAGTTTCTTTATCATCCTGGAACGATTGATTAGAGATCCACACATTTATATTGATGTCATAGAATTTATGTACTTATGTTTAACTTTTGGTTTTAAATGCCGCAATGAAAGCGGATTAACTGAATTCGATCATCAGCAACTAGAACAAATTACCCATTCTCTTTATAAACGAATACGCGCCTATCGTGGTAACTTTAGTAAAATATTATCTCCTCTTTCTATTAAGCAAGCACCAGCAAGCACTGCTGCTCCCTTGACGAAAAAACTGCCCCTTTGGCTGCTCAGTGTATGCGCTTTAAGTGTCTTATTATTATTATGGACGGGAGGCGCCACCCTTGTTGAACATATTTTTCAACAAGACAGCCAAGTTATCTCTCAGGGATAAAACCATTCTTTAAGCGACTAGGATAGACAATTTATGCAAGATTTATTACATCACTTTGATACGCTAAAAAATAAATTTGGTCAATTCATCCCTCGCAAAAAGCAATCCACCGTTTTATTGCAGCATCCTGCCTTAACAAAAAAATTAACTACCTTAGAAAATCGCTTACAAGGCGCTATCCAATTTCTAAGAAATACCCGTATTTTAAAAAATGGTGCCGCACTTAAACTGCACCACTTACCTTGGTATTTAATTTTGGGTTCAACAGGAACAGGTAAGACCACCTTATTAGCAAGTTCCACCATTAACTTCATTTTAGAAAAAAACTTTAATCATGATGTCGCTGCGATGCAAGCTTCAGAAAGTTGTGATTGGTGGGTAACACAGGATACCGTCTTTATCGATGTCCCCGGTCATTATGTCGCTGCCAAAAATAAGAAAAACGCGCTGTCACACAATTTATGGGAAAATTTTTTAATATTACTTCATCGATATCGCGGAAAAAAAGCGATCAATGGCATTATTGTGGCTATCTCTCTCGAAGATTTAATTCAAGCGACAAAACGCGATGCCTTATTACGCCGTCTCAATGCACGTTTCAATGAAATTAAAATGCATCTTGGCATAACACTACCCATTTTTATTAGCATCACTAAATGCGATTTAATTCCAGGCTTTCTCGAATTTTTTAATGATAGCAGCAATGAAGAATTAAATCAGGCTTGGGGCATCACACTCGCGTCGAATGAATCTATCATCTCTAACTTTAGTCAACGTTTTAATATATTGATCAAACGATTAAATGAACAATTAATTTGGCGCTTACACCAAGAGCATAACCCTTATGCAAAAGTATTAATTAAAGATTTTCCATTACAAATTGAACGTGTCAAAGAAGCCCTCATTGAAGTTCTCAAAATATTTCCGCAAGCAAAAGATATTTTTAATGTTAAAGGAATTTTTCTCACTAGCGGCATACAAAGCAATGATGTGCAAAGTGAAAATCAGCCGTATCCGGCTATTTTACCCTCGCAAGAATTAACACAAAGCTTTGAAATTCTGCGTGCGCCTGAAGTGCAGAATCAATCCTACTTTATCAAACAATTTCTTTTACATGGCTTAACCAAATCCTTGCATCTCCCTTCTTTTATAACTTCTAAAAGAAGGCTTGCAACAATATATGGCGCCATCTTAGGCAGCGCTCTTATCTCTATAAGCTTTTTCGGTAACTATCTCTACCACAGGCATTCTTTATCTAATATTACTCAAATTGATGCTAAAGAAATCACTAATGCAAGCTTGGCACTCACTTCACCGCACTTGAATACCCAAGCGCATTATTCCCCAATCAACAATACTATTCTACAAAGAGGATGATGTATGACAGTAGAACTACGAGTTAAGAATCACGATAGCAAAACAGAAGTTGTCGCTGCTTATGAAGAAATTCTACAAAAGCTAAAAGATCCCAAAAAAGAAACTGCGATAGCAGAACCCATTATCGATGAAGAACGAAAACGTGTTATCGATATCATTGCAAAAAAAGCACCTGAAGATTTTGCAAAGCAATTTGATTCGTTAAAACAAAGTATTTTGTATGCTATTGATGATTTAAAAGATAAATTTTTACAAGAACAAGCTAAATTAACTGAAGTCGTAGACGCAATAGAATTAAAAAATAGGGAATTAGATGAGTTACATGGCATCGAAGCTAATGTGAATAGTTTGGCTGCTCTGCTTTCTGCACAAAAAGAAAAAACAATTAGCTTTGAAAAAGATATGAATGAAAAAAGGCAGCAATTTGGATTGCACATGGAACAGCAGCGCAGAGACTGGCAGCAAGAAGAACAGAAATTCATTTATCAACGTGATTTATTTCGCGAGAAAGAAGCTGCGCGTTATAAAACTGAATATCTGGCACTTGAACAGGAAATTGAAGCTCGCCGGCATCAATTTGAGCAAGAACTCGCTGTTCAGCACAGACAATTTCAAAATGAAATGCAAGACCGCGAAACACGCGTTATTGTAGGCGAACGTGAATTGCAAGCTATGCAAGAATTAAAAGATAAGGTCGCGCAAATTCCAAGCTTAGTTCAAGAAGCTGCACGAAAGGCTGAAGAAAATATCACTAAACAATTGACGCTTAAATTTGATTATGAGGCACAATTACTCAATAAAGAAATTCGTCTGCGCGAACAAACCATACAAACTTTAGAAATCAAAGTTGAATTACTTCAATCCAAAATTGTTCATTTTGAAACTTTGAAAAATTCATTAAATCGCTTGGCATTTAATATGTCGGATAATAATGCGGTGGCGGAAAAGGAATAAATGTTCACGTTAATACACAAGTTCGGTAAACGTTCACGCTCTAATATGTAACGCCATTTGCAAGGACTCTGTCATGCCAGCCGCACGCTCTTTGTGCGAGGTGGCATGACAGCGTGGCGTGAACGCTTACAATTTGCAACAGAAGTGAATTCAAGATGGGTTCCCGCCTACGCGGGAATGACAGGCCTAGGAAAGTGTAGGGTGGATTAGGCACTTTTTGCCATAATCCACCCTACATCTTCGAGACAGCGCAGGCCTGCCCGATAAAATTACGGATTAGTAATGTATGTTATCGTGCCGCAGTTAGCCGCAACAGTGTAGTGATTGTTTGTCTTCAATTGATTTGTAACCAGTGTACAAACCGGAACTGATGGCGGAGTACCTGCTGTTAGCGTAAAACCATTGGCAGTAGGTGCATAAGTTAGGTTGCCACCCCAAGGAGCCACTAAAGCGGTAGCACCGCCTGGCAGCATCGCTGTTAAACTTGCTAGAGTGATACCTGCATAATTACCCGTGCCTACAGCCAAACTTTCTACCGTTGCCGTAATCCCTTGTACTTGCTGTAAGAAAGCATTCGATTGTTGGTTATTATTAGCAGATTGATAATAACGGATTGACATCACAATAATCATAGCCGCAACCGCTAATACCAACATGATTTCGAGCAAGGTGACACCAGACGTCGATTTAGCAAACCTTTTCATAGCTGAGTCCTCTTTAAAATACCCGCAGTTCTGAAATACCAGAAGGCCTAATATTCATTATAGTTTAAAAAACAGAAAGAGACGATGATTTAATATTATCATTTAGTTAGCAATTTACAAATAAGTAAAATATTAGATAATAAAATTAATAGAATGACAAAG
This sequence comes from Gammaproteobacteria bacterium, assembly GCA_013287745.1. Taxonomy (GTDB): domain Bacteria; phylum Pseudomonadota; class Gammaproteobacteria; order DSM-16500; family DSM-16500; genus Aquicella. The sequence continues at coordinate 3,966 of JABDDF010000056.1, forward strand.
TTAGCAGCAGGCTAATTTTGATTTATTTTTCCTCATAATATTTAATTATGATGTTTTTTTATCTTTTATAATGAGTATTAAAATATGAATGACCAGAATATTGAAGTTGAATCCAGTACGCTCGTGCAAAAAACTGTTATTTGGCTGCATGGTTTAGGCGCCGATGGCAATGACTTTGCTTCCCTTGTTCCTGAATTACAATTGCCTTCTTCATGCGGCATTCGCTTTATCTTCCCTCATGCGCCAGTCATTCCAATCACCATTAACAATGGTTACAACATGCGTGCTTGGTATGATATTCAGACTTTCAGCTTTGACGATAGAATTGATCATCAAGGCATTGCAAAGTCCATGGCCCATATCCACACGCTAATTAAAAATGAAATGACCCGCGGCATCACTGAAAGCAATATTATTCTTGCTGGCTTTTCACAAGGTGCCGTCATGGCACTGGTGACGGGCTTAACTTATCCCAGGCAACTTGGCGGCATCATTGCTTTATCAGGTTACTTGCCAGATGCAGAAGGTTTTTTAGCTAAGGCGAGTGCCGCCAATCAACACTCACCCATTTATATCGCACATGGCACACAAGACCCCATTGTTCCCTATTCTTTGGGCGAGAGAACTAGCGCTTTATTAAGAGAAAGGGCTTATCCTGTTACTTGGCAAAGCTTTTCGATGCCCCATTCCGTTTGTAAAGAAGAAATTCTGGGTATCGGCCAGTGGCTGCAAAAGCGATTTCACCATTAACTAACAATAAACGATAAACCAGCGGTATATAAATCAAAGGTACCTGTTTGACTGCTGCCCTGTGCCCTCTGCCATTGAACAACGATGGCCAAGTCTGGCATCACATAATATTGACCGCCCAAGCCTAAATAAATCCCTGTCTTGTTATGACTACCTGAAGTCAAACCGATTGCTGCTGCTGTTGCAGCATTTTTCAGCGTGACTTGAGAAGAAATACGAGCAACACCCACTTTTGCAAATAATTCAAAACCAGAATCAGTGATGGGAACAATACCCTTGCCAGCTAAGTCAAAAGAATAATGCTTATCAAAACCCGCTTTAGTGCCGCCTGCACCCTTAATGGTTGTCTGCGCATAGTATGAGTAGCCTGCTTCCAATCCAAAATAAGGCATGAATTTATAACCGACATTGCCATTACCTGAGGCGCTTGATCGTG
>JABDDF010000057.1 GCA_013287745.1 Gammaproteobacteria bacterium
AATGGATACGAAAAAATTGTCAAAATCTAAGCTAATTACATATGATTTTATTATTGTCGGCGCTGGCATAGTCGGCTTGTCTGTCGCCAAGGAACTGACCGAACGTTATCCCGCCTCGCGCATCGCTATTTTTGAAAAAGAATCTCACATAGGCATGCATGCCAGCGGCCGTAATAGCGGTGTTTTGCACTCTGGTATCTATTATCCCCAAGATAGTCTCAAGGCAACTGTGTGTGCTGAAGGCGCGAAAAGAATGTATGACTTTGCCCTCGAGCACCATATTCCCTGTAAAAAAATGGGAAAAGTCATTATCGCAACCTGTGAAGAAGAAGTACCGACTATCAATCGTTTGTTAGAAAATGCAGCTAATAATGGCATTAAAGCGCATCGCTTAGATGAAGCGCAAGTCAAAGAAATTGAACCACACGCCAATATTTATCATCAGGGAATTTATACGCCAGAAACAGCAAGTATAGATAGCAAGCAAGTCTTGACAAAATTACGCGAGATTATTCTTGGCCGTGGTGTCGCCTTATTTTTAGACCAGAAAGTCGTGGCCATTGATAGCCGTGAACACTTAATTCGAACCTCAAAAGATCGCTTTCATTTTGATTATTTATTTAATTGTGCAGGCGCAGGTACGGATAAAATCGCTAAAATGATGGGCCTTGCCAAAGATTATTCCCTGCTGCCTTTCAAGGGGATTTATTACAAATTAAGCAAGGAAAAAAATCATCTGGTGAAAGGCAACATTTATCCTGTTCCCGATTTAAATCTCCCTTTTCTAGGTGTTCATTTTACCCGTAACATGAATGATGATGTCTACGTTGGACCTACTGCAATTCCAGCCTTTGCCCGCGAAAATTATGGTCTATTCTCTGGCGTGAGTCGAGAAGCGCTGCGCATTATCAAGGATATTACGCTCATGTATATGGCCAACCAGCAGCATTTTAGAGCTTTGATGCATGCTGAAATGAAGAAATATCTCAAATCACATTTTATTCGCGCTGCGCGAAAATTAGTTGCCTCAGTGAATTCAGAAGATTTACTCGCCTCAAACAAAGTGGGCATTAGGCCGCAATTAATTAATATAGCAAAAAGAAAAATTGAAATGGATTATATTATTGAACAAGATGCGCATTCTATGCATGTCTTGAATGCGATTTCACCCGCATTCACAGGCGCTTTTTGTTTCGCTTCATTGTTGGTAAAACGGATATAATTTTGAGCAAGGGAATGAAAATTCAACTACAGGGAAATGAAAATTGTCTAAACATCCTTTAAATGAAGCTAATGATTTGCAAACGACAAATGAGAAAGGCAGCCTTATTAATTTCTATGATCATCCGGTGAAAGATTCGCCGGATGAAATGACGACGATGGCTGCCTGGATTAGGGGATTGGCAGGAGAAGGCAAGCGTATTGGCTTTGTTTCTGGTAATTTTAATATTGTTCATCCGGGACATTTTCGTTTATTAAATTTTGCTGCTGAATGCGCTGACTTTCTTGTCGTTGCTGTGAATGATGATTTGCACATCGGCACCATGGTGCCGCAGCAATTGCGTTTGGAAGGTGTTCGTTCCATCGGTTGTGTTGATTTAGCTCTACTATTATCGACCTCACCCGAAAAATTTCTGACTTATCTCAAGCCTGATATTGTCGTAAAAGGAAGTGAGCACGAGCAGCATTTCAATTCTGAGCAAGCGGTTGTTGAAGAATATGGCGGCAAATTATTATTTTCTTCCGGTGAGATGCGTTTTTCTTCGCTCGATCTCTTGCGCGGTGAAGTACAGGAAGCCGTATTTTATGCGATAAAAAAACCCGTTGATTATTTGCAGCGTCATTCCATTCACGTGGCAGCCTTGCCAAACATCGTCAAGCGCTTTGCTGAACTTTCTGTGGTGGTCATCGGTGATTTAATTGTTGATGAATATGTGACCTGTGATCCGCTAGGTATTTCTCGTGAAGATCCCACTATTGTCGTTACACCCATTAAGCGAGATCTCTTTTTAGGAGGCGCGGGTATTGTGGCTGCGCATGCCAGAAGTTTGGGCGCAACAGTCAATTATTTTAGTGTGGTAGGCAAGGATGATGCCGCTCAATTTGCCACGCAAAGCTTAAAGAAATTTGGTGTTGAGACAAGTTTGCTGCCCGATGCCAGTCGTCCAACCACCTTAAAACAGCGTTTTCGTGCGGAAGGTAAAACTTTATTGCGCGTTTCGCAGCTTCGCCATCATCATATTGAAAGTGAAATTGCCAATAGAATGCTGCGGCAAATTTCCAAGGCCGTGAAAAATGCCGATCTCGTGGTTTTTTCTGATTTTAATTATGGCTGTCTGCCGCAGACCTTGGTCGATAATGTCATTGATTTATGCAATAAACAAAATGTACCCATGGTGGCTGACAGTCAATCTTCTTCACAGATTGGCGATGTCTCGCGTTTTCATGGCATGAAATTAATTACACCCACTGAACATGAAGCGAGATTGGCCGTGCGTGATCAAGCTTCTGGCTTAGGCGTTTTAGCCGATATGCTCAGTCAGAAAGCACGCGCAGAACATGTTTTTGTGACCTTGGGTTCGGAAGGTTTGCTTGTCCATTCACCTCATAGCAAAAAAAATCAATTAACGACAGATCAATTGCCCGCTTTCAATAGCGTGCCAAAAGATGTTTCCGGTGGTGGTGATTCCATGCTCATCGTTTCTTCATTAGCTTTGGCAGCCGGTGCTAGCATTTGGGAAAGTGCTTATTTGGGTTCTGTCGCTGCGGCCTGTCACGTTGCTCGTATTGGTAATCTACCCTTATCAGTCGATGAAGTGCTGCAGGAGCTTTATGTATGAAGGCTTTGTTGCTTGCCGCGGGTTTAGGTACCCGCTTAAAACCCATTACAGATCATACGCCAAAATGCCTGGTTCCTATTCGACAAAAACCCTTACTCGCCTATTGGCTTGATTTATTACTACCGCAACATGTGGAAGAGGTATTGATTAATACGCATTATTTATCACCCTTGGTCAATGATTTTGTTGCTGCCTCACCTTGGCGCGAGTCCATTACCCTGGTACATGAAACAGAATTACTCGGTACGGCTGGCACGGTGCTAAAAAACCGGGATTTTTTAGCTGATGATGCTTTTTTATTAGCACACGCAGATAATTTAACGCGCTTTGATATGCAAGCCTTTGCTGATGCCCACGCTAAACGCAAAGCAGAGGTGGTCATTACCATGATGACCTTTAGGACAGATGTGCCTCATGCCTGTGGTATCGTTGAAACGGATGATGAGGGTCTTGTCGTCGCTTTTTATGAAAAGTCACGAGAATTTCATGGTAATTTTGCAAACGCCGCTGTTTATATTGTTGAACCATCAGTGATTGATTTTATTGCCTTGTTGGGTAAGGATATTGTAGACATGAGTACAGAAGTGTTGCCGCATTATCTTGGACGCATTCAAGTCTATCATAACGATGACTATCATCGTGATATCGGCACACCAGAAAGTTTGCAATTGGCAGAAAAAGAATATTAATAAAAGGAAAATAAATAATGAAAATCTTAGTGACAGGCGGTTGTGGTTATAAAGGACACGTTCTAATCCCCAAATTATTAGCTCGCGGCGATCAAGTGATTGCCTTGGATACGCAATGGTTTGGTAATTATTTTGCGGAACATCCCAATTTAACCATCGTCAAAGCTGATGTCTGTCAAATTGAAAGTATTCCACTTGATGGCGTTGATTGCATCATCCATCTTTCTTCCATTGCCAATGATCCCTGCGGCGATTTGAATCCAAAATTAACTTGGGAAGTGAGTGCGCTTGCCACCATGCAATTAGCCGATAAGGCCAAACGCGTGGGCATAAAGCACTTTATTTATGCTTCTTCTGGCAGTGTTTATGGTGTCAAAGAAGAATTACAAGTGACAGAAGACTTGGAATTAAAACCCATTTCTGAATATAACAAAACTAAAATGGTAGCAGAGCGCGTGCTGCTCAGTTATCAAGATGATATGGTGGTGCAAATTGTTCGACCGGCAACCGTGTGCGGCTATTCACCGCGTATGCGCTTGGATGTATCAGTTAATATGCTAACCATGCAAGCTTTATCTAAAGGCAAAATCACGGTCTTTGGCGGCAAGCAAGTGCGACCCAATATTCATATCGATGATATCACGGATTTATATTTATATTTGATTGATCATCCAGAAGTGACAGGTGTTTATAATGCCGGTTTTGAAAATATTTCTATCCTCGATATCGCTAACCTGGTGACAAAATTTATCCCAGTTGAAATTACCGTGACAGAATCAAATGATCCGCGTTCATATCGAGTGAATTCAGATAAATTATTGGCGACTGGTTTTAAGCCTAAGAAAAAAGTTGAAGATGCCATTGGTGAAATTATTGAAAAATTTCGCCAAGGCGCATTGAAAGATGAAGATCGGTATTATAATTTAAAGTGGATGCAGCAAACTGTATTGCAAGGAACGTCCGCATGAGTTTATCAGATCAAGCATTTTTTGCTGATTATGCCACCCGATTAAGTGCTATTCTTTCCGTCAGTGATTGGTCTGGTGTGATTGAGTTAGCGCATGATTTACGAAAATGTTGGCAGACACGGAAAAGTGTTTTTTTATGCGGTAATGGCGGCAGTGCAGGTAATGCCATTCATTTAGCCAATGATTACTTATACGGGATTGCGAAAAAAAATGGCGGTGGTTTGCGTGTACATGCCCTGCCTGCGAATGCTGCTGTATTGACTTGTTTGGGCAATGATATTGGCTATGATCAAATTTTTGCTGAGCAATTAGCCGTACAAGCAGATCAAGGTGATGTGTTGATTGTCTTATCTGGCAGCGGAAATTCGCCGAATATTATTAGCGCTTTGGAACAAGCAAAAACCATGGATGTGAAGTCCTATGCTATTTTGGGTTTTAGCGGCGGTCGTGCTAAATCGCTAGCCGATGTGGCGATTCATTTTCCTGTTGAAGATATGCAAATTGCGGAAGATTTACAGTTGGTTGTGGGGCATATGTTGATGCAATGGTTATATGCGAATAGGCCGCAGTTGAGTTTGGTTGAGGAAGTGAGTCAGGCGATTGGGTGAGAGAGGAATTGA
>JABDDF010000058.1:0-3103 GCA_013287745.1 Gammaproteobacteria bacterium
CTTGGTGAGAGATATTGCAGCGCTCAAGAAGTATGCGCAGAGTCACGATTTATCAGTATCAGTTCAGCTCATTGATCAGTGTCGTCATGCTGTCGATTATTTTGAAAAGCCTGTCTATGCTGCCAAGCAAGCGACCTTATTTGCCAGGGAGACGGTTTTTCATCGTGATGATTTACAGGCGCTTTTTACGCGGCTTAGTTTGCAGGATGGTAGACAATTAAATAATCGGCCTAAATGATTGTAAATCCTTCGAGCGCCCTCACCCCCTGCCCCTCTCCCCTCGCAAAAAGCGCTCCGGGAGAGGGGAGCGTCCTAAATTTTCTCCTCGAAATAACTTAGAACTCTCCCCTCTCCCGGAGCGCTTTTTGCGAGGGGAGAGGGGCAGGGGGTGAGGGCGCTTTTCGCACCTTCTTGAAGGATTTAGACAATTACAAGTCACTCCTAATATGTTACACTCCCACCCGAGTCAATCAGACAGTCGCTCTGCTCTAATGAGCAGGGAGGAAAGTCCGGGCTCCGCAGGATAAAGTGCCAGATAACATCTGGGAAGCGCGAGCTTACGGAAAGTGCAGCAGAAAATAAACCGCCGCGCATTTCATGTGTGGTAAGGGTGAAAAGGTGTGGTAAGAGCGCACCGCATTGTCTGGTAACAGCAATGGCAAGGTAAACCCCACTTGGAGCAAGACCAAATAGGAGTTCATAGGATATCTATCCTAACGTGTGATCCGCACGGAACTCGGGTAGGTTGCTTGAGGTGTTTGGTGACAAACATCCCAGATAAATGACTGTCATAAGGCATTATAGTGCCTTAAACAGAACCCGGCTTATTGATTGACTCATTTTTTTATTTGCAAACCTTATAATCCATGATGAAAGTCATCGTCTATTTCTGTTATTTTGTTAGGTTTATAATCTTGTTCTTCCTTATACTCAGAACTTATTCCCTGCCAAGTTAGAAATAAGCTAGCTACAAATTCACTGCATTTATCATTTTCTTCTGAATCAGGATCGGCCAGCAGATACGCCATGATATTTTCAAGCATAGCGCTCTCTCTTGGATCCTCAGCCTTATCTAGATGATAGTCACAATCATTCACCGATTGTAAAAGCTGCTTGCTTTTTCTTTCTAGCAAAATAGTTTTAAAAGCTAGTATTAATTGTGTGATGGCTGAGCAGAAAAATGCACGGTCTTTTTTGTAGTGGCTTATACTCTCACATAAATTAATGATATTGCGGGCCAGGTTACTATGTGTTCTTTCTGTCTCGACGAATAGGATCTCTCTTTTCTGTTGGCTATATTCAGTGCATAGCATGACAAGACGATTACGGCGTAAAAGACTTAGCAGCCAATTGGCATGATCCACATAAGCCTCATGGTCTGAAGGAGATAAATGAATTGCTACTGACTGATGAGTATGACCAAAAGACATTATTTTTTCTTCTAATGGAGTGATCTTACCAACACTATGAGGAACGACAATAAAACGAATAGAAATAATGTCAGTAAGTGCGATAGAGCTTGTTTCTCCTAAATAATAATAAAGCTGTATAGCATGAAGAGATGACTCATCTACTTCTGCTTCCACTATCATTGTAACGCCAGAAGACGGACTGTTGGCAATTCTCCAGGCTTCTTCATCACTGAAACCTACACGTTTTTCGTGCTTGCGATGATTGATGTGACTAACAAGAAATGAAAAATTGATTGCTTCATTCAAGTTGTGATTTTCAATCTTATTAGACTTAATTGGGAAGAGTTGATCAATTTTATCACGGAAGTGATAGGGAGAAAATTGTTTAAAAAGGTTAAAATAGTTGTCAATATCAGAGTAATATTCCTCTTCCCCAACAACAGAAACAGGAATATAAATCCGCTTTTTTTCTTTGTGTTCAGCATTTGCGATGGTGGTAGTTGTAGTTGTCGTCGTTGTCGTTTCACTTAGGGCTTGTCTAGCAGAAGTGTGATCAAGAACTTGTTTGTAATAGTCATGCAGTTTAACATTTTTATATTGATAGTTTCGGTAGAATGTATCATCCAATAAATAATTCTTGATGAGTTCAAGCATATCGTTATTCTGCATTGCCAGCAGCTCATCTAAATCATCAGCTGTAAAATCCTGTTGAGTCAGTGGTGTTAATAATGCTCCGTCATCCTTTCTTTCTTGCAAAATCAAGATGAAAGCTTGTGTCAATCGCGTCAGGGCTAGGCAGCGAAGCGCATCATCATCTTTATATGCGGTATTGATGTGCTTGCATAGAGCGAGCACATTGGAGGCAAGGCTATGCTGCGGCATGTCAAAAAACATAAATGTTTTTGTGCTGATATATTGATTGCAGATGTCGAGCAGATGAGTCGACATGTGTTCACTATGAAATTGACACAGGAATGATTTAGCGCGATTTATATGGTCAATGCAATCTGCAAAATTCAAATCAACGGCGACGGGCACATTATATTTTTTAACCCCTTCATCAGGCTGAATAGGATCGCAACCATAAAATTGTTTGATGACTTTTTGCAAGGAGGGATCGTAATAGGAGGCGCTGTATGCTGGCATATCACTCTTGCTAACAAAACAAATGGAAATAATATCATCTGTAGTGATATGGGGTGTTTCCTCGAAATTTTGTGAGTCAGCAAGGGCAATTTCAACTACCATCAGATCTTCGAAACAATTTAAAGTTTGAGCTGCTCTGGCTGTGATGGCTTCCTCATAAGTTGATCTTACTGAGAGCTTTTCCCGAATGGAAAGACGATTGAGACGTCTCGCAAGAAGCACAAAATTGATCGCTTCATGTAGTTTGTGATTCTTTAATCCATCAATATTAATAGGAAATAGACCGTAAGAATTGCCAAGCACTTGATTTTTGAAATAGCTCTTATTCGGTTGTGTATCTTCAAATTCTTTTGCTTGCGTCTCAATATGATTGAAACGATGATCCTTTTTGATCTGCAAGGGAATAAAATAATGCTGCTTCGTTTCTTTATTTTCGGTGGCCAGGTGCTTGTTTAATGCTTCAGTTTGCGTTGGCGATGTTAGTCGAATCAAAGCAGATTTGAATTGAAACAGTGCTAGTTCTAAGCCATGCTTGGGGTTGGATG
>JABDDF010000058.1:3113-4388 GCA_013287745.1 Gammaproteobacteria bacterium
GCGTTAAATAATCGTATAAGATGTGAAATGTATTTTCATCAATGTCAGGGAGCTTTAAATCTGATTCTAATTCAAGAGCATCAGCAAATTCTCTCGTAAATGCCGCATATTTTTCTTGCGAAGATTTTTTTTTGAGGGCTTTTTCTATCGTTAGCAAGGTCAAGCAGAATAATAAAATATCTTCTTCTGTATGATATTGCCAAAGATTTCTTATGTAGCGATTTAGGGCATCTACTTTTTGAGCGAGGGAATAATGGGCTTGCTGAATTTCTGTTCCATTGTGATGCTCAAAGTAAGCAGAAGTCGCTTTATGTAAATGCAGTAATATTTTGAGGCCATGATTATGGCGCAGGAGAGTCAAGAGGCGCGAGCGCTTTTGTTCTATTAGAAAAACTTCTGTTCTAAGAATTCGATTTTCACAAAAAATAGAAGAATGCTTAATGGGAAAATGCTGGCCGTCCAAACGATTGAGTTTGCATTGTAGATCATGGTCATACCCATTAACAACTATCATTATGGATTCAGTTCTCAAATCGCTATAAGTATTAAAAAAACGAATTGAAATAATATTCTTGGCGACGATGGGTGTATCAATTAATTTATCCTGAGGCGAAAATGAAAGAGGTACTTCAATTTCAACTACCATCACTGGACAATTAACAGCTTGCTTGCTAAGCATCTCGCAAACTTCTTCATAGCTTAATCCTACAAATGCTGAAGCCATTTTTAAATTAATCCGCCATGCAAGCAAGGCTGGATTGGCGACCTTGTGCCAGGTTCCATGTGCAACTGCTTCATCAAGTGCGTCAGGATTAATAGGAAAGGAAGCCTTTTCTTCATTATGATAAATAATATTTTGTGCGTGCAAGAGAGCAGCTGGCAGACATTTTTTATAAGAATAGGCTGGATGGCCATCACCTGTTTGGGGATCTCGATGGTAACTGAGCTCGAATTTACGATGATCAACAACGTGGATGGGTATAAAAATCCGCTGTTTTTCTTCTTTTTCAGTGGTGATGGTCGTCGTTATCGTTTCAGTTGGCGTTTCAACAGCAGATAAAGGTTTTTCTATCTCAAATTCATAAGTCTCAGTTTTGAAATCGTCATTCAGCGTGTAGAGAGAAAATGCTAGATCGTCCAAATCCTTGCTGCGAGATGCCGGAGTTGTTTTTAAATATTTTATTATTTTTTGAGGTAAGTCACCAGAATCGAATTTAGCACAAAATATTATTTATCATAATGAAGAAAAGGCTTCCTTTCCTATTAATCCTGACG
>JABDDF010000058.1:4398-4997 GCA_013287745.1 Gammaproteobacteria bacterium
AGCGCATTGAGAAGCAATTTACCATCTCTTTTTTTGTCTATCAGGATTGTCTTGATTGCCTCTCTTATTTCCATCATTGCCATATAAAAAAATAAGGCAAGATAGGGGACTCCATGACTCTCATTTCTAAATCTCATGCATAATAGAATTGAGCTTGCAATAAGTTCATCATGATCCTGTTTTCGATGAAGCCGCTGATTTTTTTCTTTTCTATATTGCTCACATACCGCAATGATATGGCCTGCCACTTGAATGCCCGCATGAAACCCTTAGAGCAAATAGGATTGAGTTATAAAGAGGCTTGTGAGATCAGGAGTCAACATAGCTCGTCACACTATTTAATGATGGTTGAAGTGGAAGTAGCGGTTTCTTCTTTATCTCAGGATAAGAAAAGTGAAAAAGAACTAGAAATTGGCACTAAGCATAGTCCTTATCATTATTTAACTGAAAGACCCGTCATTTCTATCCATAATATTATTTCCGTTCGCATCCTTAACATATTCACTGAGTTTGGAAATGGATTTCGATTTCTTGATACAAGCAACCTATGGCAAACGCTGCGAACTCATACAGGCTTTCACATTCCCGTTGACGCATCC
>JABDDF010000059.1:0-159 GCA_013287745.1 Gammaproteobacteria bacterium
TGGCAGCGACATAGGCAATAGAAAAATCATTGCGGACAAAGGCGATAGTTAATAAAAGATAGGCAATGATGATGCAGGCACATTGGCCCAAAGCAGCAGGACGAGCCAGTGCACGCAGATAAACATTGTTGCGTAGACTACCGTAAAAAGGCGGTAGAG
>JABDDF010000059.1:169-4817 GCA_013287745.1 Gammaproteobacteria bacterium
ATGCAAACGCAAAGGCAAACCATAAAGCTATTTTTCCCGCTAAACCAATCACGCATTTCTCCGCATTTCTAAATAAACTTTCTTTGGTAAATAATTTTCATCATGTTTTGCTAATACGCGATCAGCAATCAAGAACCCTTGGGTATTTAAACTGCCTTCGACAATGGCGCCCTTTCCTTCTCGAAATAAATCGGGTAATACGCCTGTATAACGCACGCTGATATCATTTTTGTAATCAGTCATGATGAATTGTACAGTCAATGAATTTGTATCATGCACAAGGCTATTTTTTTTTACGAGACCACCTAAGCGGATATGATCATCAGTTGATAAATGTGCAGTTTTAATTTGACTGGGTGTAAGAAAGACATTTAAATTTTGTTTTAATGCATACAAAATTAAAGCGCTGCCCATGGCGAGCCCAAGGCTTAATAAGAAAATATAAGCGAATCTTCGTTTATGGATATGATTCATAATAATTTATTTTGTCTACGTAAATATTGCTGCCAACGCCGCCATGGAATGAACCATTGCGCGAGCAAGAAAATAAGCACACAGGCATAGGCACTAAATACATAGCCGCCATAGCCGCCCATCGCAAAAAAATGCAGTAGTGCAAGTTTCATGGCATTTTCTCCAGCCAATGATGATTTGCTTTGATCGCAGTTAATTCATGTCCCATGCGTAAAAATAAAACCATAGCGTAATAAAGTAAAAAAGCAGCAATCATAGCGAGCAAGGGATAGATCATGGAAGAATCAATGGAAGAAGGGGCAAATAATTTCAAAGTCGCACCTTGATGCAAGGTATTCCACCAATAAACGGAATAATGAATGATGGGAATATCGATAAAGCCAATTAAGACTAAGATGGCAACAGCACGTTCGCCGCGCATTTTTTGTGCGAGAGCAGATTGGCACAGGATAATTCCCGTGTAGAGAAAAAGTAGGATTAATTCTGAAGTAAGACGTGCATCCCAAATCCACCAAGTGCCCCACATGGGTTTACCCCAGATACTGCCGGTAATGAGGGCTAGCAGGGTAAAACCTGCGCCCAAAGACGCGCTATGACGAATCACAAGATGAGCGAGCGTGAGATTAAAGACAAGAGCGCAAATAGCGGCAGCCGCCATGACAGCATAAATGAAGAGTGATAAAAAAGCGCAGGGAGCGTGCACGTAGATAATGCGAAAGGCATCCCCTTGAATATAATCTGCAGGTGCTAAGATCAAGCCGGCAATCAAACCGTAACTTAATAGGATAATAAATAATACAGCCAGAACAGGCAGCATGGCCTGAGAATAGCGAAAAAATAATTTTGGTGAAAGTAGGCAGCCTTGTGCCAGTTTGATAATAGACCACATCCTGTTTAGTGCCTTATAGTTTATGTCGGTCGAAATGCTATCAAAGATGATATAATCTGACAATAACAGTGTCGTGAACTTAGGGAAATGTTTTGTTTGTATACCGTTCGAGAAGGTGCAGCAGCCCTCACCCCCTGCCCCTCAACCTATCGCAGAAATTGATCCAAGCCCATTTATTAGATGGCCGCATGCTGCCAGGCGAAGAAATCCATCTGAAAGTTGATCAAACCCTATGCCAGGATGCGACAGGTACCCTCGTCATGCTGGAATTAGAAGCCATGGGTTTGGACAGCGTGAAAACGGAATTATCAGCACAATATGTCGATCATAATCTCATTCAAGAAGATTATAAAAATGCCGATGATCATCTTTTCTTGCAAAGTGCAGCACGTCGCTATGGATTATGGTTTAGCCGCGCGGGTAATGGCGTGAGTCATCCCTTGCATATGGAATATTTTGGTAAACCAGGCAAAACCCTATTGGGCTCAGATAGTCATACTTGTGCAGCTGGCGCCTTAGGCATGCTAGCCATTGGCGCAGGCGGTTTAGAAGTTGCCATGGCCATGGCCGGTCATCCCTTTCCCGTGAAAATGCCGCGTGTTTTAGGTATTAAATTAAAGGGAAAAATGCCTGCCTGGGTGAGTGCCAAAGATATTATTTTAGAAATGCTGCGTCGTCGCAGCGTGAAAGGCGGTGTGGAATTTATTCTTGAATACGATGGCCCTGGACTTAAATATTTGAATGCTTGGGACCGTCATGTGATTGCCAATATGGGTGCAGAATTAGGTGCAACGGCAAGCGTATTTCCTTCTGATCAGCAAACAAGAAAATTTTTGCAAGCCTGCGGCCGCGAGCAAGATTGGCATGAATTATCGGCTGATAAAGCAGCAAAATATGACGATCACGAAATAATAGATTTAGCAAAATTAGAACCCTTGATTGCAGAGCCTTCTAGTCCAGATAAAGTCGTGCCTGTGCGCGAAGTGGCGGGACGTGCCTTATTTCAAGCTTATATTGGCTCATCCGCCAATCCTGGTTTTCGTGATTTTGCGATCGCTGCACACATGGTAAAAGATAAGCAAATCAGCGCCGCCGTTTCTTTTGATATTAATCCCGCTTCACGGAATATCTTGGAAGAATTAGCGCGAGATGGTTTATTAGCAAGCTTGATTCACTCAGGTGCGCGTATACATCAAGCGGGTTGTAATGGTTGTATTGGCATGGGGCAAGCGCCCGCAACGGGAAAAAATAGTTTACGAACGGTACCGCGCAATTTTCCTGGCCGTTCAGGCACTAAAGAAGATAGTGTCTATCTCTGCAGTCCAGAAACCGCTGCAGCCTCTGCCTTAACAGGTGTCATTACTGATCCGCGAGATTTACACCTGCCTTATCCAAAAATAAAAATGAACAAGACGAAAATGGTAAATAGGGAAATGATGCAAGCGCCCTTATTGTTGGAAGCAGCGCGTGAAGTAAAATTAGAAAAGGGCCCGAATATTGTGTCCCTGCCTATTTTAACTAAAATGCCGCAGGATTTAATCGTCTCAGTCATATTGAAAGTCGGTGATAATATTTCGACAGATGAAATTTTGCCAGCGGGCGCGCGTGTTTTACCCTATCGTAGTAATATTCCCAAAATCAGTGAATTTACTTTTGATAGGATTGATGAGACTTATGTAAAACGTGCCAAAATAGCGCGTGATGCAGGCAAGAGCCACGCCATCATTGGTGGAGAAAATTATGGACAGGGTTCAAGCCGCGAGCATGCCGCACTCGCGCCGAGATATCTGGGATTGGAATTGGTGCTAGCAAAAAGTTTTGCTCGCATTCATGCTGCCAACTTGGTTAATTTTGGTGTTTTACCTTTGACTTTTGTGCGGCCAGAAGATTATCAAATACTTGAACAAGATGATATCATTCTTATTGCCGATGTGATTAATGCACTTAAACAAGCGACAGAATTAAGTGCACACGTGCAAAATAAGAAATTAGAAATTAAATTAAGACATCATTTATCAATACGACAAATAGAAATTTTAGCGATGGGTGGTTTGATCAATTGGGTGAAAGTAAAATAGGACAAATGAAATTAGTTGAACATGCAAAAGAAGGTTTGCGTAATTTATTTTTTGCGAAATTACGCACCATGCTGGCCTTGCTGGGTGTGTTGGTAGGTACAGCATCAGTTGTTGCCATGGTGCTTGGGGGTGAGTTAGCAACAAACGAAGCATTGAAGCAATTTAAATCATTAGGCACCGATTTACTTGCTGTTTCAATCACGACAGCGGCAGATACAGACATGATGTCACTGGATAAAATAAATAATGTGACCTTAACGCAAGCCATTTCTCTAGCACATGCCGATAAAAATATTTTAGGTTCTGCGCCTTATACTCAATTATTTTATCCTGTTTACTATGATAGTCAGCCCTTAAATACAGTGATTTTAGGCGTCACGGATAGTTTTGCTGATATTTTAAAAATTAAATTAACACAGGGTAGATTCGTTTCTGTTGCCGATCAATATAGTTTTTTCTGTGTCATTGGCCATGAAATTTATAACAAGATTAAGCAATTATCCTCGCGTGAACCACTGGGGCAGCAAATACAAGTGGGCAGGCATATTTTTGTGATTGTGGGTGTGGCAGATGCTTGGCCAGAAAATAATTTTGTGAATGCGAGTGTTGATAATGCCATCATGATTCCCTTGATGGCTTCTTTTACCTTAAGCAAATATGCAGCCATTACGAATATCATTATGCAGCTTGCGCCTAAGTCGGATATTCCCCAGATTGAAAGTCATCTTTCTGCAAAAATGGATGCGATGCAGCTTAGCAAGCAATTGAATTATCGCAGTGCCAAGGAATTGATTGCAAGAATGCAAAAACAAAGTGATATTTTAACGGTATTTTTAGGCTTAATTGGCAGTGTGTCATTGCTGGTGGGCGGTATTGGTGTAATGAATATCATGTTAGTTTCTGTGGTGGAGCGGCGGCGAGAGATCGGCATTCGTTTGGCTGTTGGTGCAACACCATCTGATATTCGTGCTTTATTTTTATTAGAAGCGATTATGCTGTCACTTGTTGGCGGTGTGATGGGTGTAGTGCTTGGTGTCATTATTGCTTATATCATTGCTCTAGCTTGGCACTGGCAATTTATTTTATTTTTATGGCCGCCTATAGTCGGATTTTCTGTGTCAGTGATGGTGGGTATTTTCTTTGGATTTTATCCGGCTTATTTGGCGTCGAGGTTGGATCCGATTGAGGCGTTGAGGTCGGAGTGAGG
>JABDDF010000060.1:0-2161 GCA_013287745.1 Gammaproteobacteria bacterium
GACAGCGTGGCGTGAACGCTTACTCTATTTTTCATCAACGAATTATGCGTCATTTACAGCAACGGCAATCCCTCCTCAAACCCCCGGAAACTCCCAATACCTATGCTCCCCTTTCGGCACCGTAATCTTACCCAGCGTATTCGATTTTTTATTCGTGAACCACATATTGCCATCAGCAGCGGGTTTGATATCAAAGGGTAATTCCATATCAGCATGGCTAAACAATTGCAAACTAGCTAAGGGAGTGGCATGCGAGGGATTGAAGCGGCCAATGCTATTCGCGCCGCTATTCACAAACCAAATAGTTTCATCTTTTCCTAAATAAAGGCCATCTGGATTATGTAAATCAGCATGGGTATAGAAATGAAATTCAGGATGTGCGGCAAAAGTGTGAGGCTGATATTTCACGAACATATTCGGAAAACAAGCATTCCAAATATAACCCTGCCTATCTTGTGCAAATGCACGCAATTGTAAATGTGTATGTTCTAATGGATGAACGACGATAGATTTCTCTGGATGAGAGGCTGAGCAATCAAGCATGCCAATGCTGGGTGCCCCCGTCATTGTATTTAAAAAAATTAATTTATTATCCGCTGTGGCATAGATCGCAGCAGGCCTCATGATTTGCGCATGTTGAAACAATTGCAGCGTACTGCCAGGTTCTTTGGCACTTGTATCGATGCAGCCAATCGCATTGCTATCACGACAACTAAACCAAATACGCCCATCTGCTGAGCGTTTAATGGCAACAGGCGCTTTCATTTCTGGATGTGAATATAAAGTCATTGCTTGATGCGTGGGATTAAATCGAACGAGATGATTCGAGCCAACACAGGTAAACCACATACATTGATCTAGCCCCTCGTAAATGTTAGCAGGATATTGGATGCGCTTGTCAGGATCGAAAAATAATTCAATGTGACCAGAGAAGGGGTCAATGCTTCCTATGCCATTATTTTCTAATGAGGTAAACCATACTTGACGATTAAGCCCGCTAATAATGCCAGTCGGTGCTTTGATACGCGCATCGCTATAAATCGTAATTTGGCCAGTTTGAGACATCCATTCTTCCTTTTATTGAGGACCATCTGGTCCTTTTTGCAGCTCTTTGATTCCATGTTTTTCAAAAACATCTTTTAATGACATACCACAGTGTAAATAAATCATAGCTTCAATGCGATTCGCCAAAGGACTATGCTCAGGCAGTTCTGCGTTCCTATAGTCATCGATGTCTAAGCGGTATGACATTTCCGCCATTCTAGCCCTAAGAAAATGCAGCATGATTTCCTTATCAAAAACGATGGGATTATTTAAAAAGGAGAGAATTTCATGCATGAGTTTGATATCAACATCATGTTGCTTATGTGTTTGTTCCGCCGTTGTTGTCGTAGAAACATGATAAAATAAAGAAGAAATCATATTGATGCCGGAAGTCACACCATTCGATAAATACTTATAGAGGGTGGGACTTAAAAAAGTGCCAGCACTCGCAGTTTGCATCTCATGCAAATAAGCTTGATAAGATTCACAGGCATCAAAGATGGCTTGACGAATTAATTTTGCTTCCTCATCTTCTATATCAGGATGCAAGGCTTGACTACTTTGATTGCTGAAGCTTAATTGCGGTGCGCTGATATCAAGTCCCATTTCTTCTAAATAATGCGCCCATTTTAGCGAATACATGTCAATTTGAAATAAATGAGGATGTTCATTTTGATTAGAAATGATGGTGAAGCCATGGTTTGGGATAAAACCGCCAACTGCTTGACGTTCACCAAAATATTTCATGCCTTGTAATTCAGTGTGTCCGCCGTTACCAGCAATGATTTGGCACTTCGCCGCTTCTTTATTGCAATAAAAAGCACCGTGATGATCGTGTGCACTGCAAAGCAAGTCAGCAGGCAGTTTTTGCCAGTCAAAAATGGTGGTGCTCATCATTTCATTGTAAGTGACAATATGATGGCCTGCAGCTTGTCTATTGATACCCGCATGTTGATACCATTCTGCGATTTCACTCTGATCGAGATAGAGATAGGCATCACCATGATAGAAACGTTTGCCGCAAGTAAAAAAGGGTTGATGGGTAAAATAAATAACAGAACGATTGGCTAAACGCGCTAACTCAACTTTTTTTTCCAACCAATAGGCTTGATTAGGC
>JABDDF010000060.1:2171-4775 GCA_013287745.1 Gammaproteobacteria bacterium
TTTCCATTCCTTGTGCAGCCTGTCTTCGCATCGATAAATAATCTTTGATGTAATTATTGGCATCTAAAAAAAATAATTCGGTATTACCATAAATAAAAGAATAAAAAGGAGATGGTTTGCAATGTTTCGGTAATTCAGCATAAGCAATATCAGTTTTTACAAAAGAATTGGGTGCATGATGATAGGTCACAGCGACTTGCTGCAAGGCAAGTTGTTCTGGATCGAGCGCTAGAGGATTGGTAGTCCGCGCGCAGGTCGTTCGATTGCCAAAGGTCTTGAAATAAGTTTCATTTGATTTTGCTAGATCATGATTGCCGTCAATAACACAGACGGGGATATCACGAATATAGGGCAGATCCGCGTGAGCAAAGACATCGAAAAATTGTTCTTGTACTTTAGGGTCAGTTGGACTGCTGATGCCATCTGGATAGTAATTATCTCCCAGTAAGACAATGAAATCAGGTTTTGACGCAGGATTATCCTTGATCATTTGATTGAGCAGGGCGGCGAGTTTATAAGCAGCGCCATCTTTTTGCCCATGACAGCCAATCAAGCAAATACGCAAGCCTGTGGTCCGATCTCGATGAATGGTGTAAGTCTGTGGTGTCGCTTGACTAGCGCGAAGCATGGCATCTTTCTCACTAGGAACAACATCAAAACCAGCACGCATGATGCCGCTCAGTGTTAATTCTTCTGCTTCGGCAAGCAGTGCGAATTCATCATCTGACGTGACGGAAACGAGAGGGTATGACTGTGACCGCATAAAAATCTCATTTTATTGTTATAGGAAAAAATATTTCGCAAATAATTAATCGCCAACAGTGACGATTTTTAATGAATTAGTGCGTCCATGAACACCAATTAAATCGCCTTTGGTAATAATGACTAAATCACCGAGTTTTAAAATGCCGCGTTGTTGTAATTCAGAAATAGCAGCTTGATTTAATTCACGTCGATCAATATGGGTTGCATCAAAGGAAATAGGATAAACACCGCGATACAGTGTCATGCGTCTTAAAGTGGCCTCATAGCGGCTTAATCCATAAACAGGAATATTAGAATTGACGCGTGACATTAAAAGTGAAGTTGTGCCCGATTCAGTTAAAGCAATAATGGCTTTAATATCGAGATGATTCGCTACATACATGGTTGCCATGGCAATGGCTTCATCAACATATTTTAATTGCTGATCTTTCATATGGCGCAGCGATTTAATGCTGCGATGTTTTTCTGCACTCAAGCAAATTCTATCCATGGCGGCAACCGCTTTATCAGGATATAAACCCACGGCGGTTTCACCTGATAACATCACGGCATCCGTTCCATCAAGCACGGCATTGGCAACATCAGATACTTCTGCGCGAGTAGGAATGGTGTTATATGTCATGGTTTCTAACATTTGTGTTGCAGTGATGACAGGTTTATTAAATACACGCGCAATTTTGATGATTTTCTTTTGCATGGCGGGCAATTCGGCATCACCTAATTCAACGCCGAGATCACCGCGAGCAATCATCACGGCATCAGAAGCTTGGATAATTTCTTCGATATTAGTGACAGCTTCTGCGCGTTCAATTTTAGCAATAATGCCAGGATTACCGCCCGCCGCTTTTAATAAAATGCGCGCTTCTTTGATATCATCTGCATTTCGCGGAAAGGAAACAGCAATATAATCTGCATTGAGACGTACGGCTTCTTTAATATCTACGCGATCTTTTTCTGTTAAGGCAGCAGCAGATAAACCGCCGCCCATGCGATTAATCCCTTTATTATTAGAAAGTTCGCCGCCCACTTCGACTTCACAATAAATTTTTGTGCCTTCGATGCGAATTACTTTGAAAACAAGACGACCATCATCTAAAAGTAAAGTATCGCCAGCGCGCAATTTTGTCATCGCCCTCATTGTCAGCCAATTGGGGATCTAAGATGAAGGTTTGGCCTGCTTGCAAATGTATCTTGCCTTCTTTGAAACGGCCAACGCGAATCTTGGGGCCTTGTAAATCGACTAAGATGGCAACGGGACGTTCATGACGAGCTGCAATCTCACGTACCATAGCAATACGCTGTTCATGCATGCTGACATTGCCATGAGAAAAATTAGCGCGGAAAACCACAGCGCCCGCTAGAATAACCTGTTCTAACATATCTGGTTTATCTAGCGAGGGGCCTAGGGTGACAACAATTTTGGTGCGACGAAGATAATTCATGAGACCTTTTCTTTTTTAGATATTATTTTATCTTCTAGTGCGGCAATGACAGGTAATTTTTTGCCTTCTAAGACAGTTAAGAATGCACCGCCACCAGTAGAAACGTAATCTATTTTATCGTAAATATGGTATTTTTCAATCGCGGCTAGTGTATCACCACCACCTGCAACTTTAAATGCCTTACTTTCAGCAATGGCTTTTGCGATAGCTTGGGTTCCTTTGGCAAATTCCTCAATTTCAAAGGCACCGACTGGCCCATTCCATAAAATCGTTTTGGCTTTTTTGATGATGCTAATGAAATTTTTAATGGTATCAGGGCCGACATCAAAGACTTTCTCATTATCATCTATTTGAGAAACGAGTCTGACATAGGCTTCCGTTCCTTCGGCAAAACGTT
>JABDDF010000061.1 GCA_013287745.1 Gammaproteobacteria bacterium
CTATTGGGATATTTTTGGGCGACGCATTTCCCGCAAAGAGGGAAAATCAGTAAGGCGCATGTTCTTTGTTGGCAGCACGGAAATTGGTGCCCTGAATGCCCATGGTGATATCGTCGAGTTAAAGGTTCCTGAGCGCATTGTGGGAGGCGAAGCCCAAGGCGTCGTGGCTATTGAGCTGGATGGGGATAGCTATCAACCCTGCTGTGATCTCTGTGGCAATGTGGTCTCGCTCTATTCGCCTCGCTCTAAACGCATTGCCGAGTCCTATAGCTATACGGCATTTGGGCAAGAGCGTATTCGCGATGGCCATGACAAAGAGCGCTCATCGTCGGAGCTTGGCAATCCCTGGCGCTATCGTGGCCTTAGAACCGACCCGACATCACACTTTGTGCTTTTCCCCTGCCGCGATTATGATCCTGCGACGCTGCGTTTCCTGACACGCGATCCAATAGCCACCGTTGACACCTTTAATCCCTATGTCTATGCCTTGAATAATCCCTTGGCCTACGATGACATCTCTGGCCTCGAGCCTACCTGTGGGGCCTGTGTTTCAGGTATTGTTACCTGCAAAGGGTATAGGAATAATGGCGGAAATAATGAGGGCAACAGTGACGGTGGTAATGGTGACGGCCATGATAGGCCGCATCTGCATCCGGGAAAGATGCTCTCGCCATTAAATAGCGCCAGTCCCTTCTGGGATAACTTTGGGCAGTTTCTTGGCAATGGATTGGATTTTTATGATAAAGCCAGCCTTGCTATGCTGCTTATTCCAGGCCCACCAATGATGGGTATGGGTATACGCATAGGGGCTGCTGTAGGCATAAAGCTCGCACGTCCTGTTTTGCAAATTATAGGCACAGCGCTCAAGGCCACTGGCAAGCGCTTTATTGGTAGACCAATCAGTGCAGCAAGTCAAACTATACAGCAAGAGGCAAGGCTTGCTAGACAAGCAACATCAGGAGTCTTTACAAATGCTGGCAGAAGTAGTAAAGTAGTTCCTGAAGTTGCTGGTGCGCCTTCAGCGATTCCCCCGTATACACGTTCCACGTTAAAGCGTGGGCAGGAGATGCATGAGACGTATAAGTTAGAATCAGTTAACGAAGCACTGAAGCAATTTAAAGAATATAGATTGCCTAACGGGCAAAGAGTTGATTTTGTCGATGGGCTTAATGGTATCATCTATGAATATAAACCAAACAACCCCGAGGCAGTAAAAAGAGGATACAAGCAGGCTCTAGGATATTTGATACAGCTACAAAAAGATCCTAATTTCGCCGATATAAAAAATTGGAAAATTGTGATACAAACTTATTAATTTGAGGTACTGTCAAGATGGATAACAAAAATTTTAAAAAAATATTCGGCGAGATTGCAAAACAACATTCATTTGAACCGGCATTTGGTGGTTGGTTTCGTGAATCAGGTGAATGTATTGTTATTCTTTATTTACAAAAGTCAAATTTTGGAAATCGCTATTATTTTTATATTAAAACATATGTTCATGGATTATTTAATGATCATTATGAAAAAAGCAAGAGCTTGGTAATAAATAATTTATATGCGATATTGTGGGGGGTACCAAACCAATATCATTATCTCTTTCATCTTAATGACCCAATCGATGATAACGAGAGAACAGAAAAAATAAAAAAAGTTTTTGATGAAGAAGTTGTTCCATATATAAATAAAGCTCTGACGCTAGAGGGAATTCGGCAATTATCGCAAGAATACCCACACTTATTGTCATCAGCATACAGAAAACAACTTAACGAAAAATTTCAACTTGGCGTGTGAGAGTGAAGCCTTTACACCCATGTACATTTTTAGGAGGAGACGTTTTATGAAACGCTATACCCTTTTCGCCTACCTGGCGATCTTGCCATGCCTGTTTTTTGGCAGCGCGTATGCGCGCCATCGAATAACAATAGACCGTGCTGGGGATATCTTTATCTCTTCATATAAACTGCACAACAGCTCCGATCCCTCGAAACCTGATTTGACTATCAAGGTGACGGCAGAACGCAAGACAGTTATACTAATGAGTGCAGTGGAATCAACAATGTGGCCTGGTGAAATGCATCTACGAGTAGAATCAGTAACAAAAGGCACTCCTCGTACTGTTGAAGCTTGGGAAAAAGGAAAACGGGGAAGAATACTCTGGATAACCAATACTCATAATATGCGTCGCTCACCATGGTATCCTGCCGTCATTAAGGTGCTTAAAAGGGCAAGGCAGCATTTTATAAATGATCCCAAGGTAGTAATACAAGGGAGAAAACCTTCAAAGAAAAAATCTGCATCCATTCATATTGCACCACTTTCAGATGGCCAACTTATTACGAGCTTCGGTTTGTCGAGATCTTTACGTGTGCCGCTTTTTTGGCGAGTCATCCGTGTCGATATATCCTCACAATATGAGCGCTTGGAAAAATATGGGAACCAAAAAATGCTGACCGCTATTGCAACTTTTGATAACTCGAAAAAAATTGGTACCAGAATCCCTGCCCGCATAAAATTTGTAAAAACCAAAGATGGAATAAAGGAAATCGAGCGAACGAATGTTAGTCGGGATTCATTATGGCACCCTTGGATCGAGAAAGTCGTTCAAGAAAGTTTGGTAAAATACAACAAATATAATAAACAGCATTTGGTGAGATTTTCTTGTTGAAACATAAATAATTATTTTAAATCACAGAGGATACAATATGAAAGGATGTCTCACTATTTTAGTTATTTTAGTATCTTGCCTCATTTCTAATATTGAAGCGCAAACATTTCATTTGATACTAGCTGGAGATGATTCAGATAAAAAAAATATTACTGACATTATTAGCGATTTGCATGCTGTAGAAGAAGCTTTTACGTACCTCACTTCAGTCAACAAGATGCCCCTTTCTATACATCGGCTTCCAAAAGATCGTTATTCACCACTGTCACGCTCTATAATCGAAAAAGAAATTGATAAAATGTCTGTAGCTCATGATGATATCATTGTTTTTTATTATACAGGACATGGTTGCCGCACACGCAATACAAAAACTATTTGGCCAAACGCCCTATTGCATAATGAGATTATCCCTTTTTCTCAAATCACCGAAAAATTGTTTGAAAAAAAAGCTGCCTTATATGTTGTAATTTTAGATTGTTGCAATACCCTTTATGGGAAAGGCCAAAATCGAGAGAACAGACGTGTATTCACATTGCAACAATACGATAAACACCGCATTATAGCCGGATTCCAAAAATTATTCACCAAGTCAAAAGGATTGATTATTGCCTCTGCTGCATCACCATACGGCTATGCCTATCACGGTGTGTTTTCTGGCATACTGTTGAATAATTTATTTGATGTGTTGCAGTCAAAATCTCCCCGTTGGGACACTGTATTACAAAAAACAAAAGACGAAGCCCATAAAGAAACAAAAAAAGGTCATCTCACAAATAATCCCTCCGCACCAAAGCCTCCCCAAACACCTCAGTATAAGATTTTCCTCTGGCACTACCGAAGAAGCGCCGACACCTACAGAAAATATCTCAATAAATACAAGGCTGATAAGAAAGGGAAATCGTCTCCAGCGCCTCATGAACAAGAAATTGAAGAAGAAAATATCCAGGATGATGACTTGTTTCTGAATGAGCCGGAGCCTGAAGAAATAGAGAATGGACAATAAAGAATTTAAAAATTTATTTAATAAATTAGCGAAACAATATGGGTTTAAGGCTATTTCCAACAATTGGTTTCGAGAATCCGATGAGTGCATCGTCGGAATTAATTTACAAAAATCTTATTATTCTAATTTATATTATCTAAATATTAATATATTTGTTCATGGAATATTTGGAAATCATGATATTAAAGAAAAGGATTTGATGATTAAGGGAACTAATAGTTTTAGTGAGCGCAGCCCGAAAGAATATGACGATATCTTTTCACTTGAAATGCAGATGGATGACAAAGAACGTACACAAAGGTTTGAATCTTTTTTTGCCGAGTATCTTGGACCATTAGTTGAAAAAGCGTTAACTCGAAATGGAATTAAGGAACTCGTACATGCAAATCAAATATCTGTATTTCCATCAGCCAAGGAAGAACTTAACGAAAAATTTCAACTGGGTGTGTGAGAGTAAAGCCCCAATGGTGTCAACTTAAAGAAACTTGTAACCAATTAGAACCGAGCCACGGTAGTGGCGGAAGCTCATTAGCCCCGCGTGCAGTGAAGGCTGCGCGCATCGCGCGCGGGCCGAACGGAACGTGGGGTTAGGGGAACGGGCAAAAAAACAGAGCTGCGGTAGCAGCGACACAGAAATGTATCTCCAATTATGCGCCTGGATTATGCCACATACAAATGGGTTTCGCTGCTACCGCAGCTCTATTTTTATTTCATGCACCTATAACCCCACGTTTCGCCCAGCCGTAGCGCGAGCGCGCTACGGCGGTGCTCCACGCGGGGCTAACACCCGGCGCCGCTGCCGCGGCGCTATCATGTGTTACGCTCCGAACCCCACGCTGCCGCCGGGCTGTGCGCTGTGCGCACGCCCGCGCTTCACGCGGGGCCAACACCAGCCGC
>JABDDF010000062.1 GCA_013287745.1 Gammaproteobacteria bacterium
TTGCAAGCGGTGATGGTTTAAAATTAAATATCTCAGAAACAGATAATTCACAGGATTTGGAACTTGCAAGAAAAGTCGCTGACTATTTTCGGATTAAGCAAGCGAGAGCAAATAAAATAATTCAAGAAATAATTGCTGCGACAAAACACTGGAGGAAAAAAGCAAAATTAATTGGGATTAGTTCAAGTGAGCAAGATCGGATGGTGAGGGCGTTTAGAATAAGTGCATCTGGTAAATAAAACTAACATAGTTGAACTCTCATTGTTAGGTGTTGGCACTTGCTTGAGCCGATTGTACCGCTTAATCGGCTCAAATAACGACTTGATCATGAGCCGATTAAACGATATAATCGGCTCATGAAAAAATATAATTGGCAACAAGCAGATTGGCCTAATTTTCATTATGATATCTCTCGAATAGATGAAAGTTTGCTTTCCATTTCAGAAAAAATAGGGTTTGTTAGCGGCAAATTCGAGCATTTATCTGCTCATTTGCAGACTGAAACCATGATAGACCTCATGGTTGAAGAAGCTGTTAAAACTTCCGAAATAGAAGGTGAACATATTAGTCGCCTGGATGTTAGATCATCTATTAAAAATAAATTGGGACTAAATCAAAAAATTGCGCCAGTGCATGACAAGCGAGCGCAAGGCATCGCAGAATTGATGATTGATGTGCGAAAATCATTTGCACAACCCCTCTCAGAAACGAAATTATTTGACTGGCATTCGATACTAATGGCTGGCATCGCTAATCCAAAACTAAAAATTGGCCGTTGGCGAACGGGCAAGGAACCCATGCAAATCATTTCAGGACATCAGGGAAAAATGACCGTGCATTATGAGGCACCGCCCTCGCAACATGTCTCTAAAGAAATGAAAAGATTTATTCGCTGGTTTAACGAGAGCGCGCCCAACAAACCCAATACCATTAAATTTGCACCAATACGTGCTGCGATTGCACATTTATATTTTGAAAGCATTCATCCTTTTGATGATGGCAATGGCAGAATTGGCCGCGCTATTGCTGAAAAAGCCTTATCACAAGGATTTGCACATCCCGTGATGTTGAGCTTATCCTTGATCATTGAATCAAAAAGAAAGGCATATTACGCTGCTTTAAAAGCGGCTTCACGGACAAATGAAATAACAAACTGGTTAATTTACTTTGTGAATTTAATACTAAGCGCGCAAATTGAAGTCGAAGCACAAATCAATTTCATTCTTAGGAAAAGTAAATTTTTTGATAAATTTAAAGATGCATTAAATGAACGCCAATTGAAAGTCATTAAACGCATGATGCAAGCTGGTGTAAAAGGTTTTGAAGGTGGAATGAGCGCAAAAAAATATATGATTATCACGGGTGCGTCTAAAGCAACAGCCACTCGAGATTTACAGCATTTATTTTCTATAAAAGCATTAATACAAACAGGTCAGGGCCGTAATGTTAGATATGAATTGAATCTCACTTCTTGGTAAGCTGACGTGCTTTATAACCCTGACTTGTTGCAATAACCAATTTAGCCAAATAACCATCACCGTGCAGTAATTCACAGATCATTTTAACTTGCTCATGATTTTTTATGATTTTATTTTTAATTTCCTCTTCATCAAGTCTGGGCTTGATGATCTAAGGATATTAAGCTAAGTCATTGATAAAAAAAGAGGTCAGGCCTGACCCCGAATCCGAAATTTATTTAAAATCCTGGATGCCACCTCGCACAAAAAGCGTGCGGCTGGCATGACAGAGTCCTTGCAAGTAATCGCGTGAACGCATACCCCCCTTCCCTTATTGCGATGCAATTTCTTCCTCTGCCAAGGCATTCTTCCATTTTTTAATTTGCTCTGCACTCATTTGAAAAGGCTTAAGTGTAAATGTCACCTTTTCAACGATTCCGGTAAAAGCATTGGGTGTTTGGTAATTACTATCAACTGGCGTCAACATATCCATGCCTATATCCATGCCTTCAAACCATGGCATCGTAAAGGGTACTGTTTTTTCAATTCGGTGACTCACTACCGTTTTACCATCAACAAGTAAACTACCGATGCCACCCTTGCCATAACCGCCACCATCATATTTAAAATCAAATGAAACGCTATGATGACCAGAAGCAAGTGCTTCTATCCCACACCAGCGAATAGTTTTCAACATGATGAGGTTGTAGGCAAAACAGGGTTTGCCATCTTGCAGATAGAGTGAATACCCGCCGAAAGTGCCGCCATCTGCAACAATCACGCCATTGCTACCGCCTTCTGAAATAGTAACATCACCATCAATACGATAAGAGCGATTGAGTATCATCGGCGAATCTGCAAAAGATAATCCGATGATACCAGGATGATAAACAATCGTTGTGCGACCAGCCAAGAGACTCGGTCGTGGATCTAAAAAATTAGGCATTGCATTAAGCGGAAGAACATTATTCTTCATTGCCTCAGTTGCAAACATGGCTTGCAGCGATTTGAGTTTGTCTGGGTACTTTGCTTTGACATCATTATTTTCTGTCCAATCATCATGTGGCGTCACATGATAAAGATGCCAAACTGCATTATTCCAAGGATCTGCAACGGGTTTATTCGCAAAACCTAGCCATGGCACAACAAAGGGATCGGTGGCTGCAATCCAACCATCATTGTATAAGGCGCGCGCGCCAAACATTTCAAAATATTGTGTATGATGTTTGGATGGCGCATTGGCATTGGCCTTATTAAAGGTATAAGCAAAACTTACGCCCTGCATCGGTTTTTGTTTCACACCATCAATGATTTGCGGTTCTGTAATATGTGTCACTTCAAGCAGTGTCGGTGCCACATCAATGACATGATGAAATTGCTGCCGCAAACCACCTGGATCATTGGTATGACCAGGCCAGTAAACAACCATGCCATTCTTTGTGCCGCCAAAATAGGATGCGACTTGTTTGGTCCATTTAAATGGCGTGTCTAAAGCCCAGGCCCAAGGCGCTGCAAAATGCGGATCAGTTTTTGGCCCGCCCCATTCAGATAAAAATGGCAGCATTTGTTCTGCCGTGAGAAAAACCGCATTACCCAAGCTTTGCACTTCATTCGGTGTCCCTGTTAAACCACCTTCAGTGCTAGCACCATTATCACCGCAAATATAAATAATTAAGGTATTGCGGTATCTGCCGGTATCTTTAAAAGCTTGAATAAGGCGGCCAATTTCATAATCAGTTTCAGCTAAATAAGCGGCATAGACTTCCATTTGCTTTTCGTATACTTGCTTTTGTACTTCACTCAAACTGTCCCATTTAGGTAAAAGATCATCCGGCCATGGCGTCAATTTTGCTGATTTGGGTATGACACCCATTTCCTGCTGCTTTTTAAATGTTAATTCGCGATAGACATTCCATCCATCATGGAATTTTCCCTTAAATTTCTCGATCCATTCTGGCGTGGGTTGATGCGGTGCGTGTGTTGCGCCAGGCGCATAGTAAAGAAAGACAGGTTGCTGCGGTTTTAAATCATTCGTGCGGTTTAACCAGGCAATTGCCTTATCAGCGAGATCAATATTTAAGTTGTAATCTGGATTGCCCTGGGAAGGAAAAATGGCCGTGGTATTTTCATATAAGGTTGGATTCCATTGATCCATGTCTCCGCCAATGAAGCCATAGAAATAATCAAAACCTTGATGCGTTGGCCATTGATCAAAGGGACCAGCCGCTGTTGCTTGATAACTCGGTATATTGTGTTCTTTGCCAAACCAAGCCGTTGCATAGCCATTTGCCTGCAAGATACGGGCAATCGTCGCATTATCCTTGCCCATGACGGAGTTATATCCCGGAAATCCTGTCGCCAATTCTGAAATCATTTCATAGCCAACACTGCCATGATTACGGCCCGTGATTAAGGCAGCGCGTGTTGGCGAACAAAGTGCAGTCGTATGAAAATTATTATAGCGCAAACCTTGTTTGGCAATTTTCTCTAATTCAGGCGTTGGGATCATACCGCCAAAGGTAGAAGGTGCGCCAAAGCCTTCATCATCCATGATAACAAGAAGAATATTCGGCGCATTTTTTGGCGCGGCAATTTGCGGCGCCCACCAAGCCTTAGAATTTTTTACGATTTTAGCGATCACACCACCAAAGGGCACAGGAAGCGCTGGAATAACTTTACTGGTATTTACTGTGCGAGTCGCTGTTAATGAAGCCATATCTGTATTGACAAGTGGCGGCCGTGCATCGCAAATCGCTGTCATACTAATGGCGATAAGATAGGCCAGCGTTTTGATATTTCTTCTCATTGCAAAGTCCTTTTTTCAGAGATAGTTAGGATATTACACGGGATGAGGGGGGATTTCTAATCGAAGTTTAGTTATGAAAGAGTT
>JABDDF010000063.1 GCA_013287745.1 Gammaproteobacteria bacterium
CGCCGAAATAATTGCCGAATTATATAAAGCTAGATGGGAGATAGAGCTTTTTTTTAAATGGATAAAACAAAATTTGAAACTTAAAAAATTTTTAGGAAAATCAGAAAATTCGGTCAAAATTCAAATTGTGACAGCTATGATTGCTTACTTGCTTGTCCAGATCTATAAGAATAATTCTGGCGATGATAAAAGATTACAACTTGTTCTCGTTTGGGTTAGGTGTAACTTAAACATTAAAGTACCTAAATTTAAAAATTATACCCCTCCCATCTACCAGTTTGAGGATTACGGGGAGGGTGTACAATTATGACACCGATTTACCGGATGACAGTGCGCCTACGCGAGAATGACAGGCCGCAGCAACGACGATCACCTGCATAACGACGAAACTTCTTTGCAACAACGAAGCAAATCCAACTCTTCTATTTCCGCCTACGTCTAAATCTCACCACACCCAACTCATGCTCATTATCAGCCCTAGAAAAATCAGGCATGGAATAGCCAAGGTCTGTCGTCACACGATATTCACACATTTGTTGGAGAATACCCTTGTCTTCACGACACCTAATCGATTCATAACTTTCTGGATTGTGATCAAATAATTTGATAACACCAACCAGAATATTTTCTGGTATGCATACTCGTTTGCGAAAGGCAGAAGTAGAATCTGGCTCAGTGCATTTTCTTAATATGTCATTTTGATCTTCAACATCAGGAAGAAGTTTGATGGCTTTGAAAATCGTTTCTTTTGATAATCCACTTAAATCACTATTGTCATCAATGCTCAGCATGACAGCGCTTAATTCTTGTTTGGCTACTGCATAAGTTGGCTCTAATTCAAGGGCATTGGTGAAATATTCAATTGCCTTGGCAGGCATCATGCATTTAGCATAGGCAAATCCGAGATTGTAATATGCTAATGAAGCATCCTCGACTTTCAGTTCGATGCCCTTTCGTAAATCTTGTATCGCAGATGAATAATCTTCAAGTTTGTTATAGTTAGCACCACGATTACAATAAATAATCGCTAGATCGCGCGTATTATCCGGCGTTAATTCGATAGCTAGAGTGAAATTTCTTTCTGCTAGGTCGTAACTACAGAGTTGATAATAGGTATTACCGATATTGCTATAGACACAATACAACTTGCTGTAATTTAAACGGATAGCCTCATTATAATTCTCAATCGCAAGTTCTAATTCACCAAGGTTGAAATAAGTATTGCCGAGTCTAAAATAGGCAGGCGCATAGGTATCATCTAATTCAATGGCATCAGTAAAATATAGAAGTGCTTCTTTATAATCAGCATCCGCGTAATAAATATCGCCCTGCTCACAACATCCTCTAGCGTCCATCATTCATCCTCATTTTATTTCTATTTAATCGAAGCCAAACGTTTAATCAAACCAGGCCCATGATAAATAAAACCCGTGTAAATTTGCAATAAGCTTGCACCCGCTTGTAATTTATCATGGG
This sequence comes from Gammaproteobacteria bacterium, assembly GCA_013287745.1. GTDB lineage: Bacteria > Pseudomonadota > Gammaproteobacteria > DSM-16500 > DSM-16500 > Aquicella. The sequence goes on from JABDDF010000063.1 coordinate 1,477, forward strand.
CACTTTTTTCATTCATCACACCGCCAACAGCAATAATAGGTATTTTATTTTGTAAGACGGCATACAATTGCCGAATCACTTCTGTGTTCCTCGCATCTAATGGCGCCCCGCTTAAACCACCCGCTTCCTGTGCATGAGGAGATTGCTCCACACCCTTTCGTGAAATCGTCGTATTCGTTGCAATCACAGCATCTATTTTTTGCTGCAAAATAATCTGACTTAATTCATCCAAAGCTTCCGCCGATAAATCAGGCGCAATTTTCACTGCAAGCGGCACATATTTTTGATGATTTTTCGCAATCAATTCTTGTTCTTTTTTCATTGCACCTAATAAATCACTGAGAAAATGATTTTGCTGCAAGTCGCGTAAACCTGGCGTATTCGGCGAAGAGATATTAATGGTGATATAACTTGCATAGGGCCATAATTCACGAAAGCCAATGAGATAATCATCAATTGCCCGCTCATTGGGCGTTTCTTTATTTTTGCCAATATTCACGCCTAACACGCCGCGATAATGCGTTTTTTGCAAGCGCTCTTTAACGTAGTCAACCCCTTTATTATTAAAACCCATGCGATTGATAATGGCTTCTTCTCTGGCGAGACGAAAGAGACGCGGCTTGGGGTTGCCTATTTGCGGCCGCGGCGTCACCGTACCAATTTCAATAAAGCCAAATCCTAAGGCAGCCAGGGCATCGACATAATCAGCATTTTTATCCAAGCCTGCAGCAAGGCCAATGCGGTTAGCAAAAGTTAAACCCATCACAGTTTGCGGTTGTTTTACGGATGAAATACAGCGTGATAGTCCGCATTGATAGGCCAGTTGTAAAGCACGCATCGCACAAGTATGCGATACTTCGGGATCAAGCTGAAATAGCAATTTTTTAAATAATGTGTACATAGGGTTTACTCATTTCTGCATCATTATAGTATTTCTTCACTAAATGATTTTTACTCCATAATCCGACACGACACAAGAGAGCAGCGCTTGTTTGTGCTAGAGTATGACAGCATAGTCTTGCCGGAAGAGAAACTAAATTAAGATCAGCAGCTAATTCTGATGCCACTCTGCTCGCGAGATAAGTCGTTTTTTCACTAAAACCCAAATAGCGGCATGCACTGCTTGTCAAAAAAGAAGCTGCGCCAGAAAGCAGCGTGCCTGTGACAATCGACAATAGGCAATGCATGAGTGATAGACAAATAAAAATCTGCTGCTCACTACATTGATATTTACGTAATTGTTCCTCAGTTAAACCAAGGATAAAACCAATAGCGATACCATTTTTCAATGAAGTAAGAAAATCTTGATAGAAAGTTTCCGGAAAATGAGAAAACGCAGCTTGTGAATGTTTGAGGATAGAGGAAAGAATGGAATGATCACTCGATAATTGACATTGAACAGCATCATTATATTCAAGCGAATAAAAATTACCTGCATTGAGTGAGATTATTTCATCACTAATCAATTCAATTTCATTTTCACTATCAAAAATAATATGCGTGTGAACGCCATCTTGTTCTATGCTGCTATCAATTTTCCAAGTACTAGCATGATTTAATGGCGCTCTTTCCAAGATAATTTGGCTGGTTTTTTCATTGAAACCAAGAATTTTGTCATGTCCGCAAAATTGCGGATCAATAACAATAGTTGAATTTTTACTGTGACTAATATCAATTATGTTATCGAGGGAATTTAAAATAATCGTATTATTAAAATGACTGGCGATGACATTTTCAATTTGTATATCGGGAAGTGCTAGGTAGCAAGTTCCCAAATTAGATCTGCTATAAGGCCTTAAATTAATGAAGATGGCATCTTGCATGACTTGGCTTGCATCAAAAGTATCAATACCGCCTGCATCATAGAGGGATGAAATTGTTTTGTAGCCAGGATAGGCAGTGGTGAGATGATGCAATTGATAGGTGGTGTTACCAGCATGGGTATGAGGATTGGCACCAAAAATATGATGTAAGGCTAGCATATCAACTGGCATGGGCGAGATAGGGTAAATTTGATTATGCCCTTCTCTTTCAATTTCATAATTCATGATGGAATACGTTGTCGTGTTGGTTTCTGCGCTTATTGAGGGTGATTCAAAATAGTGTTGAAGGCTAAGTGCATGACCTAATTCATGCAGAGAAGTTTTTAATGACCTTGGCGAATGAATAGATTCACAGTGATTAAAGTAGTATCCATTGATAGCAAGCGCATTGATAGAATTGTGTGTTGGAAAAAAATTTCCTTTATAAAATGGATTATCTAATTTGCAATCAAATTTACGTATTGTTTTCTCAGAAGTATCATACAATTCAAATTGAACTATGCTGGTGTATACACCATCGGTTTCCGTGGTTTCAATGAATTTAATATTTGCTATCTTTTCCCATTGATCCATGGCTGTTCTGATTACATTTTTCTGAGATTCATTTAGCGGTACAAATGAAAATGCGTATTCAATATCCGAATATTTTTCTAGAGAGAAAGCGATGTAGTGTCGAAGCCAAGTTGTGATATGGGAATATTTTCGCTCATGAGGAACCGCAAAGCTGTATTGAAACAAATAGGGTTGGCCAGCAGCGGGAACTTCAACACGTTTTAGCATGTCGGCATCGATAAAAGA
>JABDDF010000064.1 GCA_013287745.1 Gammaproteobacteria bacterium
TTGTACGCAAATTACAATCATGGATTGATGATGTTGAAGATGTAGGATTAAGAGAAGTGAGAAAAATATCTGCTTATCATGATGAACCATTGAAAGGCAAAAGGGCAGGGCAAAGATCAATTCGCTTAAGCAAGGCTTATCGTGCTATCTACATCATAGACCAAGAAGGCAAAATTGAAATTATTAAACTTCTGGAGGTTAGTAAACATGATTACTAAGAAAACGAGTGAGGCGATGAAATTTCTAGAAAAATTGGCAGGTAAACTAACGCTGCCAAACTTATTAACATCAATTCGTCAAGGTGAAGAAATGTCTCAAGCCGAATTTGCTGAACTATTGGGTGTGTCTAGGCAATACTTATGTGATATTGAGAAAGGTCGGCGAACGATCAGTCCAAAGGCAGCGGCAGCATTTGCTAAAAAGCTAAAATATTCTCCCAAGCAATTTGTCAGGCTATGTTTGCAAGATTTAGTCAATCGAGCCGGATTGAAGTTAAAAATTGATGTACAAGATGCAGCTTGAATGATTAGTATTATAGTCCTATTTTTTGTAAAGACGGTCCTAAAGGTTATCGAGTAGAAACAAATTCTGAAAAAGGATATTGTGCCTACATTTATTCTTCGGATGCAAAAGAGAATATGCCTCACAAAATCCAATTTATTAAGCATCAGATCCTAGATAAATGTCTTAAGCCGGATGATTTGGTGAAGTTAACAAAAAAGGCTATTGATTTTTATGGTAAGCGAGATTCAAATCATTAAAGAAATTGTGAGTTTTGCAAATTCAAATGTTATCACGGATGTCGATAAGGCTAATGGCTTGCTAAGCCCGCTCAAGAAGTTGAATCTAACGACAGAGAAAAAAGAGAATCATTTCTTAGGGCTGTCTAGCGTATTATCTTAGATGAAAATCAAGTGAGGAGGCAATGCGATGCTTAGAGATCAACTCAGCCCTAAATTTGGGTCTACAAAAAACCAGGAAGATATTGCGGCCTTAAAGGCTTTTTTATCCAGAGTTCAAACAGCTATCAACACTATTAACGCTATCGAAGATCGGTCTATATTGGATTATTTCTCTATCTCTCGTTTAGTAAATAAATTAAATTCTTTTTGCGAAACCCTCCCTACTTGTTTCGATGAAAAGCGCTTAATTTTTAGAGAAGATTGGATTATGGGGCGATTTGAAAAACTATTGCTTAACTTAAAAAAGGCATATGAAAGCATTTCACATAAAGACATACAATTTTTATGCGGCGGTCTGATCGATAGAACTATTATCTTATTAAGCGATTTACATTTTATTCAGCGGATTTATTCTGATGAGGGCAGACATCAAATATGCTATATCCCTGAATTTGATACAGCGATAAATGATAATATAACGCGGGTTCGAGAATCAAACAGAAAAGCACTCCAACAAATTGAAGCGTATCAGCAAGTCATTGTGACACAAGCAGCAACCCTAATCTCTGCTAATCATGATAAGCTCGCAGCAGTTGTTCAAACCTTGTTAAATAAATTTAATGCTGAAATAGCATCAGAAAAATTAGAATTAGATTTTGATCTTGGCGTAGTAGAAGTCGGTGGATTTGATTTAGTACAGATGAATTGCAGCGCAATTTATTTATCGAAAAAAATAAAGGAAGTTGAAGCTTATCAATTTAATGAATACTTAGATATGCAAATAAAAGAGTGGCGTGATAAGTTACAAGAAATCATTGATGAACTTAATAGCGAAGACGGTCAAAGAAAAATCGTGGCATACTACGCAAAAAAAGGTTTGCAAGAAATTTTAGATCTCATTAATCAACTCATCAACCCAACGATAAATCAAGCAACTCTTTATCTTAGAGTTAGTGAGTGTAAGCATTTTTTAGAATTTGCTCGCCTCGTTCAGGAAGGTGTTTGCGAAAATATTGAAAATAAATTAAAAGAGCAGTTAGTGGCTTATTGTAAACAATCCGTCTTGTTAAGTGATAACAGTCCACTGAATGCTAGCGTTAACAGAGCGCTAGAAAACTCAGAAAATATTTTGTCCCACTTTGATTGTTATTTTAAAAGAGCATTTATAGAAGTCTTTGCTCCTGATTTTAACGAAAGATATGCTGAAGCTGCGGCTTTATCTTTCTTTACCGGTCTTCCTAGGGACATGAGATCCCACATAGGGAAATTTCTTCAGGATGGAAGAAGTCCACAAATGTTGGCTTCTGCAAATAGACAGACTTACACGGATACTTTATTTCACCTGTTTCCCTATCTTTGTAAACAGCGTGAAGAAGCTGTTGCTATCACTTTCTTTTCCCGATATAAACTTGCCTATGATGTCAGTTTGTATATAAATGGTTTCTTTGGAGATGATGCTAGAACTAAGAAAGCCTTAATGTTAACGAATAAAAAAGTTTATGAGGCAGCTGAGGATATTGTTCCTGCTTTTAAAAAGGCGTAATCTTTGTCTTGTTGTCCGCAGTTTGTCAAGCTTATCAAGTCCAAAAATAAGGTGTTTAATATGCACACCAAAAATCAAATTTCAAATCCCTACGCCAACAAATGGCTAGCCTTCATCGGTGTCGCCCTACTTTCCTTCGGCTGCTATTTAGATTACACCGTCGTCAATGTTGCTCTCCCCACCATCCAAGTCGAATTGCAATGTAATCTAACTTCCCTGCAATGGATCATGAACATTTATTTTTTGACCCTATGTATATTAGCGACCATCATGGGACGATTAGCTGATTTATTTGGCCGCCGCCGATTTTTTTATTTGGGCACGGGTATTTTTGCCCTTGCTTCCATCATTGCCGGCATGTCTCCTGATATTAATTGGCTGATCTTCGGGCGCTTTTTACAAGGATTAGGCGCAGCGCTGGTTTTTCCACTTGGCCCTTCATTATTACCACTATCCTTTCCAGAAAAAGAACGCGGCAAGGCCATCGCCTGGCTTGGTAGTTTAGGCGGACTTGCTCTTGCCTTGGGCCCCGTGCTTGGCGGCGCCATCGTCGCTTATTGGAATTGGCGTTGGATTTTTTATATCAACATTCCCATTATTTTATTGGGTTATTTATTTTCTTTTAAATCACTCAATGAATCCAATAGCAGCCAAGACAAGGTGAAATTAGATTGGAAGGGTATGCTGCTGCTTGCTCTTGGCATGGGCGGTATCGTCTTGAGTTTGATTCATAGCCAAACACTGGGCTGGCTGAATGCTAATACTTTGACTTATCTCATTGTTGGTCTTGTCGCCATGATTGTTTTAATCAAAATTGAAATTGGCATGGAAGATCCCTTGATTGATTTTAGCGATTTTTCCAATTTATTATTTTATGGTGGCGCCATTCTCTGTTTTCTTGCAGGCGTGATGAGTGCGGTCACTTTATTTTTTGATCCGCTCTACTTGCAGGTATTTCGCAATCAATCACCGCAAACAACAGGCTTGATTTTGTTTGCCATCCCCGTTGCGGTATTTCTCGTTGCCTTTATTGTAGATCGACTCATTTCACGTTGGGGACTCATTAATAGCATTTTGCTTGGCTTATTACTTGCCGCATTATCCGCTTTCTTGCACTTATTTTTTAGCAGTACAAGTCCATTGTGGTATATCATATTAACCTTTGTCTGTGTTGGCAGCATGTGGGCGCTGGGTAATACCGTCTCTCTTATTGCTGCACAAAAGGCAGTCGGTGAAGATCGTGCCAGTGTTGCCACAGGCACCATGGTGACTATGTTTAATATTGGCGGCTCACTTGGTTTGGCAGCCGCTGTTGTCGTTTATCAATTCGCGACGGCGAAATCCTTGCAGCGTATTTTTGCTATTACTCAAACTAATCATGATCAATTGGATTATTTACAGAATTTAATTGCGAACCCTGCGCATTCATTACAAGCTGCTATGACGGGTGTGATGCAG
>JABDDF010000065.1 GCA_013287745.1 Gammaproteobacteria bacterium
TTGATGACTGGATAAAGCAGCGAATTTTTGAAAGTCGCGGAGGGGGTGTTAGCAATGAGTATTGATAGGGAAATGATACATACATTAGCAGCGCTCCCTCCAATTGCTTATGATCGCGTTCGCACCACAACAGCTCAAGCATTAGGTATTCGTCCAGCGACCTTAGATAAATTAGTTAAAGATGCGCAAAGAACATCAACGGATGAAAATAAAATGCCCTTTGACATCATTGAGCCTTGGCATGAGGCAATTTCACCTAATCTATTGCTAGATGAAATTGCCTCGACAATCAGAAGATTCATTGTTTGCCAGCCGGAAACAATTACAGCTGCAACACTTTGGATTGCAATGACATGGTTTATTGATGTAATTCATGTTGCGCCTCTTGCTATCATTACCGCGCCTGAAAAACGGTGCGGTAAAAGCCAATTATTATTTTTACTGAATCGATTAGTGAATCGACCATTAGCAGCTTCAAATGTAACTTCTGCTGCTTTATTTCGCTCTATTGATTTATGGCAGCCTACTATATTAATCGATGAAGCAGATACTTTCTTGCGTGAAAATCAAGAATTGCGAGGATTGATTAATTGTGGTCATACAAGAGAAGGCGCATTTTTGGTGCGTACAGTAGGTGATGATCACACACCAAAACGATTTCAGTTATGGGGCGCAAAAGCAATTTCAGGAATCGGACAGTTGCATGGAACATTGATGGATAGAGCCATTATATTGCAATTGCGTCGCAAGAAAATGGAAGAGCAAACTGAACGATTGCGGCATGCTGATCCCTTGCATTTTAAAATATTGGCTGCAAAACTTGCGCGTTTTAGCGAAGATTATTCAGCATTTATTCAAAATGCAAAACCGAATTTACCCGATGCCTTGCATGATCGAGCACAAGATAATTGGGAACCTTTATTTGCTATTGCTGAATGTGCTAGTGAAACGTGGAGGCAGTTAGCACAAGTGGCAGCATTAAAAATTTCAGGTGATATTGATCAATCAAAAAGTATGGGTATCGAATTACTTTCTGATATACGTGAAATTATTGTGTCTCGACAAACAGATCGAATTACCACAGCTGATTTACTTATCGCTCTCTGTCGTGATAATGAAAAACCATGGGCAACATTCAATCGCGATCAATCTATTACGCCGAGACAAATTGCTTCACGTCTCAGAGAGTTTGGCATTATTAGTCATACAATACGCTTGGGAAATGTAACAGCCAAAGGATATCATTTTTTGCAATTTACTGATGCCTTTGAACGATATCTCTCTGGGAGTGATATAAGCGTAACAACGTCACATGCTAGTGCTGACGCGGCATTTTTGTGACGACAAGTAAATTTGTGACGTTAGTATGCGTAACACGTCACAGTGAAGTTACGCTAAAAGCAGCGTGTCTATTACGTTGTGACGTTGTTACGGCTAGACATCCCCGTATGCACTTGTGTTAAAATTGCAAGTTAAATAACGGAGAAAAATCACTGATAGCATGATTATCCAATCCAGCAATATTTTAATGAAGCCGCAGAAGCCGCTATCAACGCTAATCCACTGTCTAAATAGCTTGGATTTACTAACTAAGGATGTGCATAACATGATTATGCCTCGCCACCATCTACAATGTCTTAAATCCCCTCCAAACCCAACCTAAAAAGGTTCAACCATGACAAAAAAATCAATTACTTCTATCCTCACCACTTTTCTGATGAAATCGATGCTCAAGACCTTCAGCTAATAAAACCGCCGCTAATGTATTAAGACTAACGCCTTCTAATTTAGCTCGAAGGGTAAGCGCCGCATGTAAGCTCTTTGGCACCCTCAATCGCCACTGTCCGCTATATTTTGTAGAAATACCTGGCTCAGGAATAGAATCACCAAAACTTCTTGCTGTTTCAAGCCAAGACTTCATTGCTGATTCAGCTTCACTTAACGCTTCATCGACCGTTTCGCCATCAGCCATACATCCAGGCAAATCTGGAAATTCTACTAGATAGCCACCGCCCTCATCTTTTGTTAAAGGACGAATAGTGACAGGATATTTTAATTTACTTCTCATTTGCACCTCCTATCTGAGCATCCAATAAATCAATAAATTTTTGTATATAAATTGGTTTTACTGGCTTATGAGCAGGCACAGTTAATTTATCGCCATTGCTAAATCGAAAAGTCACATGGCTTGATCCGGGTTGACGATAATCAATTTCATAGCGTTTTGCCAGGGCTTGAATATCTTCAATCCGCCAATCACGCGGATTACTCCGCATCTTTTGTAATGTTTTTTCTATTTTGCTCATAATATATGGTACCGCATATGGAACCATATTGCAACCGCTTTTTCACCCTATGGCCTTTTATGAGGTATAATCTCTTTCTCACCCCCGATAATTTTGCTAGTTGTTAACGTTGGCGAGAAGCGAATACGCGCGTTTTTTGCGCGGATGAGCGCACCCGCCAACGTTAACAACTAGCAAGAGTATCGGGGGTGAGAAAGAGATTAATGATATTACGGGATATAACTTATGAAGGAATTTTTCTATGATGATATTTTCTGAATTTGATATGACAATTATTTTCGAGTTAATTGAAACAATTTTAGCATTCATCAAAACATTGTGAAATGCATATTAGGCTACTTCTTTAGAGGCATTATCCATTACATTTCTCAATAACAGAAAAACAGCCAGGCAAATCAGGAACAATAACACCATAAGCGCTATTTTCATTTCTATGAATAAAAATTGGATATTGCATATATTTACTCTTCTGTTTAAACGATTAAAATTTACTCATGCAGCCTTATGCGAACCTTTTTTCTTAATATAACTCTTTAAAACTTTATCCATACGTGTCTGCCATCCCGCTCCTGTAGCCTTAAAGTACTCCACTATTTCTGGACTATAACGTACAGTAACAGACATTTTCTTCGGTGCATGTTGAGGCCCACGTTCACCGCGCTTGCGTTTTGGAAGAATTTTAGCTAATTCAGGTAAGACTTCCTTTATTGGACGCATCATCTTAAAATCTTTTTTTGTAAGCTCTCTTACTTCGCCTTTCTTATTCGTTAATGGCTTCTTCATATTTTTTTACCTCACGTTTATTTGCTTTACGAAAGCTAATAATTCGCACGCCACCATTGACTGGCGCAAAACAAATTACATGCAGCCTCTCACCTAAATAACCAACACCTATAAAGCGTCTTTCAGGATATTTTTTTCTAGTATCCTCAATGACGGTTGCTGTTTCCCAATCAAAATCAGCGGCGTTCTCAAAGGAAAGACCTCGCTCGCTAGTGTTTTTTTCCGATTTTTATGGGTCAAACTCAATTTTCATCACTCACCCCTTATTTTAAATGTAACAACAATTAAATATAATGTCAAGAGCGTGTTAACACATAACCCATAAAACTAACGCCAAGCTAGCGTTAGTTTTATGGGTTATGTGTTGCCATAGTTTTATGGTTTAATAGTTACTATATCTTGCATCTGCAAATACAAAATATGCGTCAATCCAAATTGAATGGCC
>JABDDF010000066.1 GCA_013287745.1 Gammaproteobacteria bacterium
TTTGCCAACTTTTTATAATCCTGATAAGTAATTTCAACATTCGTTCCCATGCCAAAAAAGCAATGATTTTGATAAGTCCGTTTCTTTTCATCCAAAGACGGTGAAGCATAAGTATAAACTCTTCTTGCATGGTCATCGCCGCAATAAATGAAGTCTGTCAAAGAAACCAAATCTTCAAATGATTTTTTTTCATTATCATATTGACTAGAGTCAGAAGGTCCTTTGACAATGGCTTTGAGCATCAAAGATATTTTCTCGCTTTCTGTCTTGCAAGCAAGATAGGCTTGCTGACCTTTCTCACTATAAAGAGCGGCCATGATTCGATTAGCGCAAAATACAGCAAAGCGTTCAGCATCATGATCCATACGATCAAATATTTCCTGCCTATAAGTATCTCTAATAGCAGGCGTCATCACATTCCAAATAAAATGATTCCATTCCGATGGATTACCAAGAATTGATATGAGCTTGGACGCCTTTTCCTGTTCATAGGCTTGTTCTAATGCTACTCCTGCACTACCTACTGCACCCGCGCCAAAAGCATTTGCTGCGGCATTAAATCCTTTCATCGCAAGGGATGACTCAATTTGCACGTCACCGGTTGCTTTTACTTTTGCTGTCTCTATGGCACTCTCTATACAAGTTCCTAATGTTCGATAGAATCGATCCAAATTTCGATCACCTTGACTTGAATCCTCGGTAATAATAATTTCAGCGACCTTATCTTCATCTAGCATATGCAAATTCGCAATATCATAAGTCGATCGATAAGATTCATTAATTTTTTGATCTATCACCTCAAGTAATTTGTGCATATCCTCACTCTTTTGATAACAGGCACTTTGCAAAGTATATTTAAGCGCGCGTAATTCATCACGCTTTGCTTGAAGGATATTCACCGAAGGATTACAAAAATGTATATCAACAATATCACGGACCGCTTCTTCAATGATTGCGCGATAATGCCATTTTAAAAAATAACTCAAACTATCCGACATACCGCTAGAGAGATTAGTCAGCGCTTTAACAATAGCAATATAATCCATCGGAGAATTGCAGGTTCTTATTTTTGATATGAGATCTAAAATCTTTTTCTTTGTGTTAGCAACAATAATAGGTTCAAATGATAAAAATCCCCACATCGCAGCAAAATTACTATTTAATTCATGCTTGGCAGCATGAATAATCTGCATGTTGTATGGCAGAACAAATTTTGAATAAGGGATACCAGAATCGGCATGCCGTGCCGCCTGCTGACACATCAGTCGTATTGCAGCCGTGTTATGATAATCAGGATCATTAGCTTTTTTATCACTCTTAGCAAATACAGTGCCTAGCATGTCAGCCAAACGATTGCCAAAACGATCTCGACGATCTTCGATGGTAGTTTGATTAAAATCGGGTGAGGCAATTTCATTTTCGCCATAGATTGTTTCCGCACAAATTTCATTGTACTTAAGGGCAATTTCTATGGAAGATTTTTTTTCAGTCTTAGATAGCGCCGATTTCAATGATAAATTTTGCTTATCGACCCAGGCTGCGCTGCCTGATCTCATATGTTCTGACCCTAGCGCCCATTCTGCAAGTCGTTGTTCTCGGTTTTTTTCTTCATATTGAGCTAAGTGATCGATGTCATGGCCAGTGAAACCATAAAGTGCATTATTTCTTTCTGCATCAAGCCTTGGTTTACATAAGCGATTTAATCTTTCCTTGGCAGCTTGCATTGCAAATGTCATCTGCGGTTCGATACATTTTTCTATATGCGCGATTTTAGTTTCTATGCTGCGTTTCTGTTCTGCGAGATGCGCAAGATTGATATCAATTTTTCGTATCTCAGTTTGTAATGCTTCAAATCCTGACACCTCTAATTTTTTTAAACATTTTTCTTTTTCAGTTTCATTTTTCTTTCGCTCTTCAATTAGTGAAGCGATTTGTCTATCCTTATTTTCTCTATTTTTTTGCAAAAGAGCCAATTGAGTTAAATAAGGATTTGCCAAACCAAAAGTACCGCTATGACTATTGCCAATTAAACTGAAAGCACAAGCTTCATCTTCAAGAAACCTGCGATAGGCGATTAATTCGTCATACATTTTTTTTTGATCCGCTGACATCACCCTATTTTTATATTGAATCGAATTCTCAATGTTTGAGATGAATTGCTTAGTTAGCTCATATAATTCAGTCGGCGTGGACATTTTTAGCGCTTTTGATTCTAATATGGGATTATGATCAGTTACCTGTCCATGCTTAGACGGCGAATAAGTGTAGGTCTGAATTGTAGCTGCATCAAACGATTTCTCTCCATCTGTATTATTAAATGTCTTAAGCACTGAGGCAGCCTTTTCAGCATCACGATTTACATTATCCTCAGTCATTGGCAGATGAAAAATATTATCTGATTCTCCCACACAAAGGATTCGCCGCATTTTCGAGCGCATATAGCGTTCGTAACTATAGGTGAGAGAAGTTCCAAAAATATCAATGATCGCTGGCGTCAATTTATCCTGCTCTACTAATACCGTTACAATTTCATTTGAAATACGTTTTTGCATTTCGATATAGGCATCAATTGCTTGTTTATGAATGTCAAGCAAACTGGCATCATGTTGTTTTCTATGCATGGTGAGTTGACTAATAACAGTACCAACGTTATTTGAATATTTTTGGATTAGAGTTGGAAGCTTTACATCATTAGTATCGATTGCCTTAAAAAGTTCTTGGACATTTGTAGAAACTTGCGCAACACGGTCAACCAGCTCATCTTTAAGCTTAGGGAATAGAAAGCTATTAGTTATAACGATGTCGTGAGCCGACTTCACCGACCGCTCTACAATTCCATAATGAAAGCTATGATACAATTTACGTAAAAATGCAGGAGAAGTTAATAAATGCAGGGGAAGATCTTTTCCTTCCATCAAGCTAATTAAGTTTCCCTTGATCTTTTGTCCCATTTTAATTTTATGATCGAGTTGCTTGAGATAATCAGTCAGTAATGCAAACCAATCACCGCCTTGAATATCAAAAGAATAGTCAGCATCATTGTATCCAAGCAATTGGCTAAT